>CAYOXS010000158.1:0-12818 GCA_964407935.1 uncultured Caldilineaceae bacterium
CCGCGAAGGTGGCCGGACCGTTGGCGCCGGGATTATCACCAAAATTATCGAATAAGCTGACTGGTTGAATAGACCAGGGTAAATTTTGACGCTGGTTTTATCAGAAAGGAGTCTGAGGGTGGAGAAGGCACTCGACGTCTTCTCACCCTCTTTTTAATGAATTATGGCTAAAAAAGCGATTCGAATTGTAAGCACGCTGGCTTGTACCGAATGTGGCGAACGCAATTACACCACCGAGAAAAACCGACGGAATGACCCAAGCCGCATGGAGTTAAAAAAGTATTGTCCGCGGTGCCGCATCCATCGGCTTCATCGTGAAACCAAATAAGGGGATTTAGGGTGGCAAAGTCAAAATCACGTCCGGTCACAACAAGCTCGGGCAACGAACCGAATGTAATTGTAAAATATTTTCTTGATACGCGTGCTGAATTGCGCCGGGTAACCTGGCCAACCCGCGATGAAACAAAAAACCTGACGCTTATCATCGTGGCGGTCACCCTGGTTATGGCCTTTTTCCTGGGCGCTCTGGACTACATCTTCCAAATTGTGGTGGCCGGTGTTATTGGCGGTGATTGGATTAGAATTGGTATTGCGGTTGTGTTGTTTATTGCGGGTACTGCAGCATTTTACTACAACAGCCTGGAAGCATAGTCAGTCGGTTTGGTTTAGTTGAGAGAAGGTTATGGCTGAAAAGTTGAAAAAAAGCGCCAAGAAAGCCGATAAGCCGGTTGTGGAGCCTGCTGCTGAAACAGAAGTGGATGATGTTGTTGACGAGGATGCGCTAGACAGCGATGGCGGCGGCTCCGAAGAACAAGAAAAACCTTCTGGCACCGAATGGTATGTCGTTCACAGTTATTCCGGTTACGAAAACAAGGTTGAAAAGAACCTGAGGCATCGCATTGATTCGATGGGGATGCAAAACAAAATCTTTCAGGTCGTTGTTCCAACCGAGGAAGAAGTAGAACTGAAAGATGGCCATCGCCGCACCATTGAACGCCGCGTTTTCCCGGGTTACATTCTGGTAGAAATGATCCTGGATGAAGACTCGTGGTACGTGGTGCGCAATACGCCCGGTGTAACAGGTTTTGTCGGTTCCGGTAATAAACCCACACCGCTTCGCCCTGACGAAGTTGATAAAATTCTCAAACGGATGGAAGCCGAAGCACCCAAAATTAAGGTCAGTTTCAAAGTTGGTGAAAAAGTTCGGATTGTTGAAGGCCCGTTTGAAGACTTTATGGGCACTGTCGATGAAATTGACCTTGACCGGGGGCGGGTGCGCGTGTTGGTAAACTTTTTTGGACGTGAAACGCCCATTGAGCTTGACTTTTTACAGGTAGAACGTGCCTGATAGGGAAATTATTGAGAAGGATTGAAAATGGCTAAAAAAATAAAAGCTGTTGTAAAACTGCAGATTCCGGCCGGCAAGGCCAACCCGGCGCCGCCTGTTGGTACCGCTTTGGGGCCGCATCAAATCAACATTATGGCGTTTTGTAAAGAATATAACGCCAGAACGCAGGGCCAGATTGGGTCGATTATTCCGGCCGAGGTGACCATCTACACCGACCAGACGTTTTCGTTTGTCACCAAATCACCGCCCGTGAGCGACCTGTTGAAAAAGGCCGCCGGCTTGCCCAAAGGCTCTGGAGTGCCCAACCGCAACAAGGTTGGCAAGATTTCACGCTCGCAGGTGCGCGAAATCGCCCAGTCTAAAATGCAAGACCTCAACGCCATTGACGTAGAGGGCGCTATGCGGCAGATTGAAGGGTCGGCTCGCAGCATGGGCATTGTGGTAGAAGATTAACCGGTTGCCATTAATGTGGGAGGGTTAAAAAACCCGCAATCACCACCTTTAGGAGGATAACATGCCTAAACGAGGCAAAAAGTATCAAGAAGCAGCAAAACTGATTGAACCCCAAAAATTTTACACGCCAGAAGAAGCCGTAGATCTGGTCAAACAGACGTCTTATGCCAAGTTTGACGCCACAATTGAGGCCCATTTGCGCATGGGGTTGGACCCCCGCAAAGCCGACCAGCAAATTCGCTCGACGGTGCAGTTGCCCAACGGAACCGGCAATATTGTCCGCATCCTGGTATTTGCCGAAGGCGAAGACCAGAAAGCGGCCCTTGACGCGGGCGCCGATTTTGCCGGCACGGATGAGTACGTGCAGAAAATTCAGGGCGGCTGGTTTGATTTTGATGTATCGGTGGCTACGCCCAATGTGATGTCTAAGGTAGGCCGGTTGGGGAAAGTGCTCGGCCCGCGGGGGTTAATGCCCAGCCCCAAAGCCGGAACAGTTGTTCCCGGCGAAGATATTGGCCGGGTGGTGAGCGAGCTGAAAGCCGGCCGGGTTGAGTTTCGGCTGGACAGAACCGCTAACGTCCATGTGCCTATTGGCAAGGCCAACTTCACCAAAGAGGCGCTGCTGGAAAACCTGGCTTCGTTGATGGAAGCCATTGTTCAGGCCAAACCAAACGCGGCCAAAGGGATTTACATCAGGCGAGTAACCCTGGCTGCCACAATGGGGCCTGGTATTAAAGTAGACGCAACCCAGGCCTCGGTGCTGAAGGTTGCTTAAACGCTAAAAAGCGCAGTCTAACTAAAAACTGAATTTTTGGATACCCAAGACAGCAGGTGCGGATAACGCTCAATTGGTAACACAGCCTGCCGAGGTAGACGCTTAGATAATTAAGGTGCTTGCAAAATGTTGCATGTTGCCTGCTTTGAAAAGTCTCTGCCTTGGTGTGGCAGAGACTTTTTAATTTTTGAGAAAGGAGGTAAAAAACTTGGCTATAACGCGCGAGAAAAAGGAAGAACTTGTCGCCAGCTACCTGGAAAAGCTTGTGGATTGCGATGGGATCATTATCACCGACTATCGCGGCATGACGGTGCCTCAGGTTCAGGAACTTCGGGCCAAAATTCGTGAAGCCGAAGGTAGTTATCTGATTGTAAAAAATACCCTGGCCAGACGAGCCTTGCAAGAAGCTGGTTTGCCCAGCGTAGATAAGTTGCTGACAGGGACCATCGGTATTGGTTTTTGCGCCAAAAATGTTCCTGGCGTGGCCAAAGCAATCACCGATTTTGCCAAAAGCAATGAGGCGATGACGGTTAGAGGCGGGGTAATGGGCAAATCTGTAATTACCGAAGCCGAAGTGAAACAGCTTGCTTCACTGCCACCGCTGGAAGTTTTGCGGGCGCAACTGTTGGGCGTCATCAATGCCCCGGCCAGTCAACTGGTTGGCGTGATTGCTGGCGGTGTGCGGCAGTTGGTCAATGTGGTCAATGCCTACGCCGAAAAAGAAGCCGAACCGGCTGCGGTCGAGGCTTAATGTTGAAAATAAACTATCTCATTATAGAAAATACTCAAGGAGTTTATAGTAATGGCAGATCTTGCTAAAATTGTTGAAGAACTGAGCCAGCTCACCGTTCTGGAAGCGGCCGAACTGACCAAAATGTTGGAAGAAAAATGGGGCGTAAGCGCCGCCGCTCCGATTGCAGCAATGGCTGCGATGCCGGTTGCCGCCGCCGCAGTTGAAGAAGTTGAAGAAAAAACTGAATTTGACGTCACCCTGAAAGATGTTGGGGCCAAGAAAATTCAGGTTATTAAAGCCGTGCGCACCCTGCGCTCTGACCTGGGCCTGAAAGAAGCCAAAGACCTGGTTGATGGCGCTCCGGCCAAAGTGATGGAAGGCGTGTCCAAAGAAGTGGCTGAAGACGCCAAAGCCAAACTGGAAGCCGAAGGCGCTGTCGCTGAAATCAGCTAACCTGCCCGGTTATTGCCGCAGGCCGGGGGCTTGGGGGGTAGTTCCCCCCAATTCCTCTTTCCCAATCCGTTTTGTTCACACCCAGAATAAAAAGAGCCGTATCTTTGCGATGCGGCTCTTTTTTTATTCCATCGGAGATATTTTTTCAATGACCTGCGCGTACTCGTCGGCCAGCGCTTCGGCTTCGGCCTGCGAGTCGGCTTCGGTGGTAACACGGAAGTAGGGTTGGTCGGGGTCGGGCACAATCAGCACCCAGCGGTCGGCTCCCAAATTCACTTTAACGCCGTGTTCGGTTTGGTTGGCGTAGTGATCAAACTTTTCGCTGATGAGCCGCATTACTTTGGGTTTTGCTTCCCAAATGCAGGATACGCGCCGGTCGGCGATGTGGTACGGCGGCAAATTGAGGGCGACATCGCTGATCAGCACATTTTGGGTGGCCAAAAATTCCAGCAATTTGGCTACGGCCATCATTCCATCAAATGCGCACTGAAAATCGGGGAAGATAAAGTTGCCCCGGCCATTGCCGCCCATAATAACATTGTTGGCATACGTTGCCTGGAGCAGGGCATCAGATTCCATATCGGTGCGGATAATGCGCCCGCCGTGCCGTTTGGCAATTTTCTCAAAAATATTGGGCAAATTGACCGGAATAGCGATGGCGCTGCCCGGGGCATCGCGCAGGGCCAGCTCGGTCATTACCGCGCAGGCCGTAATTCCTTTGAGCAGCGTGCCGCGGTCATCAACCACCACAATTCTTTCACCGCCCGGCTCAAGATGAACGCCCAGTTGAGCGCCCAGCGCCGTGGTAATTAGCTGCATTTGCTTGAGCGTTTTTTGAAATTGCGATTGGTCAACAAATGAATTGGTAATATCCACGCTGGCGTTTAAGGCCACTACGTTGCATTTGAGCTGCTCCAATATTACCGGCAATACAGTGGCAATGGGCGCGTCTGAGTAGTTGATCACCAAATTAAACGAATTATTCTGGATGGCTCTGGTATTGAGGTGCTTGAGAAAATCCTCAATGTAACGCTCGCGCACCCGTTCGGCGTAATCAATGCTGCCAATGTCGTCCAGATACACGCGCCGAAAATCTTCTCTGAAGAAGATGCGTTCAATATTGCGCTCGGCGTTTTTGTTGAGATTCATGCCCTCGCGGTCCATAAAACGGATGTCTACCACCCGCTGGTCAAAAGGCGATAACCGCACGTGAACGCCGCCTTCGGCGTTGCTGATTTTGGTGTAATAACGAGCCACCGGGATAGGCTGGCTGCCCAAATCCCAGGCGTTTACGCCCGCGGAAGGCAGCCCGGAAATGATGGCGCGTTTGATCATGCGCGGGCTGCGGTGCATATCTCGGTTAATGGTTACAATTGACCCTCTGGGCAGGGTGGCGCCAAACGCCGCGCCCAGTTTGGCGCTGAATTCCGGCGTTAAATCAATGTTGACCACGCCGGTTACGCCGTAGCGGCCAAACAGCACGCGCCGCCCCTGCGAACCCCAGATTATGCTGCTGTTGACAATTGCGCCTGGTTCAACCTCTTTGCCCGGCCAAATTTTAACGCTGGGGTGGATGACTGCCCCTTCGCCAATAATGGTGCCATCGCCAATAACGGCGCTTTCAAAAACAGTGGCGTATGATTTTAAGCTGCACTGGCGCAGCACAATTGCGCCGCTGGTTTGCACCCGTTCACCGATGTAACAGTTGCGCCACAAAATTGAGCGGTCAATCTGGGCTTCGTTATCAACAACCGTGTAATCTCTGATCACGGTTGGCCCCAAAATTACGGCGCCGCTTTTAATCTGCACCGAATTGCCCAGGTAAATTGGCCCCTTTAAATAAGCGGTTGAGGCAATTTCAACGTCCTGCCCGGCCCAGATACCATCGCCCATATAATTGCCCAGGTCCATCCCCTCAATCTGCCCCTCCAGGGCATTGGCGGTGGCCCGAATGTATTCGGAAATGTTGCCAACATCGCACCAGTAGCCATCGGCGATAAACCCGTGCAGCGGGTAGCCGCGTTCGTGCAGCATTCTGAACAGGTCTTTGGCAAAATCAAAGGGGGTATTGGGTGGTACGTAATCCAGAATTTCCGGCTCCAGCATGTAGATGCCGGTGTTCACGTAATCAGACATCACGTTGCCGCGGCTCGGTTTTTCTTGAAAGCGGGTAATGTGGCCACTGCTGTTAATGGTAATCACGCCGTACTCAACCGGGTTGGAAACATTGTACAGCGCCAGCGTGGCCAGCGTGTTGGCGTTTTTGTGGTAGTCGTGCAGTTTGGTCAGGTTAAAGTTGGTCAGCGCGTCGCCGCTGATCACTAAAAACGTATCATCTAAAAATTCCTGGGCATTTTTAACGCTGCCGGCTGTGCCCAGCGGCGTTTCTTCCACACTGTAGTGGATTTTCATGCCGATACTGGAGCCATCGCCAAAGTAGTCCTGGATGAAGTCAGCGAGGTACTGCACGGTGACCACCACCTCGGTGATATCGTGTTTTTTGAGCAAATCCAGAATATGCCCCATGACCGGCTTGTTAACGATAGGGATCATGGGTTTGGGCCTTTGTATGGTTAGCGGGCGCAAGCGAGACCCTGCGCCACCGGCCATAACAACCGCTTTCATAGGGGATATTCTCCTGACAAGAGTGGCGAAAAAATCAGCTTGCTGCATGATACCACAAACCCGTTTAACCGTAAACCAACCGCTGCCCAAAAAGTGGCGTGATTCGGCAAGAGTGGCCGCGCCGCACAACGCCCCAGCTTCACGGATTGACCGGGTTGGCCAACTGGCTCTGTTTCAAACAATATCTGCGGCCAATTAACATTTTGTTGGAGCTAGCAGTTAGCGAATCACGCCGGAGAACCAGCGAAACGAGTGAACAATCGATCCGGTTTTTTGCCGGCGCGCCCAACAGTTTTGGCCTCAATTTGACAAACAGGTGAAAAATCGGACAATTTTGTTTACACCCAACTGCGAGGATGTTATGAAACGTTACACAACCACAATTTTTGTCGCACTGATGTTGTTATTGCTGGGGCTGTTGAGTAGTGCTTGTGCCTCAACCTACGAATATTCTGGCACCGTGTTTGACCCGCCGCTGGCGCTCACTGATTTTGAATTGCAGGACATGAATGAACAGCCGTTTCAATTGAGTGATGTGCAGGGCGACGTGGTGTTGTTGTTTTTTGGCTACACTTTTTGCCCGGATGTTTGCCCCCTGACCCTGGCCGATGTCAAAACCGCGCTGGTCGATTTTGAGCAGCGTGATCGGGTGAAGGTGATATTTGTGACCGTGGACCCCGACCGGGACACCCCCGAAGCGATGCGCGATTATCTGAGCCACTTTGACCCCGGTTTCATCGGCCTGACCGACGATTACGCCAAAACCCAGGAAGTGATGAAGCAATTTGGAGCATACGCCGAAAAAGAAGAAACCAGCAACTCGGCGGCGGGGTATCTGGTTAATCATACTGCCCGGCTGTATTTGATCAATCCCCAGCAGCAACTGCTGCTCACTTACCCCTTTGGGTTTGAGCCGGACGGCCTGCAGGCCGATCTGGCCCATTTACTGGCCAACAGCGGCACATGAGTTGCTCCCGGCGATGAGCTGGCCATATTTGCAGCGTGGCCGCCGGCAAAACCCGCCCATTGTGTTTTTGCACGGTTTTATGGGCCAGTCTGCCGATTGGCTGCCGCTGGTTGAACCGCTGGCCGGCCAGTTTTACTGCCTGCTGCCAGATTTGCCGGGCCACGGCCGCAACACGCAGTTGCCCCTCAATATTCCCCTCAATTTTGATGCCGTAACCGACGCGCTTTTCGCGTTTCTCCGCACAACCGGCGCGCTGCCGGCGCGGTTGATTGGCTATTCGCTGGGTGGGCGGCTGGCCCTTTATTTTGCCGTAAAATACCCGGATGCCGTCTCGGCGTTAGTGCTGGAGGGGGCCAGCCCCGGCCTAGCCGCCGAACCGGCTCGCCGCGAACGAGCCGCGCTCGATGACCGGCGGGCGGCTGAGCTGGCGCAACTCGGCCTGGCCGAATTTGTTGAGGGCTGGTATCAAATGGAACTGTTTGACAGCCTGCGCCGCCAGCCGGAATTGCTGGCCCAAACAAAAACGCGCCGTTTACACAACGACGCGCGCTGGTTGGCCAAAATCATCCGCGAGTTGAGTCCGGGGCGGCAGCCATCGGTGTGGGAGCAGTTGGCGCAGTTGCCCATGCCGGTGCTGTTGATTGCCGGGGCGCTCGATGCCAAATTTACCGCGCTGGCCGGGCAAATGGCGGCGCGTATCCCCCGGGCGCAGGTTCAGATTGTGCCAAACGCCGGCCACAACGTTCACCTGGAGCAGCCGGCGGCGTTTACCCGCCTGCTCCGCGAATTTTTGTGAGTTCCCTACGCCGCCACTTTTTCACCTTCACCGGCCAGAGCCAGAATTTCGGCGCGGTTGGTGATCACTTTGCGCACCCGGCCATCGAGCATCTGGATAACTTTGTCCACGTGCCGGCACATGCGCAGGTCGTGTGTCACCATAATTCCGGCCCGGTTCTGCTCGTGGATCAGGTCGGCAAAGGTGCGCACCACTTGAAACGAGCGTTCCGTGTCGAGGCTGGCGGTGGGTTCATCGGCCAGCACCACGGTGGGGTTGTGGATGAGCGCCCGGGCAATGGCCACGCGCTGCTGCTGCCCGCCAGAAAGCTGCGAAGGCAGGTTGTGCAGCCGTTCGCCCAACCCCAGCCGGGTGAGCAGCTTTTTGGCCTCGCGCTGTTTTTCTGCGGTGAGCTGGCCGGTCAGTTTGAGGATTAATTCCACGTTTTCCAGCGCGGTCAGGTAGGGCAGCAAATTGCTGGCCTGAAAGACAAAGCCAATTTTTTGCCCCCGAAATCTGGTGCGTCTGGCATCCTTCATCTGGCCCAGTTCTTCGCCTTCAATCAAAATCTGGCCGCGATCCGGCCGGAGTAAGCCGGCCAAAATGGCCAGCATGGTGGTTTTGCCGGAGCCGCTGGGGCCAACCAGCGCGGCAAACTCGCCGGCTTCAACCTGCAAGGCGACATCGTCCACGGCGCGGATCTCGACGCCGCCGGTGTGGTAAATTTTGGTAACGCCGTGGGTTTCAAGCGCAATCGTCATCGGGTAATCTCCTGTTAAGAGGCCAGCCCCAGGGCCTTGAGCGGTTCGGCCCGGAGCAGGGTAAACACCGACACCAGCCCGCCAATCGGGCCAATCAGCAGCAGCGACAGCATGGCGCTGCTAACGGCATCGCCCCGGAAAATGATGGGGATACCCGCCGGCAAAATGAGGGTGAGGGCGTAGGTGCCCAGCCCGCCAATCAGTACGCCAACCACGTTAATCGCCACAATTTGAATAATCGAGGTGGCGGCGATGGCCAAATTTGAAGTGCCAATTGCTTTGAGCATCCCAATCTGGGCCACTTTTTGCAGCGTTTGAATCTGGAAAAAGCCGCCCAGCACCAGCACGCCGATGACCAGCGTAAAAATTTTCTGGGTGTTGAGCGTGCTCTGCTGGGCCGTGTAGCCCGGCGTGTTTTCGTAGGCGGTTTTTATGTTGGTGGCCTCAACATGGTTGACCGCGCTTTCCAGCCGGCGCTTCATTGTGTCAAAATCGGCGCTGCCATCCGTTTTTATAGCCACAATGTTAAAAATGTATTCGGCCTGCGGATCGGTGTTGGCGGCGCGCGGTTTGATCTCTTCCCAGGTTTGGTACGGCACAAAAATTGACGGCTGGATGGAGTATTTCTGGCTGTCGCTGATGCCGGTAACGTTCAACTCATAAAATTCCTCGTCTGTGCCCACAATCGATTTCACGGTGATGGTGTCGCCCACTTTTATGCTAGCTTGCCGGGCCACGTTGGCATCAATGACCGTTTCTTTGGCCCGGCGGCTGAGCAGATTTTGCCCCTGCTGCGCCAATGGTTCGCCCGGCCGGCCGGGTTCCACACCAATCAGCGAGATTTTGAGCGGTTCAGCGCCGCCGCCAGGCTCAATCGAGCCGTTGCTGAAGCCAACAAAGCCGGCATCAACCACGCCCGGCACGCGCCGCACTTCGCGCATGGTAGACCAGCCAATGCGGCTGGACGGAATGGACAGATCGACATTGGCCTGGTAGAGCAGTACGTCGGCGTTGAGTTTCTCAATGTATTCGCGGTTGCCGGTGCCCAGCCCTTCGGCCAGCCCGGCGATAAACAGCACCAGCGTGGTGATGAGCGCCACCACCAGGCTGATCAGCAGATAACGGCCTTTGTTGCGCCAGATATCTTTCCAGGCCAGATAGACCGCGATGGGCATGCCTACACTTCGGTGGGACAGATGGGCCGGCAGTACTTTACCATAATTCAGACTGTCAACATGCATGGGTGGGGGACTCCTTGTCTCGCATCGAAATGGGGGCGCAGCCCTGCCGGCGAAACAACGCGGCTGCCGTATCGAGTATTTTGTCTTTGGCTTCGCAAATTATTTCTTTCGCCACTTTATCTACCGCACAATAATTAATCCAAGTTTTGTACAGTATTTTATCAGGTTTTGTAATAAATGTCAAGAGATGTGGCAGGCAAATTCGGATAATTACCGGTCGCGGGTGTCGATTGAAGGAACCCGTACCTTTTTACTATGTTAAGAGTATTCGGGCTGTTGTAATTTGTTTGTGACGAATGTCACTTTATTTGTGTTACATTTGTCACTTCCCCACGCGTCAGTAATCGGGTAAATTTATACTAAGAATATTGCATTTGATATACCCATAAATCTTTGGCCGAAAATGAGGTTTGCCGGACTGAATTGCGGCAGTTGTGCTTTTCAAAATTGGCGAAAACTAAATAAAACGTCGCTCAGAGAACACTGTCGTCTCGTGTCATTAGCTGGTTATTCCACCTGCACGTTTATAGTCAAATGAGGCTTCTCGCAATGCAGTTGCATGCGCATGAGAAGCCTTTTTGTTTAAATCATTTGTCGTCTCGATGACAAGACCTATATCCAATATTAATTTTACGTAGCCAATAAAGAGAGAACTATGTTGCCACGGAGATTTTTGTTTTTGATCGGTTTGGTGGTTGGGATTGGGTTGTTGTTCTGGCCGAACGGTTACGCCTTGTGGGTTGGGATTGGGGTATTGCTGTTTGTTACGCTGTTGCAGGCCACGTTCAACGAGGACGAGGCCAGCCGCGCCCGCTGGATTTTTGCGGTGATTTTTGTGCTGTTGCTGGGAGTGGTCGCCTGGGTATTTGAGCAGCGTTTGCAGCAGGCCCGCCCGCCCGCTGATTGGGTGGTGGCGCTGGAGCAGCGGTTCATTACCCTGTTGCTGGGCGGTTTCATTTCCGCCATCGCCACCACGGCCCTGGCTATGTTGACCATTCTGGTAGCCAGCGTGTATGTGTTGTCCATCAACATTGTGGAAGAGGTGTCAATCTGGGCTGCGTTTCGGTCGCTGCTGTCCCTGATTCTCAATACGCAGTATGATTGGCAGGTGGTTAGCGAGGGTGAGGTCAAGACTACTCGCACGGGTGGGGTGATGAAGCAGTTGGGCGGACCGGGCAAGTTGGTGATTGATCCCGGCAATGCGGTAGCGTTGCAGCGCGGCGGCAAAATCACCCGGATTGTGGGCGGCGGCGTGTGGCTGACTCAACGCAACGAAAATATCCGGGAGATATTTGACCTGACCAATCAGTCTGCTGTTCAATCATTAACCAATGTCATGACGGCTGACCGGATTCCACTGGAAGTAGAAATCGGCATTGGCTACAGACTGGTGCGTGAGGCAGGCCCGGAGGTTGAAGGATTGATTGAAAACAAGGATGAACGCCAGGTCTTCCCGGTTAAAGAGGAAACACTCTTAAAAGCGATAAGCAATAACACCACCGGCGGCAAGTGGTCCGGTTTTGGCGGCGGCGCGCCGGTTGGCCAATTGCGCGACCAGTTTATGTCTTACACCCTGGATGAGTTGTTTGAACTCAACCCCGGCAGAGGTGACATTCTTCGGCCTAATCGCCGCCGGATAAGGCAGATTGAACAGGAAATTTTGACCGCGTTGAATGGGTTTGCAGGCAATGTTGGGGTCACGTTTACCGGGGTTGATATTCGTGAGGTCAAACTGCCGGATACTATGATGGAAGCGATGATGCTGGAGATAAAATCCAACGCGGAGGCGCGTTCCATCCGTCGTATTACCGAGGAACGCAACCGGGCGCAACAAGAGCTAATTGACGAGGTGTTGGCTACCATTGCCAGATATAAAGGTGGGCCACTGGATGAAACGGATATTCAGTTGGCTACCGTGTTTGTTGAGCTTGGAAGACGTACAATGTCGGATGATGTATTGGGGCATGAATACGTCGAAATGCTGAAAAATTTGGCGAAAGGTGATGGGACGAAAGTATTTACGCCGTTTCCCGTTGATTTGAACAGCAGGAATATACAATGAGGCTATTGGTTATGGGGCTTTCGTATACTTCTGATTTTGGAACATGAACCTAACTGACCTTAAGCGTTCAGTATTCCAAATCAAAGATGCAGCGGGTAAAATTCATGGCACAGGCTTTGTCATCAACAATGAAGTAGCCGTGACTTGCGCTCATGTCGTCATTGCGGCTGGTGCACAACCTGGCGAATTGGTGGCTGTTACCTTTGGTGAAACGGGAGAACCCCATCAATTACCTGTCATTCCTGAAGCATGGAGGTCGGCTGAGGACGAAGATATTGCTATTTTGCAGCTTGCTAATGGTCTGCCGCAAGGAGTTGTTTGCGTAAGTATTGGTTCCAGTGAGGACTCTGGCAACCACAAATTTAGCGCCTTTGGCTTCCCCAAAGTGGGCGATTTTCTGGGGGTGTGGGCGAAAGGGGATATCTTAGGTGTCATTGAAAATAGCCAAGGGATTCGGGTACTGCAAATTTCTTCTCAGGAAATTATCCCAGGAATGAGTGGCGCTCCTATATTTGATACGGACTTGCAACGAGTCGTAGGCATGGTGAACTCAATTTATAATCCTGGCAATTGTCAAGAACGGTGATACATGTCCACAAAACACCGGTTTAAGAAGTCCCCTGAT
>CAYOXS010000159.1:0-4423 GCA_964407935.1 uncultured Caldilineaceae bacterium
CCCACCCCCCCCCCCGGCCCCCCCCCCCCCCCCCCGGTTGGGGGGGGGGGGGGGGGGGGGCCCCCCCCCCCAAAACACGCCAATTTTTGACACCTGTTTGTCCGTGAACCCAAATTTGGGGAAGGGGGTTAGGGGGTGGGGGCAAAGCGCCACCCTGTACACCTGTCCAGGTTATATCCCCGCCACCTGCCCGGTGCTTCTCCCGCCGGTTAGGGTTATACTGACAGGGAGTCTGATCCTACGGGGCAAACTCTGCCCGTAACATTCACCCGGACGAGGAGAAAACAATGATCGAGACCACACTGGAATTTACCGTTGCCGTCAAGGCCAACGAAGCCACCCTGCACACCCTGCAAAATCAGCTCAACTGCGCCACCACGCCGCCCTCACCCCTGGGCCAGATTTTACCGGAGCTGATCAAAGAAACCCTCCAGACCACCGGCCCCGCCGCCGAGGTTGAAGTTGCCCTTCATCCCGGCCATCTGGTCAACCATTTTGAAAATTCCGGCGGCCTGGCCAGCGACCTGTGGCAAGAAGTTAGCCGGCCAAATCGCGCCGCCCGCAGTGGGCTGGCTTATTTAAAAGTGCGGCCCGGCGATGAAATTCTCTGCTCAGATTAGCCCCAATGAGGGGGGAGGTGATCCCATGTCATCAACTATGTTTTGGGCCGAAGTTGACGCCGACGGGCGGCTGGTGCTCAGCCCGGACGTTGCGGCCCGTTTCCGGCTAACGCCCGGCAGCCGGCTGGCCTTTTCTGAAAACGGCGGCGGGTTGCGCCTGCACCGGCCGGTGAGCCAGCTCACCAAAATCTACATCGAACCCTCCAGCCTGTGCAACCTGGATTGCCGCACCTGCATTCGCAATGTGTGGGACGAGCCGCTGGACATTATGACCCAGGCCACCTTTGACCGGATCATGGCCGGCCTGGCCGAATTTTCGCCGCCGCCAACCATCTTTTTTGGCGGCCTGGGCGAACCGCTCACCCACCCCAGCCTGGTTGACTGGGTTGCCGCCGCCAAAGCAGCCGGGGCCAGCGCCGAGCTGATTACCAACGGCACCATGCTCACCGAGCGCATGTCGCGCCGGCTGATTGAAGCCGGCCTCGACGTGCTGTGGGTATCGCTGGATGGCGCAACGCCGGAAAGCTACGCCGACGTGCGGCTGGGGGCCTCGCTGCCCAAAGTGCTGGCCAATATCCGCCAGTTTAACGCCCTCCGCCCCAACCGGCACGACCCCGCGCCGGAGCTGGGCCTCGCTTTTGTGGCCATGCAGCGCAACATCGCCGACCTGCCGGCGATTATGGACATTGCCAAACAGGTGGGCGCGTCGCGGCTGTCGGTGAGCAATGTGCTGCCCTACACCGCCAATATGGAATCGGAAATTCTTTATGCGCGGGTGCTAAACAACTCCACCCGGCAACCTTCAAAATACGCGCCCCACCTCAGCCTGCCTAAAATGAACCCCAACAGCCAGTTTGGCCAGCTTCTCGGCCAGATTATGGAGCGAGGCTGGGTGCTCAATTTTGCCGGCGGCGGCCAGACCGCCAGCAACACCTGTCCCTTTATTGAAGACGGCACCCTGGCCATTGGCTGGGATGGCAGCGTTAGCCCCTGCCTGCCGCTGCTGCACAACCATTCCAACGTGCTCGATGAGCGCCGGCGCGTCTCTCGCCGCTACATTGTGGGCAACCTGGCCGACCAAAGTTTGCCCCACATCTGGACTTTGCCGGAGCACGTGGCTTTTCGGCACAAAGTGCAAGCCTTCGATTTTGCCCCCTGCGTGTTTTGCGGCGGCTGCGAGCTATCCAAAACCAACGAAACCGACTGTCTGGGCAGTTCCTTCCCCACCTGCGGCGGCTGTTTGTGGGCGCAGGGCGTTATCCAATGCCCCTAAATACTGGACACCTGTCCAGGGTGTAGCCTGTTCACCTGCCTGATGACGAACCGGCGGTTAACGGTTACACTCTACATATTAGTTCATTTTTTCACGATACCGACAAAACCTGATTCCTAACTCCTGAACCCAGAACCCTATTTTCAAAGGAGCAAATAATGGCAAAGATTTTGATGATCCACCCGGATAAATGCCTGGGCTGCCAGAACTGTATGATGGCCTGCGCGTTTGTCCACGAAGGCTCATTTCGGCTGGCCGCGTCTCGGGTGCACGTGTACACCTGGGAACGAGAAGGTATTTCTGTGCCGATGATGTGCCAGCAGTGTAGCAGCGCGCCCTGTATTTCGGTGTGCCCCACCGGCGCTATGCACCGCAACGCCGAAACCGCTATGGTTGAGCTGGACGCCAACCGCTGTATCCGCTGCCGCATGTGCGTGCAGGCCTGCCCGTTTGGCAACGCCGTGTACGACTCCTTCACCGACAGCATTTTCAAGTGCGACAACTGCAACGGCTCCCCCGCCTGCGTGCAGATGTGCCCCACCGACGCGCTGGAATATGTTGACGACACCGTTTCCACGCACACCCGCAAAAAGGCGTTTGCCGCCAAATTAAAAGCAGCTTTTCAGGAGGTTTAACATGTTTGCTTGGACAGGAACTATTCTGCGCGTCAATCTCACCTCCGGCAGCATTACCCGCGAGGCCACCAACCCCGAACTCGCCCGCCAGTTTATTGGCGCGCGCGGGCTGGGCACCAAAATTATGCAAATGGAAGTAGACCCCAACGTTGATGCCCTTGGCCCGGACAACAAGCTCATCTTTGCGCCCGGCCCTCTCAGCGGCACCTTTGCCCCGTCAATGGGCCGCTACGATGTGGTCACCAAAGGGCCGCTGACCGGCACCATTGCCGCGTCAAATTCCGGCGGCTCCTTTGGCCCGGAACTCAAAATGGCCGGCTACGATCTGCTCATCATTGAAGGCCAGGCCAAAGCGCCGGTCTATTTATGGATAGAAGACGACAAAGTTGAACTCCGCGACGCCGGCCACCTGTGGGGCAAATGGGTGCCGGACACCACCGATCTGGTGCGGGCCGAAACCAACGAAGAAGCCAAAGTGGCCTGCATTGGCCCCGCCGGCGAAAAGCTGGCGCTCATCGCCTGCATCATGAACGAAATGCACCGGGCCGCCGGTCGCAGCGGGGTGGGCGCGGTAATGGGGTCCAAAAACCTCAAAGCCATCGCCGTGCGCGGCCACGGCACAATTCCGGTAGCCAATCCCAAAGCCTTTAACGCCGCCGTAATGAACGCCCGCGCCAAAATTCAGGCGCACCCGGTGGGCGGCACCGGCCTAAAAGCCTACGGCACCGACGTGCTGGTCAACATTCTCAACGAAGTGGGCGGCCTGCCCACCCGCAACTTCCGCGATGGCTACTTTCCCACCGCCGACAAAATTGGCGGCGAAAGTCTGAGCGCCAAACTGCTGGTGCGGCCCAAAGGCTGCTTTGCCTGCATCATCGCCTGTGGCCGCGTCACTAAAGTGACCAACCCTAAATTTGCCGGCGAAGGCGAAGGGCCGGAGTATGAAACGGCCTGGTGCTTTGGCTCAGATTGCGGCATCGACAACCTGGACGCCGTGACCAAAGCCAACTACTATTGCAACGAGCTGGGGCTGGACACCATCAGCATGGGCGCTACCATTGCCTGCGCTATGGACATGTACGCCGACGGCATCATTTCTGCCAAAGACACCGGCGGCATCGCCCTGAACTTTGGCGACGCCGAAACGATGGTTGACCTGGTGCGCCAAACCGGTTTGCGCGAAGGCTTTGGCGACAAGCTGGCCGATGGCTCCTACCGCCTGGCCGACAGCTACGGCCATTTGGAATACTCAATGACCGTGAAAAAGCAGGAAATGCCGGCCTACGACCCGCGCGCGGTGCAGGGCATCGGCCTGAACTACGCCACCAGCAACCGCGGCGGCTGCCACGTGCGCGGCTACACCATCTCGCCGGAGGTGCTGGGCGTGCCGGTTAAAATTGACCAGCACACCACCGAAGGCAAGGCCGAGTTTGTGAAAATCTTCCAGGATTTAACCGCCGCCCTGTCGTCAACCGGCGCCTGCCTCTTTACCACCTTTGGCATCGGCGCTGACGAACTGGCCGAACTGCTGAGTGCGGCCACCGGCATTAATTACTCCACGGCAGATTTTATGCAGGCCGGTGAGCGCATTTACAACATGGAACGGCTGTGGAACCTCAAAGCCGGCTTCACCGCCGCCGATGACACCCTGCCAGCCCGCCTGCTGGAAGACCCTATCCTCAGCGGCGCGTCCAAAGGCGAAGTCAATCACCTTGACCGCATGCTGCCGGAATACTACGAGCTGCGCGGTTGGGACACCGCCGGCGTGCCAACGCCGGCCAAACTGCAAGAATTGGCCCTGGCCAACGGCTCCGTAAATTAAAAGCCTCCTATTTACGGCCCACACTCCAGTTAGCCAGTCTCGTCTCTGAACCTGCCGGCGCTTGCCCGCCGAC
>CAYOXS010000159.1:4523-11216 GCA_964407935.1 uncultured Caldilineaceae bacterium
TATGGCCACCGACGACACAACCCGCTCCGCCGCTTCGCTGTTTGCGCCCCGGTTAACCTGCAATTGGCCGCAGGCCGGCCTGCCCACCATTTACCCCCCCGATATCTACCAGCCGTGGCGGTCGGTGTTTGGCTTTGCCGCAACCGCCGGCCAACTGGCCGCCTCGCAGTTGATGGTGCTCCACTGCCGCGAAGATGAGGTTTTTAAGGTGATGGCCGCCCTCAACGCGCTGCTGGCTAATCCCGCCAGTTTGCAGCGCGCCTTTGCCCTGCTGCAAAAATTACGCAACGAACGGCTTGAAAAATTGTCCGGGCTGGTTGAATTTCAGCGGGCGCACCCGGCCACCCGCCAGCGGATGATACGGCTGGGGCGGACTTCCCCGGCGGCCACCCGCCCGGCAGGCGAGCCAAAAGTGAAAGCCGAGATGGAACGGCTGCTTTCACCGCGCAACGCCGCTTTGGAAGTGGCCGGCCTCACCAAAATGCTGGTGAGGCTGGAAAAGATGCTCTCGGCGCTGGAGCAGGTGCAGCCGCGAGGCTTTCGGGTGATTGTCCGCGACCGCCGGCGCACCCCGACGCACCCGGCGCTTGAGGCGCGCCGCACCGAAACCGCGCCCTCGCTGGGCGGCGACCTGCCGGCGGGCTTTTTGCTGCCAACCCAATATCACCTCACCCTGTGGACTTACCTGGTTGAACGCAACGCCTGTGGCCAGTCCGCGGTGTGGAACTAGAAAACAATGCAAATTCGCTACTTTGCCACCATCAGAGAAATCACCGGCCAAACCACCATCGCCTGGGAGCAACCGGCCAGCACGCTGGGCGACCTGCTGCGCCAGCTCACCCGCCGCTACGACTCCCGCTTTGCCTATTGGGTGTGGAAAGACGACAACCTGAGCGATATGGTGATCGTTCTGATTAACGGCAAAGACGTGCGCCATCTGACCGGCCTCAACACCCCCCTCACCCCCAACGACATCGTCTCCATTTTTCCAATGGTGGCCGGGGGGTAAGTTTGTTAGGCGTGATTCATTTTGTCTGGGTAGCTGCTTTACAAATTAGCCTATCTTGCTGGCGATGTACGTGTTGCGTATTCCGTATGGATTATGCCGAAAAATCACACGCAACACGCAATACGGGGTCGGCAGGGAATAGCGCGGAGTTTGCACCCGACAGGCATTGTATAAAGGAGACACACCGGGCAAATGAACCATATCTTTTATCGCAATTCGCGCTAAGGAGTTGGAAGTGGAACTATTCGCAACGCTGCCCATTTTAATCCTGCTGACCGGCGCGCTGGTGCAACTGCTGGTAGCCCACCTAGAATCTGCCCGGCTAAAAGGCAGGCTGGCCTTTGCCGCCGGGCTGGGCGCGCTGGCGGCGGTTGTGGCCGGCGTCCCTTCAATCTGGCGAGGCCAGCCGCTGACCGCCGGCCCCTTTTTGTGGGACCAGGGCGTGCCCATCCTCTTTCACGTCGATGGCCTCAGCCTGATTTTTGCCCTGATGGCCACCGGCATCGGCGCGGCCATTTTGCTCTACTGCGTGCGCTACATGGAACACGAGCCGCAAGGCGTCACCCGTTTTTACGCCCTCATGCTGGTGTTCATTGCCGGGCTGGTTAACCTGGCCGCTTCGGCCAACCTGCTGCTGGCCTACCTCAGTTGGGAAGTGGTTGGTCTGTGTTCCTACTTTTTGGTGGGCTTCTGGTACAAAAGCACCGCCGCCGCCAACGGCGCGCGCAAAGTGCTGCTGATGACTCACCTGCCCGGCTACGGCCTGCTGATCGCCATTTTGCTGCTTTACAGCCAATCCGGCACCTTTTTATGGACCGACCCCGCCCTGAGCGCCGCCTTCACCGCCGGCATTTTTGGGCTGATGCTGCTGGCGGCGATGGCCAAATCGGTGATGGTGCCGCTGCACACCTGGATTCCCGAAGCGATGAACGCCCCCACGCCGGTCTCGGCGCTGCTCCATTCGGCCTGTTACGTGAAGGCCGGGGTTTATTTGATTGCCCGGATTTACGCCATCACCCCCTGGCAGCCCTCGTGGAATACCGTGGTGCTGGTGGTGGGCTGCGCCACCATGCTGGTGGGCGCGCTCTTTGCCCTGGCCCAAACCGATCTCAAACGGCTGCTGGCTTTCTCGACCATCAGCCAGTTGGGCTACATCATCACCGGCCTGGGGCTGGGTACGGCGCTGGGCGTGGCCGCCGGGCTGTTTTACTGCCTGAGCCACGGCCTGTTCAAAGGGACGCTCTTTCTGTGCGCCGGCTCGGTGCAGCACGCCGCCGGCACCCGCGATATGCGCCAGTTGGGCGGGCTGGCCGCCAAAATGCCACACACCGCCAAAATCTGGCTGGTGGCCGCGGCGGCCATCATCGGCGTGCCGCTGACCAACGGTTTTGTGGCCAAGTGGCTGCTGCTGGATGCCGCGCTGGAGGCCGGAGCCGGGCTGGTGGTGATTGTGGCCTGGCTGGTGAGCGTGTTCACCGCCTTTTATATGCTCAAGGCTACCGTCAGCGTCTTTTACGGCGAGCTGCCCGCCGCGCTGGCAAAAAAGCACGTCCACGAAGCCGCCCCCTCGATGCTGGCCGGCAAAGGGTTTTTGGCGGGGCTGGCGCTACTGTTTGGCATCGCTCCGCAACTGCTGATGCAGCCGGTGGTGGCTCCGGCGGTGCGCGATCTGGGTTTTGAGTGGCCGGTGGGTTTATCGTGGCTGGGCGTGCAGACCGGTTCGGCGGGCATGCAGGTTACGCTCGGCGCGGCGATGGTGTTGCTGGGGCTGCTGGCCGGCTGGGCTGTTTTCCGGCTCACTCGCGCCCCCAAAACCGAAGCCATCGGCCTGTTTACCGGCGGCGAACCGCTGGCGGCTGCCGGCGACTCGGTGGGCGTGGCCGATTTTGCCAGCCTGGCCGAAACCGCCTTTGAGCCGGTTTTTGCCGCCACCGACCCCGACCCGCTGTATCTGAAACTGTGGGCCGGGCTGAAGAAGCTGGCCGGTCAATTTGATAACATCTTCACCCCGCTGGGCGAAGGCCACCCGCTGCTGGCCTCGCTGCTGCTGGCGCTGGTGGTGCTGGCGCTGGTGTGGGTGTGGTAAGGACAAAAGGCATATTCTATGGAACATCTCCTCATTGCAGAAGCGTCTGTGCCCGGTGGGTTGCACTGGGACAGCCTGTACACCGGCCTGTTTTTGCTGGTGTTTGCCAGCGTGGCCGCCTATTCGCTGGCCATTCCCCAGGGCGATCGCCGCTGGTGGGGGCTGGCTGCCGCGCTCGGCGGGCTGGTGCTGGCCAGCCAGGTGGTGGGCGCGGGTTTTACCCGGCTCATCCTGCTCGATGGCGCGGCGCTGGCCGCGGTGGCCCTGGTGTGGGTGCAGGATACGCCGCAGGCTAAGGCATCGGCCCAAAGCTATTTGCAACTGCTGCTGCTGGCGATGGCGCTGATTGGCCTGGGCCTGTATTTGGGCGGCGAAGGCGCAGCCGCGCCGGCTTCACCCGTGGATAAAATTGCGGTGGCGCTGCTGCTGGCCGGTTTTGGCCTCAAGCTGGCGCTGGTGCCCTTTTATTTCTGGCTGCCGGGCGTGGCCGAAGCCGCCCCGCCGATGACCACCGCCCTGATTGTGTCGGTGGTGGACATTGCCGCCTTTGGCGAGCTGGCCCATTTGCGGCTGACCGCGCCGTGGGTTTTTGCCGATTACACCAGCCTGTGGCTGGCCGTCGCCCTGCTGTCGATGGTTGGCGGGGCGCTGCTGGCGCTGGCCCAAACCAACCTCAAACGGATGCTGGCCTTCTCCACCATCGACGATATGGGCTACATGATTTTGGGCGTGGCCGTTGGCTCCAGCGTGGGGCTGACCGGCGCGATTTTGGCCGCGCTGGCCCACGCCCTGTTCAAGGTGCTGCTCTTTGGCGCGGTGGGCGTGGCAGAGCACCGCCGCGGGCGGGCCATCACCCTGGCCGACCGCGGGCTGGCCGCCAGCTATCCGCTGAGCGCCGCCGTATACATGGCCGGGGCGCTGGGCATTTTGGGCGTGCCGCCGCTGTTTGGCTTTGTGGGCCGCTGGCGGCTCTACCTGGCCGGCGCGGAATTTGGCGGCGTCTGGCTGGCGGCGGTAATGGCCGCGGCCACGGCCATCGCTTTGCTGTATTACGCCCGTTCCATTCATCAGGTCTGGCTGGGCCAGGGTGAGGCCGATAGCGCGGCTGAGCCGCTGCTGCCGGCCGGCGTGCTGGTTGGGCTGACTATTTTAGCGGTGATTCTGGGCCTCTATCCGGGCTGGATCACGGCCATTCTTGGCTAACAGGTGAGTGCTATGAATTTATTCGATAAGCTGCTGTCAACCTCACGGCTGAAATCCCCCTGGATTTACTGCCTTAACGCCGGGGCCTGCAACGGCTGCGATATTGAAATCGCGGCCAGCCTGACCCCGCGCTACGACGCCGAACAGCTTGGCGTGCGGCGCGAGGGCAGCCCCAAACACGCCGACATCCTGCTGGTGTCCGGCCCGGTCACGCTCCGCACCCGCGACGCGCTGCTGGATGTGTACAACCAGATGCCGGAGCCAAAAGCGGTGGTGGCCATCGGCTCCTGCCCGGCTTCGTGCAACGTGTTTGCCGGCAGCCCCACGGTGGTGGGGCCGGTGGATAATTTTATCCCGGTGGACGTATACGTGGCCGGCTGCCCGCCCCGCCCGCAGGCCATTTTGCAGGGCGTGGCCAAAGCCGCCGAACTGCTGGCCAGCGGCCAGACCAAACCCGCGCCGGAGGTGACGCATGGCTAGTGTTTGGGGTAATTTGCTGGCGCTGCTGCTCTGGCCGGGGCTCGTCAGCGGGGTTATTTTGGGCTGGTTTTACCTGTGGCTGGTGCGCAAGCTGACGGCCCGACTGCAAGGCCGGCGCGGACCGTTCTTTTACCAGCCGTTCTTTGATTTTGTAAAGCTGCTGGGCAAACAAACGCTGCTGCCCGGCGGCATCAGCCGGGCAATGTTTTACGGCCTGCCGCTGGCGGCGCTGCTATCAACCCTGTTTGCGCTGGCGCTGATCCCCGTGCCGGGCAACCCCATCACCTCTTTTGCCGGCGATTTGATTGTGCTGATTTACCTGCTGGAAATGCCGGCGCTCATCGAGGTGCTGGCCGGTTACAGTTCCCGCTCGCTGTATGGGCAGGTGAGCGCCGCGCGCGAGGCGCTGCTCTCGCTGGGCTACAATTTGCCCATGCTGGCCGCGGTCATCGCCCTGGCCATGCACGTGGGCACCTTTAGCCTGCGCGAGCTGGTCGCCGCGCCGCCAAGCTGGGTGCATCTGCTGGCGGCGGTGGCGTTTCTGCTGGCCATCCCGGCCCGTCTCAAAATCAACCCCTTTTCCATCCCCAACGCGGAACAGGAGATTGTGGCCGGCGCGCACACCGAATTTAACGGCGTCCCGCTGGCGCTGTTTGAACTGGGCCACGCCCTGGAACTGGTGGCCCTGCTGGCCCTGTTCGCCGTCCTCTTTGTGCCGCCGGTGGGCAGCCTGCTGGCCGGGCTGGGGCTGTACCTGCTGGTCAGCCTGGCGCTGGTGGCGCTGGTGGCGCTGCTCGGCGCGGCCACGGCGCGGGTCAAGGTGAATCAGGCGTTCAGATTTTACTGGAGTTGGGGCGCGCTGGCGGCGGTGGTTGTGGCGGCGCTGGTGATGATGGGGTAGAGGAGCATTATGAATATTCTCAAAATTTTAACCCAAAATCTGGGCGGCGGCTCGCGGACGCTGACCCCCGCCGACGCGGTAGCTTACCCGGCCGGTTTTCGCGGGGTGCTGCACCACCAAACCGAATTGTGCACCGCCTGCGGCACCTGCGCCTACACCTGCTCGCCCTCGGCCATTGTGCCGGACCGCAGCGATGAACGCTTTGTGGTGTGGCGCTATTTTGAAGACCGCTGCACCTTTTGCGGCCTGTGCGTGGATTACTGCCCCACCGGCGCGCTGAGTTTTGAAGCGCGCGCGCCGGAAGTGGTGCAGGAACGGGCGCAGCATTACCTCAGCCATCAAATTGACATGGAACCCTGCCCAGGCTGTGGCCAGTTGTTCAAACCACTGCCGCCGGCGGCGCTGGAACGGCTGTACGATCACCAGCCGGCGGAAGACGTGGCCAGTATGGCCCGCATGTGCGATAACTGCCGCCGGCAGGCCACCAGCCGCCGCTTTAAACAGGCGCTATCAGGAGAATAAACCGATGACTACCCCCGAAGTGATGTCCGTTTTAAGCCAACTGCCGGGCGCAACCACCGTTGAGACTCGCCGCGATGGCCTGTGGCTGGCCGCGCCGGCGCTGGATGTGCGGCAGATGGCCGCCAGCCTGCACCAGTTGGGCGCGCGGCTCAGCACCATCAGCGCGGTGGCGCTGCCCGCCGGCGAAACCGAAATCATTTATCACTACACCGTTAACCGGCAGGCCATCAACGTTAAAGTGCAGACCAAAAACAACACCCTGGCCTCCATCACGCCGGTAGTGCCGTCGGCCAACTGGATAGAACGCGAAATCCACGACCTGTACAGCGTGAATTTTGTGGGCCATCCCAACCTGGCGCGGTTGATTCGCCCCCGGCAGCTTGAAGATGGCCTGTTCCGCCAACCCGGCGGCGCGGTGGCCAAAACCCAGGTTCAATCGTGAAAAGGACGAATGACGAAAGACGAATAATGAGGCAAACTCGCTTTGTCCTT
>CAYOXS010000159.1:11226-12725 GCA_964407935.1 uncultured Caldilineaceae bacterium
GTAAATCGTAAATCCAAAATCGTAAATCGTAAATCCAAAATCGTAAATTGTAAAAGGTAAACGCTATGTCTTACACCATCCCCATTGGCCCGTACCACCCCGCGCTGGAAGAACCGTACAAAATCAACGTTATCTGCACCGGCGAAACAGTGGAGGGCGTGGATATTGAAATTGGCTTCAACTTTCGCTCCATTGAGCTGCTGGCCCAGCGGCGCAACTTTATCCAGGCCATCACCCTGGTTGAGCGCGTCTGCGGCATCTGCTCCAACGTGCACACCCTCACCTTTTGCCAGGCCGCCGAAGCCATTGCCGGGCTGAACGTGCCGGCCCGGGCCAAATACATCCGGGTCATTATGGCCGAGCTGGAGCGTATCCACTCGCACTTGCTGTGGGCCGGCATTGCCGCCGAGCTGATCGGCTACCAAACCCTGTTTATGGAAGTTTTCGCGGCGCGGGAACTGGTGGTCGATTTGCTGGAAAGCATCTCCGGCAACCGGGTCAATTACGCCATGAACTGCATCGGCGGGGTAAACCGGGATATTCCCCAGCCGGACGATGTTTTGGCCGGCGTAAAAGTGCTGCGCCGCATGCTCCAGCAACAATTTATCCCCATATTCACCACCGACCCCACCGTCAAGGCGCGCACCGCCGGCGTGGGTATCTTGACCAGAGAACAGGCGCTGGCTTACGGCGCGGTTGGCCCCACGGCCCGCGCCTCTGGCCTGGATATGGACGTGCGGCGCGATCTGCCCTACGCCGCCTACGATGAGCTTGATTTTAAAGTGATTTCCGACAGCAGCGGCGATGTGCGCGCCCGCGTGGTCGTCCGCGCCCTGGAAATTCTGGAGAGCATCCGGCTGATTGAGCAGGCGCTGGCCAACCTGCCCGCCGGCCCGCTGCGCCAGGCTGAGCGCTTTCCGGCCATTCCCGCCGGCGAGGCCGCGGCGCGGGTAGAAGCCCCGCGCGGCGAGGTGCTCTACTACCTGGCCACCGATGGCAGCGACATCCCGCAGCGGGTAAAAATCCGCACCCCCACTTTTGTGAATATGCCCACTGTTGAACCGATGAGCCAGGCCCAGCAGTTGGCCGATATGCCGCTGATTCAGGCTTCCATTGACCCCTGCTACTCCTGCACCGACCGCTAGTTTTTATTGGGTTTCGCCCGCGGCGTTCACCAATTCTGCGGCGCGAAACCCAACCCTGTCACCTTCACCTAAAGATTTTGCCGGGAACAAAAAGTGATTATAACTCAGTTATAAGTTAATTATGACTGAGTTATAAGTTAATTATAACTGAGTTATAATCAGATTATGACTGAGTTATAATCTGATTATGACTGAGTTATAAATCGTAACCTTCGTCACCCTCACACCCCCCTCCCCGTGGGCGGTTCAGGGCGGACAGGTGTTAAAACCAAATTCGGCGGATTACCCCCCCCAACCCCACACCCCCACTCCCCCCGGGGGGGGAGGGGGCGAAAAGTTGTTTGTGGGGGGGGT
>CAYOXS010000160.1:0-2887 GCA_964407935.1 uncultured Caldilineaceae bacterium
ATTGCGCCGCAGGCCGGGGGGCTTGGGGAGTAGCTCTCCCCAATAACCATTTTCGTTCTTGGTGTCGAACCCCCGGTTCTCTCCGACTCCTCTGAAAATCAACGAATCTGCGAATGTAGGGGCGCTTCGCGAAACGCCCCTACCCTAACGGCAAATTACGGCGCCGGGTATTTTTAGCGATTTGGCGGCGCGGTAGACTGCCGCACCACCAGTCGCGTTTCGAGCAGTTTGCGGCGGGGCGGCAACTCCCGGTTTTGCAGGCGGTCCAGCAGTATTTCGGCGGCCAGCGCGCCCATTTCATGGCTGGGTTGGTGGATGGTGGTTAGCGGCGGGTTGGCAAACGAAGCCAGCGGCACGTCATCAAAGCCCACCACCGAAACATCCTGCGGCACGCGCAGCCCCAGCGCCACCGCGGCGCTGATCGCGCCCACGGCAGTCAGGTCGTTGCAGGCAAAAATAGCAGTGGGCGGCTGCGGCAGGGTGAGCAACTGCCGGGCCGCGTCGAAGCCGCTTTGAAATTGAAAATCACCTTTGCGGATAATCGACTCATCTACCGGGATTTGGGCATTGGTCAATGCGCTGCGATAACCGGTCACGCGGTCGGCGCTGGGGGTCAGGTCAGACGGGCCGGTAATGCAGCCGATGCGCCGGTGACCTAACGCCAGCAGGTGCTCGGTGGCCAGCCGGCCGCCCTGAGCGTTGTCGGCCAGCACCGAGTCGACGGCCAGCCGCGGTACATCGCGGTCAACCAGCACCAGCGGCATCTGCATTTTCTGGATGAGCAGGGCATGTTCCTGGCCGGTTTGGCCCACGGCCACAAAAACAATGCCATCGACCTGTTTTTCAATGAGGGTGTTGGTGTAAAGATGTTCGCGCTCCAGTTTGCCATCGGAGTTGCCCAAAATGACGGCGTACTGTTGTTTGAACAGGGCCAGTTCCAAAGCACGGGTTACTTCGGCAAAAAAAGGGTTGGCGCTATCGGGTACAATCACGCCGATGATGTGCGTTTTTTTGCGCCGCAGGCTGCGGGCCAGGGCGTTGGGCTGGTAGCCCAATTCACGCATGGCTGCCTGAATGCTTTGCTGTAGTTCTTGACTTACGGGGCGGGTTTGGTTGATGACGTGGGAAACTGAGGTAATAGAAACGCCAGCTTTCTCCGCCACATCGCGCATGGTAACGATGATACACCTCCATTGGGAACGCCGTTTCAAGCTCGCAATCGATTGCGCAATCGATTGCGAGTAGTATATGCCCGCCGGGCCGGTCTGTCAATTTACACTGGCCCAAATTCAACCTTAAAAAATTAAAATTCCCCCCAAAATCGGCCCAAAATGAGCCTGGTTTTGAGCCTCCTGTATGCAATACTGGGTGTATTTCGATAACTCAGGAGGCGGCAATGAAGCAATGCTTGTGGGGCATCCGGTTGGGGCTGCTGGCGCTGGCAGCGATTTTGGTTTGGGGCAGAGGCCCGGTTAATTTACGGGCCCTGGCCGCGCCCACCGAGTTGTTTTTCTCGGAATACATTGAAGGCTCCGGCAACAGCAAGGCGCTGGAAATTTTCAACGGCACCGAGGCTGATGTGGATCTGGCCGCCGGCGGTTACGATGTTCAGTTCTTTTTTAACGGCAGCGCCACCCCCGGCGCAACCATCGCCCTGAGCGGCGTTATCCCCGCCGGGCAGGTGTTTGTGCTGGCAGACAACGACGCTGCCCCGGAAATTCTGGCCCGGGCCGGCCAGCTTTACTCCGGCTCGTTTTACAACGGCGACGACGCCATCGCCCTGCGCCGGGCCGGGGTCAACATCGATGTGATTGGCCAGATTGGCCTGGACCCCGGCAGCGAGTGGGGCAGCGGCCAAACCAGCACGCAGGATAACACCCTTCGCCGCCAACCGGCCGTCGACGCCGGCGACCCGGACGGCAGCGACCCCTTTGACCCGGCCCTGACCTGGGACGGCTACCCGCCGGACACATTTGACGGCCTCGGCGCGCACACGCTGACTCCGCCCCTGCCGAGCGTTACCCCCACCGACACCCCCATCGCCACCGCCACGGCCACCGCCACCGCCACCCCCGAATTGACTCCTACCACGACCGCAACGGCCACGTTCAGCCCAACTCTTACTGCCACGCCCGAATTGACCCCCACCGCGACCGCGACGGCTACCTTCACCCCAACCCTCACCGCCACACCGACCGCCCTGCCGCCCGGCGCGGTCGTCATCAACGAGGTTGCCTGGGGCGGTACCTCGGCCAGCGCCGCCGATGAGTGGTTGGAACTTTTAAACGCCACCGCCGATACCATTTCGCTGGACGGCTGGCAGGTGACCAGCGCCAACGGGCTGCGCCTGTCGCTGGCCGGTGCGGTCATCGGCCCCAACGAGTACCTGCTCATTGAGCGCACCGACGACAACACCGTCAGCGACATTCCCGGCGATGTGATTGCCAGTTTTGGCAGCGGCCTGAGCAACAGCGGCGACAGCCTGTTTTTGCTGGCCGGCAGCACGGTCATCGATACAGTCAATGCCGATGGCGGGCCGTGGCCGGCAGGCAGCGGCAGCCCCACCTACACCTCAATGGAACGGGTTGACCCCTTTCAGCCGGATACCGACGCTAACTGGGCGGCCAATAACGGCAGCTATCGCAACGGGCTGGCCGTTGACGGTTCACCGCTCAACGGCACGCCCCGGCAGGCTAATTCAGCGGCATTTCCCGCCCCCACTCCCGAACCTTCGCCCACCCCGACCCCGGCGCTGCCGTTGACCATCGGCGAAGTGCTGTACGATGGCCAGGCTGCCGGCAGTGAGGGCGACGAGTTTGTTGAAATCTGCAACCCCAACGCCGGCCCGGTCAATCTGGCCGGCTACAAAGTTGGCGACGAAGAAACG
>CAYOXS010000160.1:2987-12049 GCA_964407935.1 uncultured Caldilineaceae bacterium
ACCTGCACGCCCACACCACCGTGTCTGATGGCGCGGGGCCGCCCCACTACGCGCTGGCGCTGGCTCGTGCCGCCGGGCTGCATTTTTACGCCATCACCGATCACGGTTGGCGCACCGAGTCGGCGGAGTGGACGGCGGTGCTCAGCCAGACTCAAACCGCAACCGTGCCGGGGCAATTTGTGGCCCTGCGCGGCGTTGAATGGACGCTCGACGATGCCGGCCACATCAATGTGTTCAACAGCGATACCCTGCTCAGCCGCACCAACCCCCTCTTCGCCGATCTGACCAGCATGTACAACTGGCTGGCAGTCAACCCGCATGTGGTGGCCCAGTTCAACCACCCCGACCCCGGCTACGGCGGCACGTTTAACAATTTTGCCCTGCATTCCGGCGCAGCGCCCCAGCTATTTTTGCAGGAAATCGGCAACGCCGCCCAGAATTACTCGTTCTATGAGCCATCGTTTTTGCAGAGCAATTACGCCGGCTGGCGCGTTGCGCCAACCATTAACGGCGACACGCACACAGCCACCTGGGGCAGCGACCTGCCGGGCCGCACCGGCATCATCGCCCCGGCGCTTACTGACACCGATTTGCTCGATGCGCTGGCTGCCCGCCGCGTGTTTGCCACCGAAGACAGCACCCTGGCCCTGGCCATGCACAGCGATGGCGTGTGGCAGGGCAGCCAACTGGCCGCCGCCGGGCTAATATCGCTCACGGTGTACGCCATCGACCCGGACGCCGAGCCGCTGACCCTGCACCTGTACGACCGCAACCTGCGGTTGGACTCGGCCTCTTTCAGCGCGGCCAGCGTGGAGTGGCAAGTATCGGCCCCGGCCCTGCCCGGCCATTTTTACTGGGTTAAGGCGGTGCAGGCCGATGGCGACCGGGCCTACACCGCGCCACTCTGGCTTGATGGCGCAGCGCCGCCCGATCTGGTGCAAATCAGCGAGGTGCTGCCGTCGCCCATCGATGTGGATTGGGACGGCGACGGCCACGCTGATTTTGCTGATGAGTGGATTGAACTGCACAATCCGCTGGCTCGGCCGGTGGGGCTGGGCGGCTGGCGGCTGGCCGATTCCAGCGGAACGGCGTTTGATATTCCGCTGGGCATCGACCTGCCGCCGGGCGGCTACGTAACGCTGTACACCAGCCAGCTTGGCTTCAGCCTGAACAACAGCGGCGACTCGCTGACATTGTTTGACCCCACCGGCGCGGTCATCGACCAGTTCAGCTACGGTTACTCGCCCGGCTACGATGAAAGCTGGTGCCGCCTGCCCGCTAACCGCTGGAGCGACAACTGCGGGCCATCGCCCAACGCCAGCAACTGGGAACTGCCGGCCAACGGGCCGCTGCGGGCCAGCATTTTTGAAGCCAAACGTTTTGCTTATGGCGCGTGGGTGCAGGTAAAAGGGCGGGTTACGGCTCCGCCGGGGTTGCTGGGCAGCCGCACCATGTACATTCAGGATGATTCGGCCGGGATTATGGTGTACCTGCCCCAAGACCACCGGCTGCATTTTAATTTGGGCGATAAAGTGCGGGTTTTGGGCGACCTGCGCCAGTTTCACGGCGAGGCCGAAATTGTGGTGGGCGAGCCGGAAGACATCGATTTTATTGAGCCGGGCCAGCCGCCGCCGCCGCTGCCCATTGCCACAACCTCGCTGCTGGAGCCGTACGAGGGGCTGCTGGTGCAGCTCAGCGGGCAGGCAGTGCGCTTTAAAGGCTGGACCGCGTTGTGGGTGGATGACGGCTCCGACCCGGCCCAGGTTTACTTTCGGCAGGGGACGGGCATTCGCAAGCCGTACATGGCCGCCGGCACGCCGCTCACGGTGGTTGGCGTGGTTAGCCAGTATTCCGAGCCGGGCGCGGCAACCCGCAACGATTACCGGCTGCTGCCCCGCTTTCAGAGTGATTTGCTGGTGCAGTTGCCCGCGCCGGCGGCCACCGCCACCACCGAGCCAGCCGTCGCCGCGCCGGCCAACTGGCCCGGCCGCCTGCCCGATACGGGCTATTAACGGCGGCTGTTCATAGAAATTTAATAAGTTTGGCGTAAAATAATTTTACAGTTAAACAGCAGCGAGACGGCCGGGCTAAAAACCCGACCTGCTGGGTAGGGGCGCTTCGCGAAGCGCCCCTACATTCGCAGATTCGCTTATTTTCAACGGAGGCGCTATGACGACCAAACCAAAAATTGTAAAATCCGACGCCGAATGGCAGCAGCAGCTCACGCCGGAGCAATTTCATGTAACGCGCAAAAAGGGCACCGAGCGGGCCTTTACCGGCAAATATTATGATAACAAAGAGGACGGCGTTTACCGCTGCGTGTGTTGCGGCACAGAATTGTTTGACAGCGACACCAAATACGAATCTGGTTCCGGCTGGCCCAGCTTTTGGGCGCCCATCAGCGCGGAAAACATCCGCACTGAAGAGGATAACAGCCTGTTTATGAGCCGCACCGAGGTGTTGTGCGCCGTGTGCGATGCGCACCTGGGCCACGTTTTCCCGGATGGCCCGCGGCCCACCGGCCTGCGCTTCTGCATGAATTCGGCTTCGCTGGATTTTGATAAAAAAGAGGAATAATGGCGCTGGTGGTAAACCAGCACTGCCACAAAAAAGGGACAGCCCGCCGGCTGTCCCTTTTTAATTTACCAGCCTACCGCGTTTTCCAGATGATTGACCAGCGGTTGGCCGTGCTGCAAAGCAATGGCTACTACATCAATGCGCCAGCGCCGGTGGGGCGGGCTGTTTTCCTGCAAATACAACTGGGCCAGCTCAATGAGGCGTTCTTGTTTGGCCGGGGTAATGCTTTCTTCCGCGCTGCCGAAACGGGCGCTGGTGCGGGTGCGCACTTCAACAAAAACAAGCGTGTCGTCTTTTTGCAGGATGATGTCCAGCTCGCCGGTTGGGCAGCGCCAATTGCGGTGCAAAATGGTGTAGCCGCGCTGCAAAAAATATAGGGCGGCAATCTCTTCGCCGCGTTGGCCGGTACGCCGCCGGGAATGGGTCATCGTGCTGGCCGCTCAGCCTGGCGGGCCAAACTGGTTGGCCGGCAGCGTAAAATAAAAGGTGCTGCCGCGGCCCGGCTGGCTCTCTACCCCGGCCTGGCCGTTGAGTTTGTGGACAATGCGCCGCACAATAGACAGGCCCAGGCCGTGGCCTTCGGCCCGAATCTGGTTGAGCCGGGTGAATTCGGTGAACAGGCGGGATTGTTCGGTGGAGCTGAGGCCGGGGCCGTTGTCTGAAACCCAAAACCGAACCGCGCCATCGGCCTGGTGATCCGCACCCAGCAACAGGTGCGGCGGCTGCCCGCCGTACTTAATGGCGTTGCTCAGATAGTTGGTCCACACTTCTTCTACCCAGGGGGCATAGCCCACGGCCGACGGCCAGCAGCCGGGCAAACTGATCTGCACATTGTGGCGAGCCAGCACGCTTTCCAGCCGTCGCTGCGACGCGGCCACAATATCGGCCATATTCAGCGGCTGCACCGTTACCTGCTCGCGGCGAACGCTGGCCAACAGCAGCAATTCGTCGATGATGTTGATGGCCTTGTGCGATGTGCGCTGCACGGCGCTGAGGTAGTCGGCCAGTTCTGCCCGGGTGAGCGTATCGCTCATGTCCACCAGCGTGTCGGCAAAGCCGGAAATAACGGACAGCGGGCTTTTTAAATCGTGGGCTACGGTGTGGGCAAAGGCGTCCAGCTCGGCAATTTGGGCCTCAAGCTCTTTGCGGGTTTGCTGCAGCGCCAGATGTGTTTTGACTCTGGCCATCACCTCTTCAACCTGAAACGGTTTGGTGATGTAATCTACCCCGCCCACCGCAAACGCGTGCAAAATGTTTTCTGTTTCATTGAGCGCGGTCACAAAAATAACCGGGATATCGTGCGTGGCGGGATTGGCTTTGAGCCGGCGGCAAACCTCGTAGCCATCCATTTCCGGCATCAAAATGTCAAGCAGAATCAGATCGGGGCGGGCTGCTTCTACCGAGGCCAGCGCGGTGGGGCCGCTGCGGGCCGGGCGCACCCGGTACCCGCGTTTGCCCAAAATTTCGGCCAGCAGCCGCAGGTTTTCCGGCGTGTCATCAACAATCAAAATAGTGCTGTAATCAGAAGAATTCATCAGTTAGCGCCTAACAATGCTAAAATTCTATCGTATTCAAAATTGTAGGCCAAACTGGCTAAACTTCCGGCCACATCCGGCGCGGTGTCCCGAATGCGGTCAATCAGTTGATTGATCCGGGCCATATCTGTTTGGCGCGCTGCCAGCGCCAGTTCAGCGACGATGTCTGCCGGCAGCAGCGATAAATCGACCGGAACTACCCCGGCCAGCCCCTGCGACAGGTGGAGGTCGTCAGCCGCGTACTCTACCAGCCCCACTGTGATCTCAAAACAAAAGGTTGCGCCCTGGCCGGGCTGGCTATCCACCGCAATTTTGCCGCCCATCATCTGCACAAATTTATGGCTAATGGCCAACCCCAGGCCGGTACCGGCCGGAACCGGTTGGTCAGGATTTTTGTGCTCAAAGGCTTTAAACAGGGTTTCGGTTTTATGCGGGGCAATTCCCGGCCCGGTATCGCTCACCTCAAAACGCAGCAGCGCGTAGTGAGCGGCCAGCAGCGAATTGGGGGCGCCCGAAAACTCGGCGCGGTGTACCTGCACGGAAACCGCGCCGGTTTGGGTAAATTTCAGGGCGTTGCCGAGCAGATTAATCAGCACCTCCCTCAATTTGGCCTCGTCGGTGCGGATATGCCGGGGAACGTTAGTTCCGTGATTGAACTCAAGCCGCAGTTGTTTTTCGTTGGCCCGGAGTTGAAACATCTCCTTTAAACTTTCAAGCAGTACAAACAGGTCCACCTCTTGTTCATTGAGAGTGGATTGGCCCGACTCCAGCCGGGCGTAATTGAGCACATCATTGATGAGGGTGAGCAGGTGTTCGCCGCTGCGCTGAATAATCCTGACAGTTTCCCGGCTGTCCGCATCGAGGTTGGGGCTGCGGCCGAGCAGTTGAGCAAAGCCCAAAATAGAATTGAGCGGCGTGCGCAGTTCGTGGCTCATTTTGGCCAGGAAAGTACTTTTGGTTTTGTCGGCGGTGGCGGCGGCCTGGCGAGCCTCCTCGGCTTCGTTAACCAGCCGCGCCCGTTCAATGGCAATGGCGGCCTGCCGGGCGAGCGCCGCTAAAAAATCCAGATCGGCCGGCTCAAATGGCCCCCGCTCAAGGCTGCGCCATAGAGCCATCAGGCCAATGATCTGGTGGCGGGCCGGCAGCGGGGCGCACATCAGCGTTTCATTGGGCAGGCCCGTATTGGGAATTTGAATGACTCGCGGGTCGGCGGCGGTGTTTTCTATTATTTCGGCCCGGGCGGTTTGGAGGATATGGCCCATAATGCCGCGGCCGGGCAGCACGGCAAAATTATTAATGGCCGGGGCATCAGGCCCCAGAGCCAACAGGGTATCGAAGCTGTTTTTGTAGGGCCGGTGGATAAATATAGCGATATTATCGGCCAGCAGCAGCTCTTTGGCCCGGCTGGCAATCCGTTTGAGTACTGTTGGCAGGTCTGGTACGGCGGTAATCTGGTGGCCTACTTCGGCTAAAACAGCCAGTTTAGCGGCCCGGCGTTGGGCCTCGGCCTCGGCCTGTCGGCGGCGGGCCACAGTGAGGTGGTGATACTGCTCAAAGTGAGTCAGCGCCGGGCCAAAATCGCCCTGCTGTTTGAACAGGTTGGCCAGCGCCAAATGGCACTCGGATTGAAGCGGGTGGGTGGGCGAGCGGGAAGCCAGCTCCAGCGCCGCCAGCAGATGCCCGGCGGCGGCTGTAAAATCTGCCAGCCCGCCGGTAATTTCGCCCAAAATCAGCAGCGTTTGAATCTGGCCCGCAGGGTCCGCCAGCAGCGAGTCATCGTGCTGGGCCTGGCGGGCGTAATCCAGCGCCTGCGCCCACTGCCGGCGCTGGCCGTACAGCCGGGCCAGGGTGCGCCGGCTGGCGGCCCGGCCCAAAATGTAGCCGGCATTAATGGCCAGTTGCAGCGCTTCTTTGCTCAGCGTGAGCGCCCGTTCAGGCTCGCCGGCGCATAACCGGCCGGCCAATTCATTGAGCGCATCGATGTTTGCTTCGATGGTGGGTAATTGGGTTGCGAGTGATTGCGGGCTGTCGGTCATCACGTGCCAACCAAAAATTGCGCCGACGGGTACTGTTGAATTCCGGGCAGAGTGGGCCGGGCGGCGATAAATCGGCTGGGGGTAATGATAGTACGCTTTGGCGTTTCTGACAACCGCCGGGCCGGGTAGCTAATTTTTCTCAAACAGAACCACCGCCACCGCGCCGCCGGCAACAGTGACCGTGGCGGTGGTATCTACCCCCTGCGGCGCAAGCAGATACGTGCCGGGAACGATGGGCGCAAACTCGCAGAAGGTGGGGCCAAATTCCGGCTTGCTGCCGGTGCGGCAGGTGGCGCTCCAGGTTGGCCCCTGCGGGGTGAGCAGGGTAATGCGCACCGGCAGGTTGAGCTGGTTTTGCACGCTTACCCGGATCACGCTGAACCAGTTGCTGGATACCGGCTGGTTACTGGCAACGCGCGCGGTCCAACCCGAAGCCGGGGTTGGGGTGCGGGTGGCCGTGGGCGTGAAGGTAGCGCTGGCTGTAGGCGATGGCGTTGCGGTGGGGCTGGCCGTGGTGGTGGGGCTGACCGTGGGCGAGGCTTGCGGGCCGGCGGTGGGTGTGGCGGTAGCCGTGAAAGTTGGGGTTGGGGTGGCGCTGCTGGCCGGCGTTGGCGGGGGCGGGGCCGGGGCAAAAACCACTTCGGTGATGCGGCTGGCTTCGAGCCGGAATTCAAAGCTGGCGGCCAGCTCCGGCACGCGGGCCACGTAGCGGCCCGGCGGCAGCGGCGAAAACTCCAGCGCGTCGGGGCCGTATTCGGCTTTGCTGCCGGTGAGGGCGGTGCCGCTCCAGTTCCACTCCAGCGCGGTCAGCGTTACTTTGAGGCCGGGTTTGCCCGTAATCCAAATCCGGGCCACACAGGCCCAGCCGGTCACCGGCACGGTGCGCCGAATTTGGCCCTGCCAGCCGGACAGATTGGCCGTGGGCGATGGCGTGACCGTGGGCGTGGGTGAGTGGGTTGCTGTGGCGATGGGCGAGGGCGACGCCGGCGGGCGCGTGGCCGTTGGCGTGGGTGTGGCTGTGGGCGGGGTGGGGCCGGCGGCGGTCTGGTCAAACACCACTTCGGCGATGGTGCCGGGCTTGAGTTCAAATTTAAAGGATGTGCCCAGCCCTTCCGGGGTGAGCACGTACACGCCGGGGGCCAGCGGGGCAAACTCCAGCGCGTCGATGCCGTATTCGGCTTTGCTGCCGGTTTTGTTGGTCACGCGCCAACTGCCATTCTCTGTGGCGAGCGTGACCGGCAGGCCAATTTGGTTGCGCACCCACACCCGCAGCACGCTGGCCCAACTGTTGAATGGCGTTTCACGCATCAGTTGGCCCTGCCACTGCGGCGGCGCGCCCGGTGTCGGCGTGACCGGCTGGCCGCCGCTGTATTGATACGCGCCGATGAGCGCGCCTTCGTTGTAAACGGCCACGGCTAACTCGCTGCGGCTGAGTGGGCCGGTGTTGACCGCCGGCGAGTGGTAGGGCTGGCCCGGTTCGATGGCCAGGTTATCGGCCTGAAACAAAACTTCGTTGGTGGCGCGGCGCAGCAGCAGCACCCGGGCATTGGCCAGCGGGCGGGTGGCGGCGACGTGCAGCGTGGCGGCGCTGCCGCCGGTTTGCAAGTTCAGCGCGATCCGGTCGTTGGCCCAGGTCAGGCTGCCCAGGCCGGCCACGGGATACCAGCGTTCGGTCCAGGTGAACTGCTCGCCGGCGTTGAGCCGCCGGGTATCGGCGAAGGTGGGCGCGACCCCGCCGTGAATTTCAACGTAGCTGGAGCCGTCGTCGGTGTACAAATCCGGCGAAATGGCCTGCGAGCCGTTGCCAAAGGCAAAAAACTTGGCCCCCTGCACCTGCTGGCTGTTGTAGGTGCGCACCACGCCTTCGTTGTAGCCTTCATCGTAAATGGCCTGAAAATCGCCGCCGGCACGGGGGTACTGGAAAAAGCCGTACCACTGCCGCCAGTTGCCCAGCAGGCTGTAATCGACGCCGTTGTGCACCGGCCAGTTGGCCTGCGTCCACGGGCCGGGCAAACGGCTGTCGCCGCTAGAGTGGACGGTGACGCGGTCGGTGGGCATAATAATGCGCAGATTGGGGCTGACTCTGTTGGCCGGGCCGGGGGCGAGCATGGCGTTAAGCCAGAATTTAGTGTCGATGGGCGCGGCGGTGGGGTTGTCCAGCGTCGGCGATACCTCAAAAAAGGCGGTATCGTTGGGCAGGGTGACGGCCACGCGGGCGCGCAGCCGGTCACTGGCGGTGGAGTCGCGCAGCTCCACGGTGACGCCATCGGCGGTTTCGATGATCGTGTACTGCCAGGGGATGCCCCACTCGTAGCCGTGCTCTTCAACCGGCAGGCCCCATTCCATGCCGCCGGCGGCCCACCACCAGCCCATTTCCGGCGGCCCCCACGGCGAGGGCTTGAGCACCGGGTTTTGATAGAACATATTGTTGCCGGTCGGTTTGAAGATAACCTGATAAATGCGCCCGCCGAGTTCGGGCAGAAGGGTCAGTTTGAGGTAATCGTTTTCCAGGGTGACGAGGGTAAACGTGCGCGTTTCCAGCCGGCCGGCGTCGTACTTGCCGCGGTCGAGCCGGGCGTAGGGCATGTTGTAGGTGGAGTTAACCTGCTGAGTGAGGGCGTTTTCAACCGGATGGACGGACAGTTCAATCGACGAGACGGAAACGCGGGTTTGAGTCTGGCTGGTTAGCCGCGCCTGCCCGGAAACTGCGCCGCGGACCAGCAGCAATATCGCGGCCAGCAGCAGCAAACCAACAATCCACGCCAGTTGTGGTGTTTTCATCATTGAGCCTCTTTCTATGGCCCCCCGGTTGGTAAAGAACTTGCTCCCTCATCCCCGGATTTTCTTTTTGGTGTTGTTTTTTTGAGCAAAGCAGAACAAAAAAACAACCCATTTTTTTGTACCCCAACCCCAA
>CAYOXS010000160.1:12059-12679 GCA_964407935.1 uncultured Caldilineaceae bacterium
TGCCCCTTTTTCTCGGCCCCCCGGGTTGTAAATTAAGTGCCCCCCTCACCCCGTTTTTTTCTTTTGGGTGTTTTTTTGCCCACAAACGCGCCAAAAAACAACACCGTTTTTTGTGCTCCCCCTCCCCAATATTTGGGAAGGGGATTGGGGGGAGGGGCAAAATTGTGCAATGCAACTTAAATTAAACTGCTTATAGCTTAACACAACCAACCGGGCCAGGTCAATGTATATTTCAGGTAATTCGGCCTATTTGACCCGGATCGGACAGTTTTGGCCGCAATTGAACCGGGCGTTATTTCGTTGACATTAATGTCCAGTTATGTTATAGTCAAATAGTTATGTAAGGTTATTATGTAACTTGGCTGCAAAGTAACCAGGGAAGAGTATCGGTTTGGAAATGCACGCCACGCACCGCGTTGAAGAACTCAATACACTAACCCGGGCCAAGTACCCCATTATTTATATTGTGTCCTGGGAAGAGCGCCGCATTGAAGATATGCTGCGCCAGGTGGCGCTGGAACGGCGCAAAAAACTGTATGAGTGGACGCTGACCAATGGCATTATGCCGCTCGATGTGGTGCAAACCCATCCCATCGACCCGGCCACCCGCGACCCGCTCA
>CAYOXS010000161.1:0-12638 GCA_964407935.1 uncultured Caldilineaceae bacterium
TTTTATTTGCACTATGTTTGCACTTTTCAAACTTCGCTCAAAATAGGACACAGATCTACACAGAAAACACAGGTGAAGCAAAAAAGTTTCAAGAAAATCTGTGTAAATCTGCAAAATCTGTGTCCTGATTCTAAAAGTGCAAAGGTAGCATGTTTGGTTCAACCTCAAAAATTAAAACTTTCTCATCAATGGTTCACAGAAATTTCACTCCGGCCCCCTAAACTGTCATCAAGTGACCAAAAAATGACGAAAGGAACACGATAATGAAGGTTGTAGGCGCAGTTTTGGCGGTAGGAATAACTTTTGTGGTGGTTTGGGCGGTGGCAGTATTCAGTTTTTTCCCCACCCAGGCGCCGCCGGTGAATCCCCAGCCGCAAGTAATTGAACAACTCCCGGCCTTGCCTGCCGCGCCGGCCGGCAGCGATTCTGCTCAACTGGAAGTCGCCGTGGCCCAACGCGAGGCCGTCTATCAGGATCAGATTGCCAAATTGCAACAGGCTCTCCAGGAGCGGCAGACGACCTATCAGGGCCAGCTCCAAACCCTGAGCGGCCAGCTAACCACCAGCCAGAGCCAGCTCGAACAGTTGCGCGCTCAGGAACAGGCGCTGCAGGCGCAAATTCAGCAGTTAGAGGCAGCTCGCGCCGACCGGCAGGGGCAGTATCAGGCGCAACTGGCGCAGGCCCAGCCGCAGTATCAGGCCCGTTTTGATGAAATGCAAGCCCTGATCAACGATCTTAAAACCAAACTGGCCGAAGCTAACACCCAGCTCGGCCGCTAATCCGGCTTATCGTAATTATTTATTGGAAAAGGAGACACTTTTATGAAACGCAATTTTGCTCTGATTGCTGCCGGCGGGGTAACGATGGTGCTGGCAATTGTATCGCTTATTACTGTTTTATCCGCGTTTGCCGCGCCAACCGCGGCCAACCCGCAGCCCGAAACCGTCCCGCAAGCGCAGGTAAACACTATTCTCTCTGCGCCGCAGCCGGCCAGCGCCGCCGAGACCAACGCCGCGTTTGAAGCGGCGCTCAAGGAACGAGAATCGGCATTGCAGGCCCAGGTTCAGCAGTTGCAGCAGGCAATTGCCGACCTTGACGCCGCCTCGCAGCAGCAGCTTAACGAGATGCAAAATCAACTGGTTGGTGTTCAAAATGAAACCAGCCAGGCCGGCGCCAATCTGGAAAGTTTGCAGGCCAACGCTGCCGCGCTGCAGCAGGCCATTCAGGCCGATGGCGCTGTCTACGAAGGCGAAGTTAATGCGATGGCCGCCGCCGAAACCCAAATGCGCCAGCAGATCGATGCGCTGAACTCGCAGTTGAGCGCCGCCTACAATGAAATTGCTCAACGGCAGGCCGCCGCTATGGCCGCCGCTCAAGCCGCCTATAACAGCGGTGGTGGCGGTGGGGGTGGCGGTGGTCACCACGATGATGACCATGACGAACACGAACATGAGGACGAACACGAACATGAGGACGAACACGACGATTGATGCCGTTTTCGCGCCAGCACTGACACCAGCTAATTATTTTGAATGAAACAAGGAATGTCTGATGACTGAAAAAACCAAACTCGCTGCCCGTAAAGATAACCTCAAACTGGCGCTGACTGCGCTGGGGTTGACCGGCCTGGTAACCGGTTGTAGCGGCCAAAATCCCCTGGTTAAACAGGTGAATGCCCAGGCGCCGGCCACAGCCACGCCCACGTTTACCCCCAGCCCCTTGCCGCCGATGCCGACCGCCACGACCACATCATCGCCAACGTTTACGCCCTCGCCCAGCCCAACCCCGTGGCCCACCTTCACTCCCATGCCCACCGCCACCCCCTGGGCAGCGCCGGCAGCCTGGAAGCCGGCTTCGCTGGCGCTGCCGGTGCTGGATCCCATTCCGGTGGTGCCTACCCGCGTGACCGTTACCGGGCTGCTGCCGGTGAGTTATTCGCCGCCGGATGGCGTTGATGTTTTTGGCGGCGCGCTGCTGCGTTGGGAATATGGCAGCGAACTGGCCGAAGATGAGTGGTTTGACATCAAAATCAAGCCATTTGGCAGTAATGATTCGGTATTTGTCGATTGGTCTAAAACCAAAGAATACAACCTGGGCGCATGGGCCGGCTGGACGCCGGGGCTCTACACCTGGCAAATTGGTATCGTCAAAGGCTACAAAGAAGGCGACACCAAACACTTTATCGCCGATACCGGCCGCGACAGCCAGCCGTTTGTTATCAAATGGCAGAACGCCGGTGGCGGCGGTGGCGGCGGGGGTGGTGGCGGCGGTAGTGCGGCTGGCGGTGGCGGTGGTGGTGGGCGTTCCGGGGGATCGTAACGCGAAAATGATTGAGCTGATTTTAAGGTTTTTGACGTAACTTTTTTGCCCTTTTTACGACAGTAACTTGGACTGACAGCACTTTAATAAAGTGGGATCGGTTGCAGCACGCTGCCCATCAGGTTCCCGCCAATATGCAAAAATCAGTAGTGCGCTTTTTGCAATGATGATAAAAGCGTGAGGGGGATTGATCCAGATGAACGTTTCTAAAACTGCGCTGGTCGCCAGTTGTGATCCCGACGTTACCCGGGTGATTGAGTTTTGTTTGACTCAGGAAGGGTTTTGTGTGTTGGTGACACAACAGAGCGAGCGCGTCTTTGAAATGCAGCAGGCGGCGCAGCCTGATCTGGTTGTGCTTGATGCCGACCTGCCCGAGCCGGACGGCTGGCAAATATGCCGCTTAATCCGAAAGAACAGCCCGGTGCCAATTGTTATGGTGGCCGGCATCAAAAGCCCGGATAATCTAATCACCAGCCTGGAGATGGGCGCGGATGACTGCCTGATTAAACCGATTAACTGTCGTGAGGCTCTGGCCCGGGTAAACGCCATTTTTCGGCGGATTGGCTTTTCTCGTCCTCCCTTGCCGGAGACGCGGATAAAAATTGGCGATCTCAGCCTGGACAAAATCAGCTACAAAGTATACAAAGGCGAACAGGAATTGCTCCTGCGCCAAAAAGAGTACGATTTGCTCCACACACTCATGTCCAGCCCCGGCAAAGTTCTCAGCCGGGCCGAACTGCTGGATCAGGTGTGGGGTATTGATTGGCTGGGCGATACCCGCACGCTGGATGTGCATATCCGCTGGGTGCGCAAAAAAATCGAGGAGCAGCCCAGCGAGCCGCGCTACATCCAAACCGTGCGCGGTGTCGGTTATCGCTTTGTCAGCCCCACCGAGCTATCTCTGCATTAACAAATATAGCTTCAATAGCAAAAACGCCGGTTGAAAAACCGGCGTTTTTGCTTTGGGATGATTAAATTCTGGCTACGGCGCCAGATATTTGTTGGCCGCTGTCAGCACATCGTAAATATCAACTGTGCCGTCATTGTTCAGGTCGGTGGTGGTATTGCTGCTGCCAAAACTGGCGCTGATTGAAACCATATCCAGAATATCGATGACGCCATCGTTATTGACATCACCCGCGGCGGGGACACTCTGGCCGCGCAGGCTGCTCTCGGTGCCTTCACCGTGCGGGCCTTCACCCCCCTCGGGGGTGTTGGTGTGGCACACCCGGCATTTTTCAATAGTGCCGGCCTCGCCCTGGAGCATAATTGACTGGATGTTGTCGTTGGGCTGGTTGGTGGGGTAGATGGCGTGCTGGCTGCCGTGGCAGGCCTGGCAGTACACCCCGCCATGCCCGGTGGAAAAGCGGTAGAGTTTGCCCGGATTTTCAGCGTGACCTTCGTGGCAGTCACCGCAGCGCGGTTCATCGAGCCACGGCTGGCGGGCCGGGTCGGCCACATCGGCCATGTTGCCGTGACAATCCTGGCAGGTCATCCCATCCTGAGCCATGGTGCCGCGCAAACATTTGGTGGTTGGCCCCGGGTGGCACTGATAGCAGGTGCCTTCCATTGTAAAGTCATCGATCTGCTGGTGCTTGCTGTGCATGGCCAGCGACAGGTTGGGTACGCCCGCCTGCCCCGGCGTGCCCAGCGCGTTGGAGCCGTGGCAACCGGCGCACAGCACCGGCCGCTGGTCCATTAAATTGGTGCCCTCTTGTTGGTCGTGCAGGGTCAGGATGTTCTGTTTGAGGGTAGGCATGGCAATATCGGGGTTGGCGACGCCGTTGTTGTTGTGACAGTTCTGGCAGTTCATTTCGGTGGAAACGGGAGCCACGGTTTGAGTGGTGGCCAGCACGTTGCCGGCGCTGTCTTTGGCCACCAGCTCGGCCAGTTGGTAGGGGTAGGGGGTGGTCGGGTCGCTGTCGCGGTATTCGGTCAGCGGGATGCCTTCGGCGGCAAAGTGATCGCCCTTCGGCTCCATTTCGCCGGTCAGGCCAAACCCTTTCAGACCCACATTGAGCGGCAAATCGATGCCAAACAACTTGTCTTCGTAATCCCAAAAGTTGGTTTTGCTGGCCGATTCGCTGTTGTCGATAAAGCTGTACTCTACGGTAACGCCCTGAGTAACAATTTGCGGCTCTGTGCCGCGGCGAATAACCTGCGCCCACAGGGTGTTGTACGGCGGCAGCACCGAAAAGTCCTCAAAACTGGGGTCCATGCAATGCATGCCCAAATCGTTCCAGCCGATCAGCACATATTGGCTTTGGCCGGCGGGCGGCTGGCCGCCGTTGTCGCCGCCGGAGTTGTCGTTGGTGTTATCCCCGGTATTATCGTTGTCGTTGTCGCCGCCGGAGTTGTCGTTGGTGTTGTCGCCGGTATTGTCGTTAGGGTCATCATCGTTGTTATTTTCTTCTTCGTTATTATTATCTTCCCGTTTTTTCTTTTCTTCCTTTTCCTGTTCTCTTTGCGCTTCGCTGCACTTTTTGGCTTCTTCGCTCTGCAATCTGGCAACCAGATTCTGGCCATCGCGCTCAAAGTATTTTACGGTGGCGCAGGCGCCCTGGCTGAGCGGCCCTTTTTCTTCTTTTATTTTGGTTTTGTCGCTAACTTCAAACGATTTGCCGCCAATCACCCAGGTGCCGGTGTTGCTGCCGTCTGGCCGGCTGGTGATGGTTCCGCGCCATTCCCGGTCGTCATCGGCCCGGGTAATGAGCGGGGTAAAAATGATGAGTAGAACAAACAAACTGAGCATGATCCATTTTAGATTTTTCATAGCAGTTACTCCTTCCTGAACAAAGTCTAACATAATCAGGCCGGAGGCTGGTTAAATCTAACTTAAATCTTATGAAGCTATAACCAGTTGAAAATGAAAAATTTCTCATTATTGATTCATCAATCTGTCACGCGCCGGCCGTACAATAAAAATAGCCGTTTACAGGAGCAACCCTCATGACCGTAGCCGTTCAACTCCCGGTGATCACCCGCTGGCGGTGGAACCACCATCACTTTAGAGCGATGAATACCAATGTGTATACTACTCTGTTCAGCCAAACCGATGACGCGGTGCTGCGCGATGTGGAGCGCCTGTTTGCCAGCTACGAGCGCCGTCTCTCCCGTTTTTTGCCCGACAGCGAACTTTCCCGCCTGAATCAGAGCGAAGCCGACGCCTTTAAAGCCAGCCCCACGCTGTTCAGCGCCGTTGAAGTGGCGCTTTGGGCGGCGCAGGTAACCGGCGGCCTGTACGACCCCACCGTACTCAAACAGTTGGAGCAGGCCGGCTACGACCGCAGCTTTGAGCAAATTGCCGCGCCGCTGCCGCTGTCTGAAGCCATGGCCCGGCCGGCAACCGGGCGCACCGATGCGGCGGTGCTGCGCCGGGCCTGCACGTTTCGCTCGGTGCAGCTAAATTATGCCCGGCAGGAAATCAGCAAACCGGCCGGCGTTAAAATCGATCTGGGCGGCATGGGCAAAGGCTGGACGGTAGACCGCGCCGCCGACCGGCTGCAAGGGTTGGGGCCATTTATGGTTAATGCCGGGGGCGATATTTTTGCCTACCAGTCGCCGCCGGGTGAAAAGGGCTGGGCCATCGAATTGGTGCATCCCTTCAAACCCGATCAAAATATGGCCCAACTGCTGGTCAATCACCGGGCGGTGGCTACCTCAACCATTGCCCGCCGCCGCTGGCAAAACGGTGAGCGGGTGATGCATCACCTCATCGACCCGCGTACCGGGCAGCCGGCCGACACCGATGCGGTGTCGGTGACGGTGCTGGCCGAGCGGACCGTGCTGGCCGAGGTGTATGCCAAAGTGGTGCTCATTTTGGGCGTGGAGCGCGGGCTGGCTTATTTGCAGCAACTGCCCGGCGTCGAAGGACTGGTCTACAGCGCCAACGGCGAAATCGTTTTTACTCAGGGCATGACCAAATATCTCAACCGGCTGGTGCCGGAAGGCTACCCGGCCTGAGTGACCCCCTCCACCCTGTAGCCTCGCAGTTGCCGCCTGCCTCTGCTGCCGGTAAAATGAGGCCCGTAGCGAGAGGAGGGGAGTCGTGCCAAAATTATTATCATCGCTGCGGCGATGGGCTTTGTTGACATTATTTGTACCGGTGCTGGCCGGCTGTGCCAGCCAGCCAACTCCCCCGACAAACAGCCCGCCGTCGCCGGCTGCTGCCCCGGAATTTGTTGCTGGCGTAACCCTGGCCCCGGCCTGGACCTATACCGCAACCGGCCCCATAAACGCCGCGCCGCTGCCGGCCAGTGAGCTGGTGCTGGCCGCGCCGGTTGGCGGGCCGCTGCTGGCGCTGGATGCGGCTGGCGGCCAATTACGCTGGCAGTATCAGCCCGATGGCAAACTGTGGGAGCGGGCGCTGGCAACCGATGGCCGGCTGGCGTTTGTGGCCGAAGCCGGGGCCAAGCTGACCGCGCTCAATCTGGCCGATGGCGCGGTGGTGTGGCAGCGGGAGTTGGGCATTAACGCCCAAATGGCCCCGCTGGTGGCGGGTGACACGCTGCTGGTACCGACCACATTCGCTGGCCCCGGCATCGAGGTGAAACCGGACGGGCGCGCCAAACTCTTTGCCCTGGCCACGGCCGATGGCCGCGAGCGCTGGGTCTTTGAAAGCGAAAATTACATTCTGCAAACGCCGTACCAGCACGGCGGCGTGGTGTATGTGGGCGGCAGTTACCGTAACCCGGCCATTAATACCGAAGAGGGCGGCCCGATGCGGCTGTACGCGTTGTCGGCGGCAGACGGCGCGTTGCGGTGGGTGTACGAGTCTGAGGATGGTTTTGTGAAGGCGGTGTACGCCAACGATGATGTGGTAGCCTACATTGCTTACCAGGATTTTGCCAGCGGCGTTGATGCCCGCAGCGGCCAGCTTCGCTGGCGCAAAGATACCGGCAACTGGGTGCCGTCGCTGTCCGGGGCGGGGGATGCGGTTTATTTCAGCGCGGCCAACACGGTGGTACACGCGCTCAATACCCGCACCGGCGAACCGGAGTGGACGTACAATATTGGCGGGGGATCGTTTAATTACGGGTTGGGCAGCCCGGTGCGCGTAGGTAACAGTGTGTTGGTGCTGAGCCAGCGCGGCAACATTATCAGCCTGAACGCCGCCAGCGGGGCGTTGCAGTGGCGCTATGAAACCGGCATTGTTGGCTCGCGGGATGGTTTGAGTGTGGCCGGCAACCGTATTTTTATTGGCGACAGCGAGGGCAATGTGTCGGCGTTTGCCGCGCAGTAGGCGGGGTATTGGCGGCGTAATCTCGCTGCCAATACCCCGCGTTTTTAGCTTGCGGGAAAATTAAGGCTGATGGGTTAAGGCTGTGCCGGCCAGAATGATGGGGCCGTCGCGGTTTTCCTCGGTGATGTCAAACTCAATGCCGGGGGCCATGCGGTTGTTGCGCAGGCGGGCGCGGAGTTTGGAGTGATCCCAGTCGTAGTCGGCAGCGCCAACTTCAGACTGACCGAGGATAGGCACACCGGGAGGCGAAGAGAGGACATCGCCGCCCAGGAGGATGCCCTGGTAGCTGCTGAGGTCCATTTCGTGGTAGGAGTTTTCGCTGTTGCCAAAGTGACAGCCGGTGCAGGCCTGTGAGCCTGCAAACCACATATCGGGCTGGGTGAAGAAGGGCTGGACATCGCGGGCAAAGGTGAGCGACTGGTCGCCGTAGTCAAACGGCTCGGTTTCGGGCGCGCCGGCAGAGACCCATGCGCCGATGAGACCGACAGCGGACATGTCGCAGCCGTAGGTGATAGCGCCGGCGTCATCGCGGACAAGGGACACGCCGTCGGCGGTAATATCGAGGCAGGGGCCATCGCGGTTGGTTTCGGTGATGTCAAATTCCCAGCCGGGGGGCATGCGGTTGTTGCGCAGGCGTTCGCGGAGTTTGGAAGCGTCCCAGCTAAAATCGCCAGCGCCGATGGCGCTTTCACCGAGGATGGAGACGCCGGGGGGTGCGGAGAGGACATCGCCGCCAAGGAGGACGCCCTCGTGGGAGGCCAGGCTCATTTCGTGGTAGGAGTTTTCGGTGTTGCCAAAGTGGCAGCCGGTGCAGGCCTGCGACCCTTCAAACCACACATTGTTCTCGCTAAAAAGCGGCTGAATGTCATCGGCAAATACGCCCTGGCAGGCGCTGCTGTCATCAGCGGCAAAATCAAAGTTGCCATCCGGCGCGCCGGCGGTAACCCAGGCGGCGATCAAATCAACGGCTTTAACCGCACACTCGCCGCCGCCAATGGCTAGCATCTGGCTGCCGCTGGTGGCCATCATCTCCGCGCCGCTGCCCGACCCGGCGGCTAAAATGGCTTGAGCCATAGCGGCGGCCTGCACCGCGGCAGACTCGGCCACGGCGGTGGCTTGCAACCCGGCGGCATCGCGCTGGGCCTCGGCGGCAATTTTGGCCGCTTCTATCCGGCCATCGGCCTCAATGCGGGCAATTTCGAGGGCTGTTTCGTCTCGCCGAATATCCTCGAGCGCGTCCTGTTTGGACGGCACGGCCAGGCCGCAGGCCGGCAGGGCCAGCATGGCCGCTACCAATAACAAATACGTTAATACAGTTTTCTTCATTATATCCCTCCTCTATTTGACATTCTCTTTACGATAAACGTGGATGTAGCCCCCACCCAAAATCAGGGCAAACAGGAACCACTGGACGGCATACCCCAGATGCGGCCCTTCTGACAGGTCTACCTCTGGCGTGAGACGGGCAGGGTAGGCGGCGTTATTTGCCTCCGGCGGCAATTGCTGCACATACATGGGCAAAATGGGATAGGGCAGTTGCGGCGCGATGGCCTCAATGTCAACCCGGTACCACTCCTGCTGCGGGCCGGCCGGCGGTTGGCTGTTGGGCAGCGTTTCAGACAGCCGGATGTGGCCGGTAACGGTAACCGGGCCGGCTTCATCAAACCGCGGCCACTGCTCCGGCGCGGACTCGTCAACCGGAATCCAGCCCCGGTCAACCAGCACGGCCTCGCCGGAGGCCAGCCGTAGCGGCGTAACCAGGTGGATGCCCGGCTCGCCCCGCCAGGTTTGCGCTTTCAGCCCGATCTGATGCTCAAAATCAAACTCGCCGCGGGCCACGATGCGCCGGTTTTTGAGGCCGGTCACATCGGCGGGCAGCGCCGCCGCGCCGGTCAGTTCCAGCGGCGACTGGGCCAGTTGCGCGGCCAGTTGGGCGTTGCGGTCGCGGCGCTGTTCCAGCCGGTCTAACTGCCAAAAGCCCAGCCTAACCAGCACAACCATGCCCAGCAGCACCAGCAGCGTGCTCGGCAGCCAGCGCCGGGAAAACAGGGCCAGCAGCCGGGCCGGCGATTTGGTTGTAACAGGTTGACGGTTGATTTTTTCAATCATTCTATTTCTGCTGAGAAAGCCAGTTTTCAAAATCGGCCGGGCTGACAACGTTGATTTCGGCCAACATATCCTGGTAGTCAACGCCGCAAAAGGCTTCGCAGACTACTTTGTAGCTGCCGGGTTGGGTTGGCGTAACGCGGACCAATGTGGGCGAGCCGGGCACAATATCCTGGCTCAACTGAAATTCCGGCACGCCAAACGAGTGAATCACATCTGTTGAGGTTAATTTCAGCTCGACATCCTGGCCGGCGGGCAGCATCAACTCGGTGGTGGTGATGCCGGTATCGCCGTAGGTAAAGGTCCACTGCCACTGCGAGGCCGAAACCTCAACGACCAGATCTGGCCGGCCCGCGGTAAACCAGAACCACGGCCGGGTTGCGGCCTGCACCGCCGGTGTGCCCGCCCGGGTAATAATGGTAACGCCGATGGCGGTAACCATCACCACCACAGCCAGCGCCGGCACAATCCGGCGCAGGTCGCCGCCGCGCTGGAAACTGTGCGCGCCCCACAACGCGGCCAGGGTTACAATCGCAACACTGCCCCACACAACCCAGTTGTTTTCAACGGGCGGCGACTGAACATCAAGGCTAAAGCCGGTTCGGCCCACGCCGGCATCGCCGGAAACGATGATCTCAACATCCCAGCGGCCGGTGGTGGGCAGTTCAACATCGGTTTCGTAATAGAGCTTGTTCACCGAGTTGGTGCGCCGGATGGGCAGCACCTGCCCGGCCGAGTCGCTGTCGTGCGGGATGAGGATCAGCTCAACATTGGCGTCCAGCACCGGCAGCCCGGTGTTTAGCCCCTCGGCCAGCGGGGTGAACACCGCCACCGAAAAATGAGCCGGGCCGGCGGTGAGCGGATGCGGCTGCGTCCAGACCGAAACGCGATAAGGCCCGGCTTCGGCGTTGGTGAGCTGCGGGTAGCCGCCGCCGTGCGCCTTTACCAGCCCGGCCTGGGCCAGCCACAGGCCAACGGCCAGCGTCAGGAAAAATACCAGTCCAATTCTACGGATAGCCATCGGGTATACCTACCTTTCCCAACCCGGCGCGAGCATGGCCTCGTCGGTGGCCCACTCTGTTTCTGGCAGCGGCGCTTTTTCCGCTTCGCGCTGCACCAGGCCGGCAATCAGCACCAGCGCAGCGATAATGTACATCATACTGCCGGGTATCCACATAATAATACCACTCAGCATCTGGTCATTCATTACCGAGATGCCAAAAAAGCGGGGGACAGTGGTATAGTAAGTATACAACGGCTCGGTAGCAAAAGCGATGGTTATTCCGGCGGCCATATTGACCGGCACGGTTACCAGCAAAAAGGCAATTTTGGCGCTGCGCGAAAAATGGCCGTGCAGCCGCGGCCCCGCCCCAATCACGTGCCACCAGTAGAGCATGGCCGAGCCAAAAAAGGTGACATGCTCAAGGTCGTGGACGGTATCGCTGTAAAGGGCGGCGTTGTAGGCGTTGGGATCGTGCCAGCCCAGAAAAAAGCCGATGAACAGCAGCCAGGCCAGCCCTGGCGGCGTGAGCAGCCGCAGAGTTTGGCGAACGAGCGCGCCGGGGGTGAACCAGCCGGCAACCACGGCCCGGCCGCGCGGCGGCAAGCCCCACAACAGCAGCGGGAAAGGGTTGGCCAGCAGCAGCAGCGGCGGGGCCAGCATCACCATGAGCAGGTGTTGGATCATATGCATGTAAAAGAGCTGCCCGCCCAGCACGTCGATGGGCGACATGAGCGCCAGGCCCAGCACGGCCAACCCGCTCAGGTAACTGGCCAGCCGCCACGGAGCGGCCAGCGCCGAGCGCCGTCGATGCAGCCGCCGCCAGCCCAGGCTGAACAGCCCCCCGGCCAGCAGCAGCCCGGCGATGACCTCCGGCCGGATATCCCACGACAGCAGCGCCGCGCTAACAACTGGGTCCATTTACCCCCCGTGTACCACTACGCCCATCAAATACAGCGCCGGATAAAAGAAAACCCACACCAGGTCAACGTAGTGCCACCAAATGGCGCAGGCCTCAACCCCCCAGTTGCTTTCGGAACTGTAGTGGCCCTGCCGGCCCAAATTCCAGACAATCAAAATAAAGATCACGCCGCTGAGCACGTGCAGGGCGTGCATACCGGTCATCCCGTACAGCACCGCCCCAAACGCGCCATCGCTGGGGCGAATGTGGCCCTGCCATTCAAAGCCCACCACGCCCACCAAAAAAGCGATGCCCAGCGCGGCGGTGATCAGCAAGTTGCGCATAAACTCGGGGCGGTCATCGTGCTTGATAGCCACTTCGGCCCGGTTCATAAAAAAGCTGCTGATGAGCAGGACAACGGTGACAATCAAGCCCAGCGTCTGGTCGAGCGCCGGGCGGGTGTTGCCCCACAGGTAAAAGCGGGCAATGAGCAGGCCGGCAAACATAAACGCCTCGGAGACAAAGAACAACCACAACCCCAGCCGGTTGTTGCGCAGTTGCTCCTGGGCCGCTGGTTGGTGGGCGGCTTCGTGCGCCAGGTGAGTGGTGGCAACGCTCATTAATGTTCTCCTTCCCGCGACCACAGGTTGGTCACGTGCATAAAGTATTTGAGAATGGCCCAGGCTTTGGCCAGCGCAATCACAAACAGCAGCGAGGTAGCGCCGCTGGGCAAAAAGGATACGTAATATTCCAGGCCGGTGAGCACGGCCAGCGCCAGCAGCACTATAATTCCGGTTTTGAAGCCGGCTCTCTTTGCGGTTTCCAATTTGCTCGTTTTGACGGCAACTCCTGTTCGGAGGGTTACTTTTTCTTCGGCTTCCATAAATGCGTCTCCCTTGAAAATAACGTTGGTTGACCTCACCCCCCTACCCCCTCTCCCAGCGGGAGAGGGGGATTACTTGTTGTAGGTGTTGGGGGGGGGGGGCGGGCCCCCCCCCCCCCCCCCCCCCGGGGGGGCGCGCCCCCCCCCCGGGGGGGGGGGGGGGGGGGGGGGTGGTTGGGGGGTGGGG
>CAYOXS010000162.1:0-7885 GCA_964407935.1 uncultured Caldilineaceae bacterium
GGTGGTGCTGCGAATAAGCGAATAGCGAATGGCAAGTTGAATCTCGATAAGAAATCATTCGCAAATTCGCTATTCGCTATTCAATTGAGGTGACACGTATGAATTACGCCCGAACTTTGACCAAACAACCACGTGAGCTGTCGGCCAGACAGGCCGGCGGGCTGATTGGGCTGGCGGCGCTGGCCTCGCTGCTGCTGCTGGCTCTGCCGCTGCTGGGCTACCCTTTCCGGCTGCTCATTACCATTGTCCACGAGTTGAGCCACGGGCTGGCCGCCATTTTAACCGGCGGCGATTTTGTGCGCTTTGTGGTGTATCCCAACGGCGCGGGGCTGGCCTACACCAGCGGCGGCTGGCGGCTGGTAGTCATTCCGGCGGGTTATCTGGGGGTGGCGCTGTTTGGCGCGGGGTTGATCTGGTTGGGGCGCAGCGCCCGCTGGAGCCGGGTAACGCTGGCGCTCATCGGCGGGCTGATGATGTACTTTGCGCTGCGCTACGGGCTGCCGAGCGTGTTTGCCGGCGAAATTCTGGCCGGCATGCTGACCACCGGCAGCGGGTTGATTTTTGGCGGACTGTTTTTGCTGGCGGCCATCAAAGCGCCGCTGAGCGGGGTGATGTTTGTGCTGCACCTCATCGCTTTTCAGGCGGCCATCACCGCGCTGACGGATCTGGTGGGGCTGATCGGCCTGTCGAGCCGTTTTTTCAACGCACCGGAAAACGATGCCCTATCGATGGCCCAGCTCACCTTTATCCCGGCCATTGTCTGGGCGGTGCTGTGGGGCGTGGTCGCTTTTGCGCTGATCGGCGGGGCGGTCTGGCTCACCTGGCTGCGCCCGGCGGTGCGGGCGATGAACGGCCGCTAACGGTACTCCTGTATAATTTCACCTTAAAATTTTTTCTGACGCCCCGTATTTTAAGCGGGGCGTTCCCCGTTTTTCACCGTTGTGTGGTATAATAAAGAATACACTCCAAAACATTTGTTCTACAACCTCTCTACAACCTGTAGTATGTTTGGTCATTGAAACCCCGTATATCGTAGCAGAACGTGTTGCGTGATCCGTTTCGCCAGATTCACGCAACACGCATTACGTCGCTACAAAAAATAGTAACGCATGCCACACCACTGGCATGGAAAGATTGATCAGATGTCAAACTTTTGCCACCTGCACTGTCACAGCGAATATTCCCTGCTCGATGGGTTGGGCCGCACCAAAGCTCTGGCCAAAGAAGCCGCCCGGCTGGGCCAGCCGGCGCTGGCGCTGACCGACCACGGCGTGATGCATGGCGCCATCGAGTTTTTCCGCGACTGCAAAAAAGCCGGCGTCAAACCGATCATCGGCGTGGAGGCGTATATGACGCCGCTCGGCAGGCCTATGAGTGGCACCGACCCGGTAAAGGACAAAACGCGCCACCACCTGCTGCTGCTGGCGCAAAATATGACCGGCTACAAAAATCTACTCAAAATTTGCAGCGACGCCCAACTGAATGGCTTTTACTACAAACCGCGCATCGACGCCGATTACCTGGCCAGCCACGCCGACGGCCTCATCTGCACCAGCGGCTGCATGGCTGCCGAAATTCCGTGGCTGCTCAACCCGGAAGACGGCCGCCCGCCCCAGCCGGAAAAAGCAATGGAACGGCTGCAATGGTATCTGGATGTGTTTGGCCGCGACCGCTTTTTTATTGAACTGCAAGAGCACAACATCCCGGCGCTGACGGCCATCAACAGAACGCTGTTTGAGTGGGGCAAAAAGTATGAGCTGCAATTTCTGGTCACCAATGATGTCCACTACGTGACCGCCCAGGATGCCCAGGCCCACGACACGCTGCTGTGCGTGCAAACATCGTCGCTGATCAGCCAGCCCAACCGGCTCAAATTTACCGATACCGGCTTTTACCTGAAAAGCGAAGCCGAAATGCGCGAGTTGTTCCGCCCCCTGGCCGATTTGCCGGACAGCGCCTTCACCAACTCGCTGAAAATTGCCGACATGTGCGAGGTTGATCTGGAAGACAGCAGTTTTCACCTGCCGGATGTGTTTGAATTTACCAATGACGAATTACGATTAACGAATGGCTCTGCGAGTGATCACTCCTCACCCCTCACTTCTCACTTCTCACTCGCGCCGTGGCTGGCCAAAATCCCGGCGGAATATATCAAGGCCAAGGATTACGCCGGCGCGCTGCGCCACCTGACCGAACTGGGGCTGGTGGAGATGTACGGCGAGCGGGCCGCCTCCGAGGAAATCCAGCAGCGCAAAGAGCACGAACTGGCCATCATCAACCGTATGGGCTTTGCCGTTTACTACCTGATTGTCTGGGATTTGTGCGAGTACGCCCGCTCTGAAAACATCTGGTGGAACGTGCGCGGCTCCGGGGCCGGCAGTATTGTGGCCTACGCCACCGGCATCACCTTGATTGACCCGCTGCGCCACGCCCTGATTTTTGAGCGATTCCTCAACCCCGGCCGCATTTCAATGCCCGACTTTGACCTGGACTACCCCGACGACCAGCGCGAAAAAATGATCGCCTATACCCGCCAGCGCTACGGCGACAGGCGCGTGGCCCAGATTGTCTCGTTTGGGCGGATGAAAGCCCGCGCCGCCATCCGCGATGTGGGCCGGGCCATGGACATCCCCCTGGCCGAAGTAGACCAACTGGCCAAAATGATTACCGCCATCCCCGGCAAACCCTGCACCATCGACAACGCCCTCGATGCCGAGCACGAATTTTTTTCGCGGGAGCTGAAAGACCGCTACGATACGGAAGAGCACGTGCACCAACTGGTTGATTTTGCCCGCAATCTGGAAGGCGTGGCCCGCCATTCGTCGGTGCATGCCGCGGCGGTCATCATTACCGACCGCGATCTGGACGAATACGTGCCGGTGATGCGGGCGCAAGGCTCGGTTATTACCGAGTCGGTGACCCAGTTTGAATTCCCGGTGTGCGAATCGATTGGCCTGCTCAAAGTGGACTTTTTGGGGCTGTCCACCCTCACGGTGATGCGCAAGGCGGCGGAGTTGATTGAGCAGCGGCACGGCCTGTCGTTTAACCTGTCCAACATTCCGATGGATAACCCGGCCCTGTTTGCCGACTACCCCGACTTTCCGCCGCCGGCCAAGGCGTTTGAGTTGCTGGCCCACGGCGACGTGACCGGCGTGTTCCAGGTTGAAGGCAGCGGCATGCGCCGTGTCCTCACCGATATGAAACCGACCCGTTTTGAGCACATTGTGGCCGCCATTTCGCTGTTTCGCCCCGGCCCAATGGAGTACATTCCCACCTACATTGCCCGCATGCACGGCAAAGAGCCGGTCGAGTTCAAACATCCCCGGCTGGAGCCAATTCTCGATGAAACTTACGGCATCATCGTGTACCAGGAGCAGATCATCCGCATTGCCAGCGAGCTGGCCGGTTACGCCCCCGGCGACGCCGACCAGATTCGCAAGGCGGTGGGCAAAAAAATCAAAGAGAAAATCGATCAGCACCGCAGCCAGTTTGTCAACGGCGCGGTAGAAAACGGCATCCCGCAGGAAACCGCCGAAGCCATTTACGGCGACATTGAGTTTTTTGCCCGCTACGGCTTTAACAAGGCCCACGCCGCCGATTACGCCCTGGTCACCTGCCAAACCGCCTACCTCAAGGCCCACTTCCCGGTGGAATACATGACCGCCCTGCTCACGGTTGAGCGCGGCAACACCGAAAAGGTGGGCATGCTGCTGGCCGAATGCCGGGCCATGGGCATCGAAGTGCTGCCGCCCAGCGTCAACACCAGCAGCATCGAGTTTGCCATTGTAGACCGGCCGGACGGCAGTTCGGCCATTGCCTACAGCCTGGCGGCCATCAAAAACGTGGGCGAAGGGCCGGTGCAAACCATTATGGACGCCCGCGCCGAAGGCGGCCCGTTTAAAGACATCGATGATTTTTGCGGCCGCGTTGATTTGCGCGGTGTGGGCCGCAAGGCGCTGGAAATGATGATCAAAGTTGGCGCGCTGGATGAATTTGCCGGCCGCTCGCTGCTGCTGGCCATTATCGACCGGCTGGTCAACCTGTCCAGCTCCACCCACAAAGCCAGCAGCGTGGGCCAGATGAGCATGTTTGATATGGATGGCTTCGACGCACCGCAGCTTGGCTCGGTGCTGCACCCGGAGCCGGACGGCCTGGCCGAGATTCCAACCAAGGAACTACTGGCCTGGGAAAAAGAGCTGGCCGGCGCGTACCTGTCCAACCATCCCATCCAGCGCTTTTTGCCGCAAATCAAAGCCGCCAAAACCACCATGCTTGGTGAAGTAACGGACGAACTGCACGGCCAGCAGGTGGTGGTGGCCGGGCTGATCAACTCCATTCGCCCCCACCAAACCAAAAAAGGCGACCCGATGGCCTTTGTTGAAATTGAGGATTTGCAGGCCGTGCGCGAGATCATCCTGTTTCCGCGCACTTACGAAGCCAACCGCGGCCTGCTGGCGCTGGGCAACCTGATTGTCGTCAAAGGCAAGGTCGATGCGCCGGACGGCCGTCCGCCCAAAATTCTGGCCGATACGCTGACCAACGAACTGACCATTTATGGCGCGGTGGGCGAAACACCCGCGCCCTACCGCCCCGCAGCCGCGCCGCTGCTGCTGGATGAACCCTCGTTTGAGGACGAACCCGTGCTCGATGAGCCGGTTGAGTCGCTGCTGGAGCCGCCGCCCAACTTTTTGCCGGAGATGGAGGCCGCGCCGGTTAACGGCCACGCCAACGGCAAAAACGGCAGCAACGGCCATGCCCCGCTCCCCACAGAAGTCATCATCCCGGCTGTGGTTGAGCCGATGCGGCCGGCCGCGCCGCCGCTGTCAACCCCGGCCGGCGGCGGGCGATTGGTGGAGCTGGCCTTTACCCCCAGCGGCAACCTGCCGCAAGACAAACACTGCATGCGCGCCGCGTTTGAACTGCTCACCCGCCATCCGGGCAAAGACACCTTCCAGATAAAGATTGGCGGGCGCTACACCATTGAATTTCCGGAAAAAAACACCCACTACACTGAAGCGCTGTCGCTAAAACTTGAGCAAATTGCCGGGGTAAAAATAATCGCTGTAACCGGATTGGATTGACAGATCGATAGGTTTGACTTATACTTGGGCGGCTAAAATTTGGATAACATTAATACCAACGGTTTCTCACCACGCTGTGAGATCGATCCATAAAAACGCGCAGAACACAGCATCTGTTTTGCCCACAACGAAGGTGGGAAGGCACGCCGTAAACACAGCCTTCCCGCTTTTTTGTATCGGTTTAAGAAAAAGGGGGAGGCCAGTTTGGTGTCCTCCTTTTTTTATAATATACATACATCAGAACGGAGTTTTTGATAATGACAAAAAGTAAAGGGACTATTGGAATTTTGACCGGCGGCGGTGACGTACCGGGGTTAAACCCGGCCATCCGCGCCGTGACCATTCGCGCCCTGCGCGAAGGGTACGATGTTATCGGCCTGCGCCGCGGCTGGGCCGGGATTATGAATGTTATCCGCGATAAAAAGGCCGATAACAGTGAAAACTACATCCATTTGACCGAAGAAATTGTTAACCGGGCCGGCCGAACCGGCGGCACCTTCCTGCACTCATCGCGAACCCGCGCCAGCCACGTGCCCAAAGTTAACGTGCCGGAGCACCTGCGCGATACCTACACCGACGAAATTAACGACCTGACCCCGGAAGTGCTCAAAAACCTGGAATGGCTGGGCATTGAATACCTCATTCCCATTGGCGGCGACGACACGCTGAGCTACGGTGTGCACCTGTACCAGCAGGGCTTCAAAGTGGTGGCCATCCCCAAAACAATGGACAACGACGTGCCCGGCACCGACTACTGCATTGGTTTTTCTACCTGTATCAGCCGCACCATTCAACTGACCAACATTATCCGCACCTCGGCCGGTTCGCACGAGCGCTTTTTGGTGTTGGAAGTCTTTGGCCGCTACGCCGGTTTTACCGCCATGCTGCCAACAATGGCCGGCGCGGCCAACCGCTGCGTGATCCCCGAACATAAATTTGACATAGAGCAACTGACCGAGCTGATGACCTACGACCGCAACCACAATCCCAGCAAATACTCCATTGTGCTGGTATCAGAAGGGGCCACGTTTGGCGGCGGTGAGATGGTCTTTCAGGATCAGGAAACCGACATGTTTGGCCATAAAAAACTGGGCGGCATCGGCGATTTGATTTCGGCGGCGCTCAAGGAACTCTCGCCCAAATATAACAACGGCCATCGCATCAACGTGATCAACCAGCGACTGGGCTACATGGTTCGCGGCGGCGACCCCGACGCCATCGACTCGATTGTGCCAATGGCCTACGGCAACCTGGCCCTGGACCTGATTTTGCACGGTATCCACGGCCGGCTGGTTGTGCTGAAAAACGGCCGCTACGACAACGTGCCGCTGGATGTGGTGACCAGCACCAAAAAAGTGGTCGATGTTCGCAAGCACTACAACATCGAGCGCCTGCGCCCCCACTACAAGAGCTTTGAAATGAAACCGCTGTTCATTATGACCAGCGAAATGGAATAAAATAACCCCAATAGTACCATTTGGGCCACTAAATCTAAAGGTGATTGGTTGATGGGTGAGCCAGTCACCTTTATTTGATTCTTGAGTTAGAAGAAAGAGGAACCCCATGAAAATCGGAGTTTTAACCGGCGGCGGCGATGTACCCGGCCTGAACCCGTGTATCAAAGCCGTGGTCAACCGCGCCATCGACGAAGGCCACACTGTGCTGGGAATTCGGCGGGGCTGGGGCGGCTTGCTCAACTACAACGCCGGCAACCAGGCCGATGTCAAAAACTGGCTTATCCCGCTGGATAAACAGGCCGTGCGCACTGTAGACCGCACCGGCGGCACGTTTTTGCACACCTCGCGCACCAACCCCTCCAAAGTCAAAGCGTCAGAAATTCCGCCGTTTTTGCGCGAACCGGACTGGCGTCCCAGCGACACCGACATCCGCGATTTTACGCCGCATGTGCTCAAAAACCTGGAACTGTTGGGGGTTGATGTGCTCATCCCCATTGGCGGCGACGACACCCTGAGCTACGCTCACCGGCTTCACACCGAAGGTTTCCCGGTGGTGGCCATCCCCAAAACTATGGATAACGATGTTTACGGTACCGATTACTGCATTGGTTTTTCCACGGCCATTACCCGCAGCATCAACTTTATCCACAATCTGCGCACCTCCATTGGCTCCCACGAACGGATTGGCATCATCGAGCTGTTTGGCCGCAACTCCGGCGAAACCTCGCTCATTTCCGCCTACCTGGCCGATGTTGACCGGGCCATCATTTCAGAAGTACCGTTTGACCCGGAAAAACTGGCCGCGCTGCTGATGAAAGACAAAACCCAAAACCCCAGCAACTACGCCATGATGACCATCTCCGAAGGGGCAACCATGATCGGCGGCAAAATTATTGAGTACGGTCAGGCCGATGCCTTTGGCCACAAAAAACTGGGCGGGATTGGGGCCATCACCGGCGACGCGCTCAAAAAAATCACCGGCGAAAGCATTATTTACCAGCAGGTGGCCTACTTAATGCGCTCCGGCGCGCCGGACTCCATCGATTTGATGGTGGGCTTCAACTTTGCCAATATGGCCATGGATTTGATTCAGGAGCAGCATTTTGGCCAGATGGTAGCCCTGCAGGATGGCAAATATACCAACGTGCCGGCCAATATTCTGGCCGAAGGCATCAAACGGGTAGACATTGACGAACTGTACGATGTGGAAGCCTACCGGCCCAAAGTTCGCCACGTTAACCAAAAGCCGATGTTTTTGTATTAGCGGATTTTTGGGGTTGTTTTGGGGGGGGGGGGGGGCCCCCCCAACACCCCCCACCCCCAAACACACACCCCCCCAACAAAACA
>CAYOXS010000162.1:7895-12620 GCA_964407935.1 uncultured Caldilineaceae bacterium
GTGTTTTTTTGTGTGGGGGTTGTTTTTGTGGTGGGGCGGGCCCCCCCCCCCCCCCACCACACCACCCCACTTCAGCAATACCTCACACGCCAAAAAGTACCACAAATTATCTTGACTCGCCCCAACCGCCATGTTAAACTTGAATTGTTTAACATTAGCTTGAAGCAAGCCGGTCAGAACTGTTTTTCCCTCCAAAGTTCTACCCAAAACCAGCCCGGATTGCCTATATTGAAAACCACAATCAGGCACATTGCCCTCAACAATGGATACTGCTGATAGTTCATTAAGAAGCACCCCAGCGCACAAATTGACCAGAGTTGCCGTTCCGGCGCTGGTGGTAATTGCGGTTGTGTTTAACCTGCTGGCCCCGGTGTTTATGCAAAGCTGGGCGCAAACTCCATTCCCGGGGGCGCTGTTTTTGCCGGGTATGGTTGTTTCAGACTCGTTTAACCCGCAGTGGGCCGCTCACCAACAGGGTATCAACACCAATGAGCGGCTGCTGGCGCTGGATGGCGTGCCGGTAGCCAATGGCCGCGAGCTGACCATGCAGCTTCGCGGCAGGCAGGTTGGCGATACGGTTTCAGCCGGTTTTGAGTCTCCCCAACGCCAGCCCAAAAACATTACCCTGCCCCTGACCGGGTTTTCGACGCAGGACTTGCTCATCTATTTCTGGCTGCCCTACCTGGTGGGGCTGATTTACCTGGTTTTAGGGTTGATTGTCTATCGCCTGCGGGGTATTGAACACGGCAGCAATGTGTTTGTGGCTTTCTGCGTGTCGGTTTCGATATTGGCCAGCGGCATGTTTGACCAAAACTCGTATCACCTGCTCACCCCGGTCTGGTCGATATTTTTCCCGCTGACCGGGGCCACGCTCATTCATCTGGGGTTTGTTTTTCCTATCAACACCAAACTGGCCCGCCGCCGGCCGTGGCTAAAGGCCAGCCCCTACGGCGTGGCCCTGCTGCTGGCGCTGGCCAACCTGTACAGCTTTTATTTTGCCCCGGACCCGCGCACCTACTCCGCCAGCCGGCTGTGGAATTTTGTTTTCATTGGCCTGTCGATTACCATTTTCCTGCTGCTGCAAATTAATACCCGCTATTCCACGCTGTCAACCTTGGTGCGGCGGCAGACCACGCTCATTTTCTGGGGCGGAGTCATCGCCTTTGGCCCGGCGGCGATATGGGCATTGGCCAGCGCCTTCGGCTTTGACGCGCCGTTTGTCTGGTCTGTTTTCGCGGCGGTGTTTACCCCGTTTGTGGTTTTTCCCATTACCGTGGCCTACGCCATGCTGCGCTACCGGCTGCTGGACCTGGATATTGTTTTTAACCGGGGGTTGGTGTACACCCTGCTCACGCTGCTGGTGACCATTGGCTATTTTTTGGTGGTGAGCCTGCTGGGCAACCTGCTGCAAGACACCTTTATGTTTAGAAGCCCCATTGTGCTGGCCATTTTTGTGCTGATTTTGGTGATCGCCATTGAACCGATCAAGCAGTGGCTGCAAGCGGTGCTCAACCGCCTGTTTCAGCGGGAAAGCACCGACTACCAGCAACTTTTGCAGCGATACGGCCGGGCGCTCATTTCTACCCCGCTCAGCAGCGATCACATTGCGGCCATGCTGGCCCAGCAGGCCGATGAAGCGCTGCTCCCGGAAGCGGCGCTGGTTTACCTGCGCGACGCAACCGCCGGCGCGTTCACCATTCGCTACCCCAAAAAGAGCGGCAACCCCCAATCGGTTGAAGTCCCCTTTGGCCTGAGCGATGACCTGGCCATGTGGCTGGCCGATACCAACAATATTTTGCAGCTCAGCCCCAACGGCCACGCGCCCACCGGCGTGCGGGTATCGCGGGAGGAACTGGCCCGGCTCAATATGCTGAATATCAGCCTGTGCGTGCCAATGCTCGGCTCTGAAAATTTACTGGGCTGGCTGGCGCTCGGGCTGAAAAAATCCGGCCAGCCTTACAGCGGCGACGACCTGACATTTTTATCGACGCTGGCCAGCCAAACCACCATCGCCATTGAAAACGCCCAGTTGCTGGAAGAAGCCAACCGCCGCGCCGCCGAACTGGAAGCACTGCAAAAAATTTCGGTAGACATTCAGGCTCAAACCAACCCCGACAGCCTGTTAAACTTTGTGGTTGAGCAGGCCGCGCAACTGCTCAAGGCCGAAGGCGGGTTGGTGTTTATTCTGGAACCCAACGAAAAAACGCTCAAAGTGGTGGTCAGCCACAATTTGGACCGCGATTACTGCGGCCAAATTGTTGAGATGCCGCAGGATGTACCCGGCCGGGTGACAATGCTGGGGGAATCGGTGGTGGTGGATAACTACCGCAGCTTTTCCGGGCGCTCGGCGGCATTTGCCGACGCGCAGTTTGGTTCGGTGCTGGGCGCGCCGCTGCGCTGGGGGGGCAAAGTGCGCGGGGTGCTGGTGGTGGTCCATAAACCGCACGGGCCGCGCTTTAACGAAGGTGACACCTGGCTGATGGAACTGTTTGCCACACAGGTGGCCATCGCGCTGGAACAATCGCGGCTGCTGCAAGAGGCGCAGCTTTCGGCCCATCAGCTTTCAATTTTGAGCGAAGTCAGCATGGCCATCAGCTCCACGCTTGATCTTGAAACGGCGCTCCAGCGGGTTATGGATCGGGCTGTAGAAATTTTGCACGCCGAAGCCGGCTCGCTGCTGCTGATGGACGCCAAAGGCAAAGAGCTTACGTTTGAGGTGGTGTTGGGGCCAACCGGCGCCGACCTGCTGGGCGTAAAAACCGAGGTGGGCAAAGGCATTGTCGGCACGGTGGCCAAAACCAGCGAGCCGTTGATCATCAACGATGTCAGCCAGGATTCGCGCTGGAACGTAAAGTTTGACGAAGCCACGGAATTTAGAACCAAAGACCTGCTGTGCGTGCCCATGCTCTCCCGCGACCGGGTGGTGGGCGTGATTGAAGTGCTCAACAAGCAGGATGGCACGGTTTTTACCCAAAACGATTGCAACCTGCTGCTATCGTTTGCGGCGCAGGCGGCGATTGCCATTGAAAACGCCCAAATCTTTACCCGCACCGACCAGGCTTTGGCCGAACGCGTGCAGGAGCTGCAAATGCTCCAGACGTTTGATATCCAGCTCCAAAAATCGCTGGAACTGCCCAAAGTGCTGGACGTGACCCTGAACCACACGATGGACTCGCTGGGGGTATCGATGGGGTTGATGGGCGTGCTCCGCGAAGAGGGCGAACCGGGGTTGTACTTGCTGGCTCAGCGCGGCATGCCCACAGAAATGGGCCGCTACCGGATTGACCCGTGGCCGCTCACCCGCGGCGTAATGGGCCGGGTGGCCCGCACCGGCCAGCCGGAAATGATCAACGACCTGTCTCTGGCCAAAGATTACATCCCCAAAACGCACCGCACCCGCTCGCTGCTGGTGGTGCCGGTGATCAGAGAGCAAAAAGTCATCGGCGTGATCGATTTGGAAAGCACCGACCCCGATTATTTCATCCAGGAAGACATGTCGTTTGTGTCCATTTTGGTGAGCCAGGCGGCCATTGCTATCGACAACGCCCGCCTGTTTGACAAAGTGACCGAGGCCAACCAGGCCAAATCAGAATTTATGAGCACGGCTTCACACGAACTGAAAATCCCGATGACCAGCATTAAAGGCTACGCCAAACTGCTGCAAATGGGCGCGGCCGGCTCGCTCACGGAAAAGCAGGAGGAATTTCTCAATATTATTTCCAACAATGTTGATCGTATGGACCGGCTGGTGAGTGACCTGCTGGACGTGAGCCGGATTGAGGCCGGGCGCATTCGGTTGGAACTTGAAGATGTGCAGATGAAAGAGGTCATCGACGATGTGGTGGAGTCGGTGCAAACGCAACTTAAAAAGAAGAATCTGGCCCTCAACCTGAATATTCAGGACAACCTGCCGGAAATTCGGGCGGATTACAACCGCATGGTGCAGATTACCACCAACCTGATCAGCAACGCCTACAAATACACCCCGGAAGGTGGGCAGATCACGGTCTCGGTCCGGGCGCACAACGGCTCTGTCGATGGCGTATCGGTAACGATAGCAGATACTGGCTACGGTATTTCAGAAGAAGACCAGACCCGGCTATTCACCAACTTTTTCCGCTCCAGCGACCAAAATATCCGCAACGAACCGGGCACCGGCCTGGGACTGTCCATCACCAAGCGCATGATTGAGAGCCACGGTGGCGAGCTGACCTTTGCCAGCGAACTGGGCAAAGGCACATCCTTTACCTTTACAATGCCGCTGGAAAGCAAAATTCCACCCGGTGTGGAAGTCAGCAAAAGATAAACGCCCCGCAATGCCGGGGCGTTTTTTTTGTGGCCGGCGCTACTGCTGGTAGCGCGCCAGCTCAATGCGGAGGATGGCTTCGGCGCGGGCGGCAAATTCATCGGCAATAAACAGATGATCGCGGTAGTAGCCGCACACCGCGCCCAGCGGAATACTGTTGGCCGCCAGCAGGCCGGTGATCGCCGCCAAAAAGCCCACCACACTCCACTCCATGGCCACACTAAACGTAAACAAACGCAGCGGCCCTTCAACCTGAGCCTCCGGAAATTGGGCGGCGGCTTTGGCCCAGCTCTGTTCGCGCAGCAGCAGAGTCAGCACTTCCGGCTCAACAATGTACTGGAGCAGGCTATCCTGCCACGCAGTCAGACTCGCTTCTACCCGGCGGCGCTCCTGCGGCGACAGCCCGACCAGCACAAACC
>CAYOXS010000163.1:0-12601 GCA_964407935.1 uncultured Caldilineaceae bacterium
GAAGCCCTGTTTGTGGCTCGCCACGAAAAACCGGATTTGATCATTTTAGACCTGATGATGCCGGAAATGGGCGGTTACGAATTTATGCAGCTTTACCGCAAAGAAGCCGATACCCCCATCATCATCCTCACCGCCAAACTGGACGAAAGCGACAAAGTGTTGGGGCTGGAACTGGGCGCGGATGACTACGTCACCAAACCTTTTAGCATGCGCGAACTCACCGCCAGAGTGCGGGCCGTGCTGCGCCGCACAGAAAAAGGCTCCGTGCTGCCGGATGTGCTGCGCGCCGCCGATGTAACCCTTGACCGCGAATATCGCACCGTCACCGTGGCCGGCAAACCGGTCAACCTGACTCCATCGGAGTTTGATTTGCTGGCCGTGCTGATGACCACGCCGGGCCGCCCGTTTTCCCGGCTGGACCTGCTGGAGCAGCTTGGCGATACCGCCTACGAAGGCTACGAGCGCACCATCGATGTTCACATTCGCAATTTGCGCACCAAAATAGAACCCGACCCCAAAAATCCGCGCTACGTGTTAACCATTTACGGCGTTGGCTACAAGTTTGCCAGCGACGCCCAGGGATAACCGCCCATGCGCCTGCGATCGCTCACTTTAAAATTGATTTTGGCCTTTTTGTTTGTGGGGCTGGTTGGCGCGGTGCTGGTGGCCGGGTTTGTTGGCGAGCGCACCAAATCGGAGTTTGACCGCTTTGTGCTCAACCGCGATCAGGCCGCCCTGCTCGATGACCTGTCGCACTACTACCGGGCCACCAATAGCTGGCAGGGTGTTGACCAACTGCTGAGCAATTCGTCCGATAATCAGGACGAGGCGTGGGGCTTTCGGCGCAGGCTCCACGGCCCGCCGCCGGCCGGCACGCTGGTCGATGCCAATGGGGTCGTCATTTTGAGCCAGGAGCCGGCCCGAATTGGCCGCAAAATCAGCCCGGAAGAATTGGCTCTGGGCATCCCCATCGGCCCGCGAGACAAACTGGCCGGCTGGTTTATTTTTGATGACCTGTCCCAAAACCGGGCGACTGCGCCCACCCTGCCCGAGTCGCCGGAGCAGGCGTTTCTGGACAATGTGCGCCACGCCATTTTTATGGGCGCGGTTGGAGCCACGCTGGTGGCGCTGGTCATCGGCGTTATTTTGGCCCAAACACTGAGCCGGCCCATCAAAGACCTCACCGCCGCCACCAAAATTGTGGCCGAGGGCAACCTGGGCCATCAGGTTAAAGTGCGCTCCAAAGACGAACTGGGCCGGCTGGCCACCTCGTTTAACCAGATGAGCAGCGATCTGGCCCGGGCCAACAAACAGCGCCGCCAGATGACTGCCGATATTGCCCACGATCTGCGCACGCCGCTGAGCATTTTGCTGGGCTACACCGAAGCCCTCAGCGACGGCAAGCTGCAAGCCACGCCGGAAATCAACCGGGTGCTGCACAACGAAGCCATCCACCTGAGCCATCTGGTTGACGATCTGCGAACGCTGTCGCTGGCCGATGCCGGCGAATTAAAGCTGAACCTGCAGCCCTGTTTGCCCCACGAACTGCTCAGCCGCACCGCCGCGGCATACCAGGTGCGGGCCGGCGAACAAAACATTGCCCTCACCGTTGCCGCCGGCCACGAACTGCCCCCCGTTTTGGTTGACCCCGAGCGCATGGCGCAGGTGTTGGGCAATTTGGTGAGTAACGCCCTGCGCTACACGCCGGCCGGCGGGCAAATTTCACTGCTGGCCGCTGCCGCCGAAACCGGCATCGCCGTGCAGGTACAGGATACCGGCGCGGGCATTGCCCCGGACGACCTGCCCCATATTTTTAACCGCTTTTACCGGGCCGATGAATCCCGCCAGCAGCAGCAGGGCGAATCGGGTTTGGGGCTGGCTATTGCCCGCTCCATTATTGAGGCGCACAGCGGTTCAATTTCGGCCAGCAGCACGCCCGGCCAGGGCAGTACATTTACCATCGTTTTACACCTCGCCGACACGCCGGCAGGTTGACAGCCCGGCGCTCCGTAAAATCCCCACTGATCAAAATTCCTACTACCTTTGCACTTTTGGAATCAGGACACAGATTTGGCAGATTTACACAGATTTTCTTGAAAATTTTTTGCTTCATCTGTGTTTTCTGTGTAAATCTGTGTCCGGTTTTGAGCAAAGTTTGAAAAGTGCAAACATAGTGATTCCCCTCCATCCTAAAAATTAGGACTTATTACTCGGTTGTAAAAAATCACTTAAGTATGTTAAAATTGTAAATATACCGGCACACTCAACATCACACATACTGGTTTAAGTTGGCGCTGCCGAGGCCCTTTAAAAATTGATTATTGAGCTGTTTTGGCAGCGATACGGTTGAAAGGATGCACTTGATGGTTTAATACCCTTTGTTTTGGAATCCTGTGGCAAAGTGGGATTTTCGTAATAGAGGGTATTTTACATTAATGCACCGTTTCAGAACCAGCCGTTCGTCATCATCAACAGCTTTTGTCACCGGACCTGTCTGGGGGTATCGGCTCCAGGAGACCCTATGAACGCGCACGAAATGCCCAAGGATCAACTTGTCCAGGAACTGGAAACTGCCCGGCTGCGGATAGCCGAATTAGAAGCCGCCCATGCCCTCCACGAGGCAGAATATCAACAGTTGGTTATTGCCGAACACGAACAGCGGGCGCTGGCCGAAGCCCTGTGCCAAACCGGAACCGCGCTAACCAGCACCTTCAGGCGTGATGAGGTTCTGGACCGGATATTAGACGAGATGAGCCGGGTAGTAACCTATGATGCCGCTTGCATCATTCTGATTGAAGGTGAAAAGGGGCGGGTTTTTCGCTGGCGCGGTTACGCCAAATTCAGCGCCTCAAACTTTGTGGTTTCGGTTATCCCCAACCTGGCCAAAATTCCGGTGCTGCAACAGATCAGGCAAACCCACCAGGCGTTGGTGGTTTCGCAGGCTGACCCTCAGGATGAATGGATTAACCAGCCAGGCCGCGAATGGATTAAAGCCTATGCTGTAGCCCCAATCATCAGCCGGGGGCGAGTCATCGGCCTGCTCAACGTTGATCGCCAGGCGGCCAGCTTTAATGGGCAGGCCGACGCCCAATATCTGCACGCCTTTGCCGACCAGGCCGCTATCGCGCTGGAAAATTCGTGGCTGTACGACCGCGCCCGGTACGAAATTGCCCGGCGCATTCGGGCGCTTAACAAAGAACGCGATTTCATCTCGGCAATTTTGGATACCATCGGCGCGCTGGTGATTGTTTTGGACCCGCAGGGACGAATTGTGCGCTTTAACCGGGCTTATGAAACCACGGTTGGTTTTTCAACCGACGAAGTAAAAAACCGGTACTTTTGGGAGCTGTTTCTGCCCGAAGCTGAAACCGGGCCGTTCAAACAGCTCATCGAACAACTGCCCACGGGCAAATTCCCCGGCCAGCACAAAAGCCATCTCAAAACCAGAAACGGCGATTTACGGCAGGTGGTGTGGACCAATACGGCACTGCGCGGCAACAGGGGTCAAATTGAATATTTTATCAGCACCGGCCTTGATGTTACCGAACACCACAAAACCACGCTGGCCCTGTACGCCAACAAAAAGAAATACAAATCCCTCACCGATCAACTGCCGATTGGCGTTTATCGCGCCACGCCCACCGGCGAGTTATTGCAGGCCAACCCGGCCCTGGCCACCCTGTTTGATTTTAACAGCGTCAAAGATTTGCTGCGCATCCCCAAATTATCCGCGTACGGCATCCGCACCTCTCCGGCGCAGTATCGGGAACAGCGAGTGGTGCAAAATGAAATTAAATGCCGCACCATCACCGGCAAAGACATTTGGATCAGAAACACCGGGCGGGCCGTTTTTGATGAACAGGGCACAATTGATTACATTGGCGGCACCATTGAGGATATCACCGAGCGCAAACTGGCCGAAGAAGCCCTGCGCGAAAGCGAAAGGCGTTTTCGGCATGTGATGTCGTCCATTAGTGACCACATTTACGTTACCGAAACCACCGGCAGCGGCAATTTAAAAACGCTGTATATGTCGCCGCACGTTGAGGCGCTAACCGGCTACCCGCTGGAAAGATTTATGGCCGACTGGCGTTTTTGGATTACCATTGTGGTTCACCCGGACGACCGGGTTATCGCCGGCACCCATCAGGCCCGGGCCATTATGGGCCGCAGCAGCGAAGTTGAATATCGGCTGATTCGGGCCGACAGGCGCGTAATTTGGGTGCGTAACAGCGTGCGGGTAGAAACCAACAAATTTTCAAGAATCATCTACGGCGTAGTGAGCGACATTACCCAGCGCAAACAGGCCGAAGAAGCGCTGGCCGCCGAGCAGGAACGGCTGGCCGTAACCCTGCGCAGCATCGCCGATGGAGTGGTTGCCATCGACGCCGACCGCCGGATTGTGTTGATTAACCCGGTTGGCCGCGCCCATCTGGCCGCACTGACCAACGTTGATTACGGCGAAATTATAACCCATCTGGGCCGCTATCCCTTGAACGATATTTTAAAGGCGTCAACCGGCGCCAACGGCCTGCACGAAATTCAGTTGGATGGCCCGCCGAACCGCATCTTTGAGGTGGCCGCCCAACGGATGGACACCGACCACCGGGTGCGCGGCTGGGTGCTCATTATTCGGGATGTTACCGAAAAGCGGGCTTTTCAGGACCGAACCCAGCAGCAGGAACGGCTGGCGGCTGTTGGCCAACTGGCGGCCGGCATTGCCCACGATTTTAACAACATTTTAACCACCATCATCGGCCTGGCCGAATTAAACAGCGACAGCCCCGACCTGCCCAAACTTGCCCGCCGCGACATGAAACGCATCGCCGAACAGGGCCAGCTTGCCGCCCGGCTCACCCGCCAAATCCTTGATTTTGGCCGCAAATCCATCACGGCCAAACGGTCGCTCAGCCTGGACAGCTTTGTCAAGGAAGCAGTAAAACTATTAAAGCGCACCATTTCAGAAGACATTACCATTGCGCTCGATATTTCGCCGGACGAACATATTTGCAACGCCGACCCCACCCAGATGCAGCAACTGCTCACCAACCTGGCCATTAACGCCCAGGATGCCATGCCAACCGGCGGCACGTTAACCTTTACCCTCTCCCGCCTGGCCTTGCAGGCCGGCGACGAGCCGCCCCACCCGGATTTGCCACCCGGCGACTGGCTGCACCTGTCGATTTCTGATACGGGCGTTGGGATTGCCCCGGAACATTTGCCCCACCTGTTTGAGCCGTTCTTCACCACCAAAGAAATCGGCAAAGGGACGGGCCTGGGGCTGGCCCAGGTGTACGGCATTGTCAAGCAGCACGAAGGCTTCATCGATGTTAAAAGCCAGCTTGAAAGCGGCACCACGTTTACCCTGTACCTGCCGGCGGCCCCCGTGGAGAAAACAGTGGACAATTACCCGCGCCAAAAAGGGAGCATCCCCGCCGGCCACGGCGAAGTTATTTTGCTGGTGGAAGATAACGCCACGGTCCTGTCGGTGACGCAATCTATGCTGGAGCGACTCAACTACCGGGTGATTGCGGCGGGCAACGGCCGCGACGCGCTGGCGTTATTTGACCAGCCGCAAAACAAAATAGACCTGGTGCTCACCGATATCACCATGCCAGAAATGGGCGGGCTGGCCTTGAGCAAAGCGCTGCGCGCCAGAAACAGCCGCGTCAAAGTTATTGCCATGTCTGGCTATCCGCTCAAAGAAGAAACCGAGGATTTTTTCATTCAGGGTTTTGAGGCCTGGTTATCCAAACCATTAAGCATTGAAAAAGTAGCGCAAGTGCTCAACCAGGTGCTCAGCCAAAACGAATGAAGCCTGTTTTTTGGAAATCTCCGGTTTTTGGGGTAATTTTCTGGTAAATCCTGTACCCAAAAAATCCCATTTTTAACCAGGAGAACCAGAAACCATGTCTCATCCCCCCGAAAAAAAATTGCTCATCCTGCAAACCGGCGCCGGCGGCGGCCACATGAGCATTACCCAGGCCATCAAGCAAGGGCTGGCCGAATGCGCCGCGCCAATCCGGGTAGCCACCGCCGAACTGTTGCCCAAACAATTTGAAGAGCTGTACGCCATTGCCCAGCGCCGGCAATTTATTGACGTTTACCACCTGTTTTATAAATTAACCGACAACCGTTACGGCAGCCAGGTCAGTTCGCAGCTCAACCTGCTCTTTCAAAAAAGCTACTTCAAAGAGGTCATCGAACAACACCGGCCCGATGCCATTCTCAGCAACACCCAATTTGGCATTCAGGAAATTCCACCGGTGCTGGCCGAAATTCAGCAGGAAACAGGCAAAAAAATCCCGTTTTACGTGTTTGTGCCAGACCCGTTTACCCCGCACAGCCTTTGTTTTTCAGCCAAAGCCGATCTCACTTTTGTGCCGACCGTCCGCACGCTGCAACTGGCGCTGCGCCATCACCTTGAGCCGCAGCGCATTGTGCTCACCGGGCATCCCATTCGCGCCGAATTTTACCAGCGCCCGGCTAACCTCGCCCGCCATCGGGCCGCCCTCGATCTGGCCCCGGAGCAGACCACCATTCTGTTTGGCGCTTCGGGTGATGGCAGCGACCAAACCTTTGAGATCGTCTCCCGTCTCCGCCACAAACTATCGGCTCCACTTCAGGCGCTCATTGTCACTGGCCGCAATGTTCAGCTCAAAAAACGGTTAGAAAAAGTCGATTTTCCGCCCAATATCCGGCCCAGAATTTTTGGGTTTATCAGCAGCCCGCAAGAGCTGGCCGCCCTGTTTCACGCCAGCGATCTGGTTGCAGCCAAAGCCGGCCCCAACGCCGTGCTGGAAGCGGTGGCCGGCGGCACGCCCTTTTTGGCTACCCATTACATCAAAGGGCAGGAAACCGGCAACAAAAATCACATCATCTCCAGCGGCATTGGGTTTGTTGAAACCAAACCCAAACGCATTGTTCACCTCATTCAAAGCATTGTTGAATCGCCGGAGTTACTGGAGCCGCTCAAAGAGCAGCTTGATCTGGAGCGAACCAAACACCAAAACGCGCGCTCCATCATTGCCCGGCGAATTGTAAAGCACTTGTTTGCCGGACAATTTGAATGCTAATAACTACGCTAATAGAAAGGTTAACCCTATGTCGCTAACCGGCACTCGCACATTTGTTGGCTTTGGCTTTGGAGCCATTCAATCCGGCCTCTTTCTATACGAAGGCTATCGCTCCGGCGCTTTTGCCCGGCTGGTAGTGGCCGAAGTTTTACCCGACGTGGTCAGCGCCCTTCGCCAGGCCGACCGCCATTTTACCGTAAACATTGCCCACACTCAGCGTGTTGAGCAGGCCCGCATCGGCCCCATTGAAATTGAAAACCCGGCCGAGGCTGCCGACCGCGAGCGCCTGATTGAGGCCATTGCCCAGGCTCACGAACTGGCCACGGCCATTCCCAGCGTAAAATATTACGTTTCCAACGGGCCGGGCAGCCTTGACCGGGTGCTCGCCGCCGGGCTGCGCCGCAAAGCAGCGCAGCAGGGACCGCCGGCCGTCATCTATACCGCCGAAAACAACAACCACGCCGCCGAAATTTTGCAGGAGCAGGTGCTGGCCCACATCCCCGCCGCCGAGCGGGATGGCGTGCTGGCCAAAGTTCGCTTTTTAAATACGGTGATCGGCAAAATGAGCGGCATCAAAACCGACCCCGTTGAAATTGCCGCGCTGCAACTGGCCCGCGTTGTGCCCGGCAGCGACCGCGCTTTTTTAGTAGAGGCGTTCAACCGCATTCTCATTTCAAAAATCGACTTTGAAGCCGGTCCATTTGAGCGCGGGATTACCGTTTTTGAAGAAAAGGACAACCTTTTGCCGTTTGAAGAAGCCAAGTTGTACGGCCACAACGCCACCCATGCCCTGGCCGCTTATCTTGGCGCGATGCTGGGCGTGCAGACTATTGCCGATCTGGCGGCCGTGCCTGGCGCAATGGCTTTTCTGCGCAAGGCGTTTATACAGGAGTCCGGGGCGGCGCTGGTGCAAAAGTACAACGGCCTGGACCCGTTGTTCACGCCGGCGGGCTATCAGGCTTACGCCGATGACCTGCTGGCCCGCATGACCAACCCTCTATTGCGGGACAGCGTTGAACGGGTGGGGCGAGACCCGCAGCGTAAACTCGGCTGGAATGACCGGCTCATCGGCACCATCCGGTTGGCCCTTGGCCAGGGCATTGAGCCGGCCCGCTTTGCTTTTGGCGCCGCCGCCGCCTTGGGTGAGCTTGACCCCGCCCTGCTTGAACCCAACGCCCCGCTCGGAGCGGTGCTGGAGCCATTATGGCAGCCCGCCGCTCCCAACCCGGCCGAACAGGCGCAGGTTATCCGGTTGATTTCCGCCGCCCGGTTACGGCTGCGGCAGTGGATAGAGGCCGGTTATCCCAGCCTGGTTTGAGCGGCGGGTAGTAAAATTTTTCACAACTGGTAAAAATTCGCTGGCATCGAAAAATACTCTTTTTGTTTGCCATACCGGCGCATCCATGTATAATCTCCGTGGTGCGGCGCAGGCTGCCGCAATAGATTTACAGGGCAACGCTTCTACAAATGTTAATTCTGATTGTCAACGAGGCCAGTTAATTTCATTATTTATTTCCCCACGCGTGTTGTGTGGGGTTTTTTGTTTGCCTGTGGCAAAAATTACTCAACACATTTCAGTTTGAAAAAATTTTGGCTAGAATATCAATAAAAAGGGATATGAGTTATGAGTCTTGAACAGGATTTGCAGCAAGAGCGGGTCATTCACCTGGATATCAGCAAGTTAACCCAGGTACAAGCCGGCACAACCGTAAAAGAGGTAGTGGCCAAAATGCGCCAAGATGGCCGTAATTGCGCCATCATCCTTAAAGATGAGGCCATCACCGGCATTTTTACCGACCGCGATTTGCTCAGAAAAGTGGTCGACGCCCCCGAAACGTGGGACATGCCCATTGACAACCTGATGTCTGACTCGCCTATTTCAGTGAACGCCAGTGACCCCGCCTACGCGGCTCTGGACCTGATGGACCAAAAACACTTCCGCAACGTGCCTGTTGTCGACAACAACGGCAAACTGGTAGGGAACCTCACCCACTACGCCGTTATTAAATATTTAGCTGACCGATTTCCGGAATCCGTTTACAATTTGCCGCCTCAGCCTGGCCGGGTCACCAAAAACAGAGACGGCGCATAACCAACCCTATTTACATTTTCTGTGTAGCAGCAAATGGAGCGAAGTAGCAATGACAAAATTAAAAGATGCAGTATTTGAAGATGTTGATTCAATTACCATTCGCTTTGCCGGCGACTCCGGCGACGGGATGCAGCTCACCGGCACGCAGTTTAGCAACACGGCGGCGGTGTTTGGTAACGACATCAGCACATTGCCCGATTTTCCCGCAGAAATCCGCGCCCCGGCCGGTACGCTGGCCGGCGTTAGCGGCTTTCAGGTAAACTTTTCCAGCGAAGATATTTTAACCCCCGGCGACGCCCCGCAGGTGTTGGTGGCTATGAACCCGGCCGCGCTCAAAACCAACCTCAGCGATCTGGTTAACGGCGGCACCATTATTATTAATACCGATGCCTTTACCGACGGCAACCTGAAAAAAGCCGGCTATACCTCAAACCCTCTTGAGGATAACAGCCTGCGTGATTTTACCGTCCACAAGCTGCCCATTACCACCCTCAATCGCCACGCGCTGGAACACATCGATGGCTTAACCGCCAAGGACATTGATCGCTGTAAAAACTTTTTTGCTCTGGGGCTAACCTTTTGGATTTACGACCGCCCGCTCGATACCTCGCTGGACTTTATCAACAAGAAATTTGCCAAAAAACCCATTCTGGCCCAGGCCAACCGCGAGGCGCTGCAAGCCGGCTACAGCGTCGGCCACAACACCGAGGCGTTTCAAACCCGCTACCACATTAAACCGGCCCGGCTCAGGCCCGGCACCTACCGCAAAATTACCGGCAACGAAGCCGTTGCCATTGGCCTGGTGACAGCCGCTCAAAAAGCCAATAAGCCGCTTTTTTACGGCTCGTACCCCATTACGCCGGCCAGCGATATTTTGCACAACCTGGCCGCGCTCAAACACTTTGATGTGCGCACCTTTCAGGCCGAAGACGAAATCGCGGCGATGGGGTCAACTATTGGCGCAGCATTTGGCGGCGCGTTTGCCGTAACCGGCACCAGCGGCCCTGGCGTAGCGCTCAAAAGTGAAGCCATCAACCTGGCGCTGATGCTGGAACTGCCAATGGTCATTGTGAACGTGCAGCGCGGCGGCCCCAGCACCGGCCTGCCCACCAAAACCGAGCAATCTGACCTGTTGCAGGCGATGTACGGTCGCAACGGCGAAAGCCCGGTGCCTATTGTCGCTCCGGCTACACCCAGCAACTGCTTTGAAATGGCCATCGAAGCCTTCCGGCTGGCCGTTAGAGCCTCTACCCCGGTGTTTATTCTAAGCGATGGCTACCTGGGCAACAGCGCCGAACCGTGGCTGGTGCCAGACCCGGACACCATTGCGCCCATCGTTATTGAGCACCCCACTGCCCCTAACAACGGCGGCGAAAAATTTTTGCCCTACCAGCGCAATCCAGAAACACTCGGACGGCCGTGGGCCATCCCCGGCACACCCGGTTTGGAACATCGGCTGGGCGGCCTGGCCAAACAGCCGGAAACCGGCAACGTGTCTTACGTGCCCGCCGAAAACCAGCGCATGATCAACGAGCGCGCCGAAAAAGTGCGGCGGCTGGCGGATATTATCCCTGAACAAATTATTCGCGGGCCGGAAGAAGGCGACCTGCTGGTGGTAAGTTGGGGCAGCACCTTTGGCTCGGTTCGGTCGTCTGTAATGCGATTGCAACGGCAGGGCTACACCGTATCGCACGCCCACGTTCGTTACCTTAACCCGTTCCCGCGCAACCTGGGCCACATTCTCAGCCGCTTCAAACGCATTTTGGTGCCAGAAATGAACATGGGCCAGCTCATTATTTTGCTGCGCGGCACGTACGGCACCCACGACTTTATTCCGTTTAACAAAGTGCAGGGCCGGCCATTTACCATCAGTGAAGTCGAAGAAAAAATCAAGTCGCTTCTGTAAAAGGGGAAATATTATGAGCGAAGTTATTCAACTAACCCGCAAAGATTTTGTATCTGACCAAACTGTGCGCTGGTGCCCCGGCTGCGGCGACTACGCGATTTTGGCGCAAATGCAAAAAGTTCTGCCCGAACTGGGCATTGCCAAAGAAAAAATTGTATTCATTTCCGGGATTGGCTGCTCCAGCCGTTTTCCGTATTACATGAACACCTACGGGATTCACTCCATTCACGGCCGCGCGCCAACGCTGGCCACCGGCCTTAAAATTGCCAACCCGGAGCTGAGCGTGTGGGTCATTACCGGCGATGGTGACGGCCTGTCGATTGGCGGCAACCATCTGCTGCACGTCCTGCGGCGCAATATCGACATCAATATTATTCTGTTTAACAACCGCATTTACGGGTTGACCAAAGGCCAGTACTCGCCCACGTCTGAACAGGGTAAAATCACCAAATCGTCGCCGATGGGGTCGCTGGAGCAGCCGCTCAACCCGCTGTCGCTGGCCATTGGCGCCGAAGCCACCTTTGTGGCCCGCACCATCGATACCAACGTGAAACACCTGGCAGAAGTGCTGCGCCGCGCCGCCGAGCACAAAGGCACATCGTTTGTAGAAATTTACCAAAACTGCGTTATTTTCAACGATGGCGCGTTTACCTACGCCACCGATAACCAGACCAAAGCCGAAGCCATTCTGGAGCTGGAAGATGGCAAACCGCTCATTTTTGGCAAAGATCGGGATAAAGGTATTCGCCTGCACGATCTGAACCCGGAAATTGTGTCGCTGGATCAGGTGGCTCAGGAAGACCTGCTGGTGCATCGAGAAAACGCAACCGAGCCAAGCCTGGCTTATCTGCTCAGCCGAATGCGCCACCCCGAATTCCCGGAGCCTATCGGTGTGTTCCGCGCGGTAGACAAACCGCCCTACGAGCAATCGCTGATGTTCCAGGTTACCGATGCGATTGCGAAAAAAGGCCGGGGTGACCTGAAAAAACTCTACCACGCCGGCGAAACCTGGGAAGTATCCAGCGAATTTGACGAAGAGTACACCGGGGTAATGTTCCACGGCGAAAGTTCGGCCACCCGCGAAGTGCAGCACTCGCTGCTAACCGACACGCTGGCCGATGTGCCGCCCAAAAAACCGTTGACCGCGCATGTTGATATTTCGCTGGCCGAGGCGGTGAAACTGCTCAAGGATGCCAATGTCGGCTTTTTGGCGCTGGTTGATGACAACGGCAAACTGGCCGGCGTGTTTACCGAATGGGATGTGTTTACCAAGGTAGCCTGCCAGATTAAAGATTTGGGCCGGGAAAAAGTGAAAAATTTTATGACCAGCAAGGTTAGCTCGCTCAAAGCAACCGATACCATTGCCAGCGCGCTGCACCTGATGTCCATTTATCTTTTTCGCCACATCCCCATTGTTGATGACCAGGGGCGGCCAGAAGGGGTCATCTCGTTCCGCTCAATTGTTCACTACATTGAGGCTCATTTTACGCCGACCGGCAAAAATGGCTCAAACGGCAGCCATTAATC
>CAYOXS010000164.1:0-6966 GCA_964407935.1 uncultured Caldilineaceae bacterium
CGCGCCTGCCGCCACCCACAAAAGAAAATTCCCCCCTCTCCCAAAGGGAGAGGGGGGAAGGGGGTGAGGGGCAGCTAATCCTATTTCTAAAGGAGAAATACTTGTGACAAACCACAACCATTCAACCGGCGTGCAGCACTACATCGATCAGGGGCAAACGATACTGGCCGGGCTGGCTGCCCATCGCGCCGCCATGCGCGGTAAAAAGTTTGATACCATCGCCGTCCACGGGCTGTATGGTATGCAGGCCGCGCTCGGCAACCAGGGCAGCATCATCGAGCCGGTTTATATGAGCACCGCCCAGCACTTTGAAAACAGCGACCACATGGAAGCCGCCCTTTCCTACCAGATGCCGGGCTGGATTTACAGCCGGGTGGCCAACCCCACCGTCGGTTATTTGGAAGAGACGCTGGCCCTGCTGGAAGGTTACGGTTTTGACGGCGAAGTGACCGCCTGCGCCACGGCTTCGGGGATGGCGGCGGTGTTTATGGCCACCAACCCGTTTTTGGAGCGCGACGGCAGCAGCCCCATCAATTTTGTAGCCAGCGCCAAATGCTACGGCGGCACCTTTATGCTCTTCAGCGAGCGCTACGCCCGCGAACGCGGCATCGAGCTGCGCTGGGTGAAAAATCCGCTGGATTTGGACGAGTGGGCCGGTCAGATTGACGCCAATACCCGCTTTGTCTTTGGCGAAATGCCCAGCAACCCCGGCCTGGGCATGTTCGATATCGCCACGCTGGCCGAGCTGGCTCACAGCCACGGCATCCCGCTGATCATCGACTCGACGGTAGCCACGCCGGCCCTGATGCGCCCGCTGTTGCACGGCGCGGACATCATCGTCCAATCCGTGAGCAAAGCGATGACCACCAGCGGTTTTGCCATTGCCGGCGCGGTTATTGCCAGAGCCAACATTCCCAGCCGGGTTGGCCCCGACGCCCTGCGCCAGAATTTTGCGCTGTACGTTAAACTGCTGCCCTTCCGCGACCACGGGCCGGGGATCAGCCCGTTCAGCGCCATGATGATTTTAAACGACCTGCGCACGCTGCGCAGCAAAGTCAATTTGATGAGTACCAGCGCCATGCGGGTGGCCCAATTTTTGGTCGACCAGCCTCAGATCGAGCAGGTGTTTTACCCCGGCCTGCCCGGCACCCCCGAATACGCCATCGCCAAAAAATATATGTGGCTGGTTGACGCCGAAGAGGAGTTTGGCGCGCCGGTTAACCGCTTTAGCCACCTGCTCGGTTTTACTGTGGCCGGCGGGCCGGCGGCGGCGCGGAAATTCTTTGACCAGTTGCAGATGATCTGGCGGGCCACCGATCTGGGCCGCGTGAAAACCGTGGCCACCATCCCGGCCATTTCCACCCACCAGCAGCAGGGCGAAGAGGGCCGCGACCTGGCCAACGTGGCCGGCAACCTGGTGCGGCTGAGCGTCGGCGCGGAACATCCCGCCGACATCATCAGCGATCTCGAGCAGGCGCTGGCGGCCGTTGGCGAGCGCACGGTGATGGCTGCGGCCAGATAAATGGTGAGACTATTCACCCCCTCCCCTAACCCCTCCCCCAAAATGGGGGAGGGGGGATGAGGGGCAATGCAGCTGCCTAATGGAGACATTCCCTATGCCAACTCAACCCCTCAATTTTGCTATTTTAGGCCCCGGCATTGTGGCCGAGTTCCACCAGCAGGCCATCGCCGCTAACGGCGGCCGGCTGGTAGCCGTGGGCCACTACGACCCCGCTCGCTTTGCCGCCATCAGCGCCAAATTTGGCGTGCCCTGCCTCACCGAAGCCGAACTGCTGGCCCGGCCCGATATTGACGTGCTGGTCATTTGCACGCCGAGCGGCCAGCACGCCCAACAAACCATCGCTGCGGCACAGGCCGGCAAACACGTGCTGGTTGAAAAACCGATGGCCCTCACCCTGCCAGACGCCGACGCGATGATCGCCGCCTGTGACCGGGCCGGCGTTAAACTGGGGGTGGCGCTCCATCGCCGCACCGAACCGCTGGCCCAAAAAATCCATCAGGCGATACAGGCCGGCGATCTGGGCCAACTAACGCTGGGTTTGGTCACGATGCCCTATTTTCGCGGCCAGAATTACTACGATCTGGCCGATTGGCGCGGCACATGGGCGCAGGATGGCGGCGGCGTGCTGATGAATCAGGGTATCCACATTATCGATTTGCTGGTGTGGTTTATGGGCGACCCCATCGCCGTGGCGGCCCATGCCGGCACACTCCGGCGCAACATCGAGGTAGAAGATACGCTGGCGGCGACGCTCCGCTTTGCCAGCGGCGCGCTGGCCACAGTTACGGCCACTACTACCGCCGCGCCCGGCTTTCCGCACCGGATAGAATTATACGGCAGCAACGGCGGCATCCAGATGGAAGGCGATCAGATAGAGCGCTGGAGTCTGGTCGATGCCGGCCGCGCCGTGGTAACGCCGCCGCCCGCCGGCCAGAGCGCCGCCGCCGGAGCTGGGGCCGACCCGCGCGCGGTTGGTGTGAGCGGCTTCACCGCCATCTTCAAGGATTTCATCGAGGCCATCCGCACCGACCGGCCGCCCCTGGTTAGCGGCCGCGAAGGCCGGCGCAGCCTGGCGGCGGTGCTGGCCATTTATCAGGCCGCCGGATTAATCCAAACATCGTGATCGAAGAAACTCTCTCCAGCACCGCCGCCCAGCAATTTTACGACCGGCTGGGCGCGGGCCACGACAAAGCCGAATTTTACGAAGCCCGGGCCAAACAGCGCGGGCTGGAATTGCTGGCTGCGCAGCCGGGCCAGCGAATATTGAATGTGGGCGTCGGTACCGGCAAAGAGCATCTGCAAATTCAGGCCGCAGTTGCGCCCAACGGACAGGCGCTGGGGCTGGACCTGTCGCCGGTGATGCTGCGGCTGGCCCATCATCGCACCGGCGCGCCGCTGTGCCGGGCCAACGCCCGTTTTCTGCCCTACCCGGCCGCCAGTTTCGACGCGTTGTTTTCCAGCTACATGCTCGATTTGATCCCCGCCCGCCGGCTGCCGGCCTTTCTGGCCGAGTTTTGGCGGGTGCTCAAACCCGGCGGGCGACTGGTGCTGGTCTCCCTCACCGACGGAGTTGACCTGCCCAGCCGGGCGTTGGTGGGGCTGTGGAAAACAGCTTACGCCATCAGCCCCACGGCGTGCGGCGGCTGCCGGCCGCTGCAACTGACCGGAATGGTCGCTGCTGCCGGTTTTAGCCACATTGAACGCGACGTGATCGTGCAAATGGCCTTCCCCAGCGAGGTCATTGCAGCGCGGCGTTAGCTTTTGCCCCTTTCCCTGAAATGTTGTACGATGAACCTGCCCACTTTTTCCACCATAAAATATTCCGCTGTTGACTCTGCGGCTAAAATCGACCCCTGTATCCGATGAAGGAAAATGGTGGTGCCGGCGTAATAATTTTTTTGGGTTGAGTTACTGTTTCACCCTTCAGCGTTGCCTCTCCCCGACGGCTCATCTTTACCCATAAGCGGGGAAAGTGACCAAACACGTAAATAGGGCTGTACCCCCACCCCCGACCCCTCCCCCACCTGTGGGGGAGATGAGGGGCGAATAAGAGTTGACAGACTTATGGCAAAGGATAAGCCCCGACGGGAAGGTGGGCAAAAGAACGCAGAGTCAGGCTCTTGAGACGTACTTCCAGCGAGGTTAAGTATGGCAGAACAAAAGAAAAAAGGTTTTCTTCAGGGCTGGGGTACCCTGGAAACCACGCTTCTGGCTGTAATTGCACTGCTGTGTATTGGCGCCGCCGTGCTGGGCTGGGGTGCTCTGAACGGCTACGAGCTGGTTTTTACGGGCAATACCACGCCAACCCCGGTGGTTGCCCAGGCCGAAACCGCTACCCCAATTGCCGGCCAGTTGCCCGGCGAAAATATTGGAGAGGACCCCGATACGGCCACCAGTAACGCCAGCATCATCCTCGATCCGGCTGCTGGCGCGCCCGGCGCTACGGTAAAAGTGCAGGGCCAGGGCTTTCCGCCCAACAGCCGCACCGTAATTTATCTGGTGCCCAAAGACCCGCCCAACTTTGCCTTGAACAGCGCCGTTACCGACGCCGCCGGCAACTTTACCGTGGAAATCATCGTTCCCTCAGACTCGCGCTGGCTCGACGAAAGCCCGGTGCCCGTTTTGGCCGAGGCGGTAGATACGGGCGTCAAAGCCCAGGCGGCGCTGTCGATTGTCACGCCCGCCAATCAGCCCGCCGTCACGCCCGTGGCCGGTGTAGTAATTGTGGTCGGCGCGGTAAACCCCACCCCCCAGCCCCCGCCGCCGCCGCAGGTACCGCAGATGGCCGCCACCGCCAATGTTAACGTGCGGGCCGGCCCCGGCACCAATTACTCCATTTTGGGCGTTCTGCTCAACAGCCAAACCGCAGAAATCACCGGCCGCAACGCCGACGCCACCTGGTGGCAGATTAAATTCCCGGCGGCCAACGATGGCCGGGGCTGGATTTCGGCGGCATACGCCAACGCCGCCAACATTGGCAATGTGCCCATTGTTAACGCTCCGCCGCCGCCGCCCACCCCGCTGCCGACAGCCACGCCGCTGCCCGGCATCAACATTACCGATTGGCGCGGCGAATACTGGACCAACAAAGATCAGGCCGGCGCGCCCGCCGTGGTGCGCAACGATGTGGCCGTTAACTTTGACTGGGGTCTCGGCGCGCCCGATCCGGCCATCCCGGTTGATTATTTTTCGGCCCGCTGGACGCGCAATCTCTATTTTGCGGCCGGCACGTACCGTTTTTACGCCCGCACCGACGACGGCGTGCGGCTGTTTGTTGACGGCGCGCTGCTGATTGACCGCTGGGGCGTGCAATCGCCCACCACCTACGCCGCCGATGTCTACCTGTCTGAAGGCAACCACAACCTCAGAATGGATTATTTTGACGCCACGTATGGTGCGGTGGCCATTTTATCCTGGGAGCGGGTTGAAACCTCCGGCGGCTGGCAGGCCCAGTATTACAACAACCGGGATTTGGGCGGCAGCCCGGTGCTGGTGCGCACCGAAGCGGCCATCAACTACAACTGGGGCGATGGTTCGCCCGCGCCGGGGCTGGTTAATGCCGATAACTTCTCGGCGCGCTGGACTCGCCAGGTGTATTTTGAAACCGGCGAGTACACTTTCCGTGTTCGCTCCGACGATGGCGTGCGTATTTGGGTGGATAACGATCTGGTACTGAACAACTGGGGCGATGGCGATACCGGCTGGCTCGAAGCCCGCCGCACCATCCCGGCCGGCACCCGCAACCTGCGGCTGGAATATTACGAGCGCGGCGGCAGCGCTTTTGTTTCGCTGAGCTGGCTGCGCTCAGATAACACCAACGACCCACCCCTGGCCGTGATCAAAGCGCCATCGGAAGCGGTGGTGGGCCAGTCGATCACGTTTGATGGCGGCCGCTCGCGCAACGGCGATCACAAAATTGTGCGCTACGAGTGGGATTTTGGCGATGGCAAACATGCCACCGGCAAAAAAGTCAATTACACCTACGGCAAAGCCGGCGAATACAAAGTCCGGCTGCGGGTCATCGACGAAATTGGGCTGGACGATACCACCCGGATTAAAATTGACATCACCAATGACCCCACCAGCACCACCCCGCCGGTGGCCATTATCAACGGCCCTACCACCGGCAAGGTCAATGTCCCGCTGCGGTTTGACGGCAGCCAGTCCACTTCGCTCAGCCCGATTGTCCGCTTTGACTGGGACTTTGGCGATGGCAGCCGCGCCACTGGGTCAACTCAGGATCACACCTACGCCAAAGCCGGCAATTACGATGTCACGCTGACCGTTTTAGCCCAAAACGGCCTGCGCGACTCGCAGAATGTCACCATTCGCATTGATGACGCCGTAACCCCGGCCGATAAGCCAGAGGCGATCATCAACGCGCCCACGCAGGGCCAGGTGGGCCAGTTGATCACGTTTGACGGCTCGGCCTCAACGCCGGGCATCAACAGTTCGCTCACCGATTACCGCTGGGATTTTGGCAACGGCAAAGTGGCCAACGCCACCGTGGCCCAAACCAGTTTCGACACGCCCGGTAATTATATTGTCAAACTTCAAGTCATCAACACCAAAGGGCTGGACCACACCGCCAGCCACACCATCAATATTGTCGCCCAGCCGCCGCCAAATCCGCAGCCGGAAATCCAGTTTCAGCCGGCCGAGCCGCTGGCCGGCGCGCAGGTCAGCTTTACTGCCAGCGTTATCCCCGCCGGCCAGTACCAGTACACCTGGGCCTTTGGCGATGGCTCCGCGCCGCAAACCGTAACCGAGACCACGGTGACCCACGTTTACACCGCGGCAGGGACATTCACCACCGCGCTGACGGTGACCGCGCCCGATAACCGCACCGGTTCCGTAACCACCACGGTGACGGTAAAAAATGTGCCGCCGCCGCCGGAGCCGGCCATCGATGGCCCGGACACGGTGACGGTGGGCGATACCGCCACCTTTACCGCCCGCGACCAGCGCGACCCCGGCAACACCACCCCGATTGTTGATTATATTTGGGATTTTGGCCTGGCCGCGCAGGCGCAAACCAACGCCGCCACCCCGCAGGTCACGGTTAACATTGCCTTTGAGCAGGCCGGCGCTTACAACGTCAAACTGACGATGATCGATGACCGCGGCCAGCAGGGGGTTGCGACCAAAACGGTAACCGTTGAAGCCCCGCTACCGGAGCCGCCAAACTCGCCGGCGCCGCCGGTAGCCCGCATCAGCGGGCCGGACACGGCCAAAACCGGCGATCAGGTTACGTTTGATGCCGGTAATTCGGCGTTGGGCAGCAATCCCATCGCCAGCATGGTTTGGGATTTTGGCGATGGCAACGCCGATACCAGTGGCGTGGTGGCGGTCAATCATACCTATTCGCAGGCCGGCAGTTACAGTGTGACGCTGACTCTGACCGACGATCAGGGCCTGTCCGGCAGCGATGCCAAAACCATCAC
>CAYOXS010000164.1:7066-12576 GCA_964407935.1 uncultured Caldilineaceae bacterium
ACGCCAACCCCGTTGCCCACGGCCACGGATACCCCGACTCCCCCGCCGCCCACCGCCACCAACACGCCGCTGCCCACGCTCACCAGCACGCCGGTGCTAACATCGACGCCGGCCAACTTGCCGCTGGCCGGATTTAGTTTTAGCCCGCCGATTGCGGTGGCGGGGCAGCCGGTTATTTTTGACGGGAGTTTCTCAAACAGTAACGCCCCAATTGTGGATTATCGCTGGAACTTTGGCGATGGCCAGTTTGCGCAGGGGATGGCCGTGCCGCACACGTTTGCAACTTCCGGCCAGTATCAGGTTTCGCTGGTAGTGGTTGACGCCAGCGGCCGCCAGTCCGATCCATCGGTGCAGTTGCTGGTGGTCAATTCATCGGTTCAGCGGGCAGTACCCCAGCGCAGAAACTCGCCGTAGTTAAAGACAAAGGATGAAGGGCGAAGGATGAAAGATGAATGTGGAGTCCAAAACCGTAGTTTTGGACTCCGGTTACAATTTTTTAGAGTCACGGCAGGAATCCCCTAATTCCTAACTCCTAATTCCTAACTCCTGATTCCTATTTTCAGAGGAGAGAAAACGATGAAACACAGGTTGATATGGTTAATCACCGGAATGGCTGTGTTGCTGCTGGCAGCGGCCTGCGGCAGCGATGAAGCGCGGCCGGCCGAACAACAGAACGATATTCAGGAAGCCGCGCCAGTTACGGAAGCAACCAGCGGCCCGGAGCCAGCCCCCGCCGCCGAACTACAGCTTCAGGCCGCCCCGGCTGAACCCTCGGCGGACACCGCCCAACTGCCGGCCGAAAGCGCCCCCGCCGATGTTGGCCTGCAGGGCGCGGCCAAACTGCCGCCGGCCGAAGCCGTACCGACCGCCCCAACCGGCCTCACCAAAGTGGGCCTGGTGGCCGGCCCCATCGACGACAAAGGTTTTAACCAGTTAGCCTGGGAAGGGTTGCAGCGCGCCGCCGCCGAACTCGGCTTTGAACCGCTGTATTCTCCGGCTGCGGAAAACGATGATACCACGCAAAACATCAATGATTTGCTCTCGCAGGGGGCCAACGGCATTGTGACTGTTGGCTTTGGGCTGGCTCAGGCCACCAAAGCGGCCTCCGAGGCCAACCCCAACATCCCGTTTATCGGCGTGGATTTTCCCAGCCAAACCGCCAGCGATCTGGGCCTGCTTTTTGATGTCGATGAACCATCCTTTATGGCCGGCTATCTGGCCGCGGGGATAACCCAAACCGGAGTTGTTTGCACTTACGGCGGCCGCCAAACGCCGCCGGTGCTGGCGTTTATGGTTGGTTTTGAAAACGGGGTCAATTACTACAACCAGCAAACCGGGGCCGGCGTGCAGGTGTTGGGCTGGCAAACCGACCCGGCCGACCAGTTGGGCGGCAGCGGCGTTTTTGCCAACAGCTTCACCGACGCCAATCTGGGCCGCGACATCGCCGCAGATTTTGCCAACCAGGGCTGCGACATCATCTTCCCGGTGGCAGGCGCGGTGGGGCTGGGGTCGGCGCAGGTGGCCCAGGAACGCGGGCTGAAAGTCATCGGGATTGACGCCGACCAGACTCAGACCAACCCGGAATACGCCGACGTGTATCTGACCAGCGTACTCAAAAAAATCGATGTGGTGGTGGATGAAGCCATCAAAATTATCAGCAGCGGCGAGCCGCAGGCCAACGCTACTTTCCGCAACAACTTTATTGGCAGTCTGGCCAACGATGGCGTCGGGCTGGCTCCTTTCCATAATTTTGACAGCCAGGTTCCGCAAAATTTAAAGGACAGCCTGGTTGACCTTGAAAGCCGGCTGGTTTCCGGCGAAGTATTCACCGGCTGGCCCATTGGCGGTTCGGCGACGCTGGCAGCCAAAGCTCCCCCACCGCCGGCCCCCGCCGCCGCTGCCCCCGACCAAACCCTTGCCGCCAGCGAAGCGGCGCCCGCAACCGGCGGCAGTTTGACGCTCGATATGCTGCGCAACGCCACCTACCAGAGCGAATGGTTCCCAGGCGGGCGGGTCACGCTGACCGACGCCAGCTATCGGGAACAGGCCGCGCCCGGCTCGGCATCGGAAATTGTGGTATCGATGACTGATTTTGCCGCGTTTGGCGATCTCACCGGCGACGGGGTAGACGATGCGGCGGCGGTGCTGGTCACTACGCCCGGCGGCAGCGGCGCGTTTGTTGATCTGGCGATGATGGTGAACGCCAACGGGCTGCCGCTCAATGTGACCACTTTCCCGCTGGGCGACCGGGTGCAGGTCAAATCAGTAGTCATCCAAAACGGCGAGGTGATTGTGGATATGATCAGCCACGGCCCCAGCGACCCGCTGTGCTGCCCCACCGTGCCGGTGACCAAACGCTTCAAACTGGGCGTGGTCGAAGAAGATACCGTGGCCCCAATGGACAGCGCGGTTGAGCCGGCCGGTTTTGTGGGCATGTACACGGCCTCGATGCCGTCGGCTTCCAGCCCCGGCCGCGAAGTGACGCTGCTCATCAACAGTGACGGCTCAGCCCAGTTGAGCACCGATTATCTCAACGGCAAGCCACCCATTGTTGAAGTGGGCAACTGGCAGGACAACAGCGACGGCACAATGACCGTATCGCTCACCGGCCGGCCGGATGGCACTACTTACAACCAGCCGGATGTTGTCACCTTTGGTCTGCAAAGTAATACGCTCACGGCCATCGCCTGGGACCGCAACGTGTACGGCTCCGAAGGGCTGACGCTGACCCGGCAGTAGCCGCCGGCGCTCAGCGCCACACCAACCATTAACTAAAAGGGTGCGCCAGCGCCCTTTTTTGTTGTGCTAACGCCGCCAAGAAAAAGAATTTAGCGAAAAGGCTTCCACGGTTAAGTGCGATGCTACCTTCCCCGCCGATTCGACCGGAAAGAATTAATTTTCAGTTAGAAAAGTGACAATTTACACAATTTGATAGTTTTTGAGAGTCTTTATTTGCTAGAATAACACTCAGCTTACGGGGCCAAATCCCCGGAATGACCTTACTTTCCCAATGAACCCATCACCTTTGGCCGGACTCTACAAACTACAAATCCCGGAGCGGGTTGCCCGCCTTACCGAATGGGCCGGCCTGACCGCCGCCGAGCAGGCCGCGTTGGATGCCGGCCTGTCGCTGGAGCAGGCCGACTCGATGATTGAGAATGTGGTGGGGCGCTTTTCCCTGCCGCTGGGCGTGGCCACCAACTTTGTAATCAACGGCCGGGAGGTGATCATTCCGATGGCCGTTGAAGAGCCGAGCATTGTGGCTGCGGTGAGCTTCGCTGCCAGACTGGCCCGCGCCGGCGGCGGCTTTGTTACCCGCAGCAGCGAGCCGCTGATGATTGGCCAGGTACAGATTCTCGACCTGCCCAACCTCGACGCCGCCGGCGAGAAATTACTGGCCGCCAAAGCCGAGTTGCTGGCCGCCGCCAACCAACATCATCCCACCATTCAGAAATTGGGCGGCGGAGCCAAAGACATCGAGCTGCGCCCGTTGCCAAACACACCCGCCGGGCCGATGCTCATTTTGCACCTGCTCTACGATTGCCGCGACGCGATGGGGGCCAACGCGGTCAACACCGCCGCCGAATCGATTGCGCCGCTGGTTGAGGAATTGACCGGCGGGCGGGTCAACCTGCGCATCCTGTCTAACCTCACCGACCGCCGCACCGCCCGCGCCGAATGTTTGGTGCCGGTGGAGCAGTTAGCCCGCAACGGGCTGGCCGGAGCCGATGTGGCCCGGTCAATTTTTGAAGCTTGGGCTTTTGCCGCCGCCGATCCGTACCGCGCCGCCACGCACAACAAAGGCATTATGAACGGCATCGACGCGGTGGCGCTGGCAACCGGCAACGACTGGCGGGCCATCGAAGCCGGGGCGCACGCCTACGCCGCCCGCGAGGGGCGCTACACCAGCCTGACCGATTGGTCGCTGCGGAAAGATGACGCCGGGCAGATTGCCCACCTGCACGGCGTGCTGGATATGCCGCTCAGTGTGGGCACGGTTGGCGGCGCCACCAAAGCGCACCCCACGGCGCGGGCCTGTATGAAAATTTTGGGGCAACCCAACGCCCGCCAACTGGCCGAAGTGATGGCGGCGGCGGGGCTGGCCCAAAATCTGGCCGCCATTCGCGCCCTGGCCGGCGAAGGCATTCAGCGCGGCCACATGCGGCTGCACGCCCGGCAGGTGGCGCTTGCCGCCGGAGCGCAGGGGGCGCAGGTGCAGCACGTCGCCGATCAACTGGTCGCCGAAGGCAACATTCGCACCGAGCGGGCCAGAGAACTCGTTGGCAATGAACAATGAGCAATTATCAATGAACAATTACGAATTATCAATTATCAATGAACAAATGCCAGTTTGGCAGACCAACTCAACGGCGGTCAGCGAGTCTGATTCCTGACTCCTGCCCCTGATCCCTGATTTGAGGAGCTTTTCTGAATTATGACCTTAATGAAACCCACCATCGCCACCGGCATTGTCGGCTACGGGGTGTACATTCCGCAGTACCGGCTGCCCGCCCGTGAAGTTGCCCGCATCTGGAGCGACGGCGAAGGCGGCGTGCCGATCAAAGAAAAGGCCGTGCCGGGGCCGGACGAAGACACCATGACTATTGGGCTGGAAGCCGCCCGCAACGCGCTGGCCCGCGCCCAAATCAACCCGCAGGACATCGGCGCGGTGTGGGTGGGCAGCGAAAGCCACCCCTACGCCGTCAAACCCACCAGCACCATCATCGCCGAGGCGATTGGCGCAACCCCGGCCACGCTGGGCGCAGACTGGCAGTTTGCCTGCAAAGCCGGCTCGGAGACGGTGCAGGCCGGCATTGGCATGGTTGGCAGCGGGATGGTTAAATACGCGCTCGGGATTGGGGCCGATACCGCCCAGGGCCGCCCCGGCGACGCGCTGGAATTTACCGCCGCGGCCGGCGGCGCGGCCTACATTATTGGCCGGGCCGAAGAAAGCCTGGCCATCGTCGAGGCCACCTATTCGCACGTAACCGACACGCCCGACTTTTGGCGGCGGCCAACCACCCACTACCCCAGCCACGGCCAGCGCTTTACCGGCGAACCGGCCTATTTTGAGCACGTTTCGGCGGCGGCCAAAATTATGCTCACCGAACTGGGGCGCACCGCCAAAGATTACCGCTACGTGATTTTGCATCAGCCTAACAAAAAATTCCCGGAACGACAGGCCGCCGCACTCGGTTTTAGCCGCGAACAGTGGGTTACCGGGCTGCTGTCGCCGGTGATTGGCAACACCTACGCCGGGGCCAGTCTGGTGGGCTTAACCGCTGTGCTGGACATTGCCCAACCCGGCGACAAAATTTTGTGCGTGTCGTTTGGCTCCGGTGCGGGCAGCGACGCCTTCTCGCTGGTAGCCACCGAGGCCATCACCGCCCGCCAGCCGCTGGCGCTGACCACCCAGCAGTACATCGCCCGCCGGGTAGAAATTGACTACGCGCTGTACGTTCGCTATCGCAAAAAATTGCAGATGCACTGATCAATTACGAATGATGAAT
>CAYOXS010000165.1:0-12543 GCA_964407935.1 uncultured Caldilineaceae bacterium
CCTACACCATCATTTTTGCCGGGCAGTACACCCTGTTTATGCGCAGCGCCGTGCTGGAAATCTTTGCCGAGGATTACACCCTCACTGCCAAAGCCAAGGGGTTGAGCACGTTTCAGATTTTGCGCCAACACGCCCTGCCCAACGCAATGCTGCCAACCATTACCATTGTCGCCCTCAACCTTGGCTTTGTGGTGGCCGGCGCTATTGAAATTGAAACCGTTTTTTCGTGGCCGGGGTTGGGGTTGACCGTGGTTGAGGCGGTGGGCCGGCAGGATTTTCCGGTGCTGCAAGGCGCGTTTTTGCTGCTGGCTGTCAGCGTGATTCTGGCCAACCTCGGCGCCGACCTGCTCTACTCTTACCTTGACCCGCGCATTAAAACGAGTTGAGAGCGTATGGAAGAATTTCTAATTTTTTGGCGCGATTTTAAACGGCAACGGATGGGTCTCATTGGTTTGACGATGCTGTTGCTGGCCGTGCTGGTAGCAATTTTTGCGCCGATCGTGGCCCCGTATGATCCCACCGCCTCCGTCCGGGTGACCATCGACAATATTTACGCCCCGCCCAACGCCGAACACCTGCTGGGCACCGACGACGCGGCCAAAGATGTGCTCACCTCGCTGATTTACGGCGCGCGCGTGTCGCTGTTTGTCGGCTTTTTTGCGTCGTTCATTTCGCTGGTTATTGGCGGCCTCATTGGCATTGTGGCCGGTTTTTACGGCGGCCGGGTAGAAAACAGCCTGATGCGCTTCACCGACATCATTTTGGTGATTCCCGATTTGCCGCTGATGATCATTCTGGTCGCAATTTTGGGCCGCAGCCTGTCGATCATCATTGTAGTGATTGGCGTGCTGGGCTGGACGACCACCGCCCGCGTGGTGCGCTCGCAAACGCTGTCGGTCAAAGAGCGCAAGTTTGTGCTGCGCGTCCGGGCTATTGGCGCGGGCAATATGTACATTGTTCGCCGCCACATTTTCCCGCTGGTTTTCCCGCTGATGGTGGTCAACGCCGTGCTGGTGGTCTCGGTGGCCATCCTCAACGAAAGCACGCTCAGCTTTTTGGGCCTGGGCGACCCCACCCGCCTCAGTTGGGGCCAGATGCTCAATTTTGCCTTCAGCCGGGGAGCGATGAGCGCCGGCGCGTGGTGGGCGCTGGTGCCGCCCGGATTGGCCATCATTTGGGTGGTGCTGGGGCTGACCCTGCTGGGCAACGGGCTGGAACGCGTTTTTAACCCCCGGCTGGAACTGCACCACCTGTCGGTTGGGCCAAAGATGGTTGCAAGGAGTCAGGAGTCAGGAGTCAGGAGTCAGGAATTGGGGGTTGGAAGTTAGGGGATGTGTTACCCTAATTCCTCATTCCAAACTTCTAATTCCTCAAAATTATGGTCAAACTCAGCGAAGCACCACTATTGCTCACCGTAAACAATCTCTCCGTCGATTACGTAACCGCCAGCCAGCCCCCGGCGCACGCGCTGGAAGATGTCAGTTTTACCCTGCGCGAGGGCGAAATTCTGGGCGTGGTTGGCGAAAGCGGCTGCGGCAAATCTACATTGATGCTCAGTTTGATGCGGCTGCTGGGGCCGGCCGGGCGGATTACTGCCGGTCGGGTTGAATTTATGGGCCAGGATTTGCTCGATTTGACCGAAGCCGAAATTGCGCGCATCCGCTGGAAGCACATCGCCATGATTTTTCAGGGGGCGATGAACGCGCTCAACCCGGTGCGCACCGTTGGCGACCAGATTGCCGAGGCCATCTGGCGGCACTACCCCACCAGCACCAAACAAACCGTCACCAACCGCGTATCCGAGCTGTTTGAAATGGTCGGCATCCCGCCCTCGCGGCAAAAAGAGTACCCGCACCAATATTCGGGCGGCATGCGCCAGCGGGCCATGATTGCAATGGCGCTGGCCTGCGCCCCCCAAATTGTTATTGCCGATGAACCGACCACCGCGCTCGATGTGATGGTGCAGGCCCAAATTCTGGAACTGCTCACCGAGTTGTGCGGCAAACTGGGCATCGCCGTGCTGTTTGTCACCCACGATTTGGGCGTTGTCGCCGAAATTTGCGACACCGTGCTGGTGATGTACGGCGGTGTGGTGGCCGAGTACGCCAGCGTTGATACCATTTACAATGACCCGCGCCACCCCTACACCCGTGAACTGCTCAAAGCCTTCCCCAACCTCACTAACCTCAGCGAGCGGCTGGCCTCGATTCCCGGCTACCCGCCCCGGCTCGACAACCTGCCGGCCGGCTGCCGCTTTGCGCCGCGCTGCCCCGTGGCCGTTGATCGCTGCCACACCGAATCGCCGTCCCTGGTTGCGGTGGGCCGGGGCCACGTGGCCAGTTGTTTTTTGTTGGAGACTGGAATCAATTGACTAACAATAATCAACCTGTTTTACAGGTGGTTAACCTGCAAAAATATTTTCCCGTCAAAGGCAGCGGCGGCTGGTTGAGAGGGCCGCAACGCTTTGTCCACGCCGTCGATGACGTGAGCTTCACCCTGGCCGGCGGCGAAATATTGGGGCTGGTCGGTGAAAGCGGCTGCGGCAAATCAACGCTGGTACTGACCCTGCTGGGGCTGGAAAAAGCCACCGCCGGCAACATCATTTTTGAGGGGCAGGACGTTACCCATCTGCACGGCAGCGCCCTCAAATCGATGCGCCGCCACATCCAGATGATCTTTCAGGACCCGTTTGAAGCGCTCAACCCGCTGCTGACCATCGGTGAGCAGGTGGCCGAACCGCTGCTGGTACACGGGCTGGTTGCCAGCAAAAGCGAACGGCTGACCCGCGCCGCGCAGGCGCTGGAAGACGCCGGCCTCAAACCCGCCGAGAGTTTTCTCAACCGCCGCCCGCACGAGCTATCTGGCGGGCAGCGCCAGCGGGTCGTCATTGCCGGGGCGCTGGTGCTGGAACCCACCGTACTGCTGGCCGATGAGCCGGTATCGATGCTGGACGTGAGCGTGCGCGCCGAAGTGCTCAACCTGCTGGCCGATCTGCGCCAGCGGCGCGGCATCTCCATCCTTTTTATCACCCACGATTTGGGCACCGCCGCCTATTTTGTGGACCGTATCGCCGTGATGTACCTGGGCCGCATTGTGGAAATTGGCCCCACCCACCAAATTTTGGCCAACCCGCAGCATCCCTACACCCGCTCGCTGCTGTCTGTTATCCCGGTACCCAATCCGCGCCAGCGCCGCCAGCGCACAATTTTGCAGGGCGATCCACCCAACCCTATCAACGTGCCCGCTGGCTGCCGCTTCCACCCCCGCTGCCCGCTGGCCGAGGCGCGCTGCCGCACCACCGACCCGACTCTTATCCCTTTGGCCGATAGTCACGCCGCAGCATGCTTGCTGCTAAAAGGATAACCAATGACCCCGGAAATTTTGATTACTTTTGCCATTCTTATTGGAGCGCTGGTAATTTTTGCCCTGGACCGTTTCCCCATCGATCTGGTGGCGCTGGGGATTATGGTGCTTATTTTGCTGCTGGGGCCAATCCTCAACATCAAGCCAGAAGAGGCCATTTCTGGCTTCAGCAACCCGGCCACCATCACCGTGCTGGCCATGTTCATTCTCAGCGCCGGCATCGAGCGCACCGGTATTGTTAACCTGCTGGCTCACCGCATGATGAATTTTTCCGGCAACAGCGAATGGAAACAGTTACTGGCCGTCATTCTGGTGGTCGGCCTGATTTCGGCCTTCATCAACAACACCGCGGCTGTAGCCATTTTGATGCCGGTAGTGATGACGATGGCTCGCAGCCACCGCCGCCCACCCTCAAAGCTGCTGATGCCGCTCTCGTACTTTTCACAACTGGCCGGGGTGATGACCCTCATTGGCACTTCCACCAACGTGGTGGCTTCGTCGATGCTGGTACACGCCGGGCTGCGGCCCTACGGCATGTTCGAGTTCACCGCTATTGGGGCGCTGGTGTTTTTAACCGGCGCTATCTATTTTATGACCATTGGCCGCCGGCTGCTGCCAACACGGCGCGGCGGGCCGCAAATCACCGAAAGCTACCGGCTGCACCAATACCTGAGCGAAGTACGGGTACGCCCCAACTCGCCGCTGGTGGGCAAAAATCTGCAACAAAGCCAGATGCGGGAGCGCTACGACGTTCACGTGTTTGAAATTTTTCGCAACAATCAAAAATTGCCCCATCCCCTCGTGCAGAACAACCTGCAGCCCAACGATCTGCTCTTTATCAAATCTGGCCGACAGCAGTTGTTGCAAATTCAGGATGTGGCCGGGTTAGAACTGGTCACCGATGTAGAGTTGGACGAAAAAACATTGGCCACGGACAAGCGCGATTTTATGGAAGTGGTCATCGGCCCCAACTCCGAGTTAATCGGCCAGCGGCTGGAAAGCTGCAATTTTCACTACCGCTACGGCTGTACCGTCATCGCCATCAAAAAACACGGCGAAATCATTCAGGAACGGCTGGGCCACGTGCTGCTGGAACTGGGCGATTCGCTGCTGGTGCGCGGCTTTGAGTCGGCTCTGGAACAACTCCGGCACGAAGCCCATCTGATTGTCACCGAAGAATTAAAAATGGAGGAGTTTCGCACCGGCCGCGCGCCCATCGCCCTGGCCATTGTGGTGACGGTAGTGCTGCTGGCCACCTTTGATGTGCCCATTTTAACCGTGGCTCTGACCGGCTCGGTGTTGATGGTGCTCACCGGCTGCCTCAAAATGAACGAGCTGCACGACGCCATCCGGCTGGACGTGCTGTTTTTGCTGGCCGGCGTCATTCCGCTGGGGCTGGCTTTGGAACGCAGCGGCGCGTCGGAGCTGCTGGCCAACCTGGCCGCCCAATCGGCCAGCTTTTTGCCGCCGCTGCTGGTATTGTCGATGTTTTATTTTGTGGCCATGCTTCTCACCGAGTTAATCTCCAACAATGCCACCGTGGTGGTGCTGGCCCCGGTCGGCATCGCCACTGGCCACGCCCTGGGGCTGGATCCGCGCGCTTTTGTGCTGGCAATCATGCTGGCCGCCTCAACCAGCTTTTCCACGCCGGTCGGCTACCAAACCAACACGATGATTTACGGCCCCGGCGGCTACAAATTTTTGGATTTTCTGCGGGTTGGCGGGCCGCTCAACCTGACGCTCGCCGTTGTAACGCCGATTTACATTTACCTGTTGTGGGGCGTGTGACGAACGACGATTTTTGATTTTGGATTTTGGAGAGCCTGCCCCGCAGTACCGGGCATTTACGAATTAATTACGCAACACGCAATACGAACTTGAAATTTAAAACTCATCACTCACCCAACCCACCAAACTCATCTAACTTGCTTTGGAGAGGCCAACGATGCACGACGCCATCAAACTGACCGAAAAGTACGAATACCAGGGTTGGCCCTCACTGGATCGACCCGACGGTAAACCGCCCGACGGCTGGAGCCTGTCGCTGATAACCGGCGTCAGCCGGGTGCGCCACCACCGGCTATCACCCACCGGCGAGCGCCTTGCCTTCATTTGGGACCGCGACAACCAGTCCGACGTGTACGTGATGCCCGCCGCCGGCGGCTGGCCGGCGCGCCTCTCCACCGAGCGCCGCGCCCGCGCCTACTGGGCCGATGAAACGCCGCAATGGTCGCCCGATGGCCAGTGGCTGGCCTTTACGATGCACGACCACGTACACGTGGTTACCGCCGGCGGCGGCCTGCCCCAAAACATCACCGACTTCACCACCGCCGCCTCAACCCCCGTCTGGCTGCCCGACAGCCTCGGGCTGGTGATCAGCGTGGAGCGCCGCCAAACCACGCAGCTCCTGCTCACCGACCGGCGCGGCGCGTGGCCGGCCCCGCTCACCTGTGGCGCGGGCGATCACCTCGACGCCCGCCCGTCGCCAGACGGCCAGTTCATCGCCTTTGTCTTTCGCCCTCAAATCGATCTCAACCGGCTGGATATTCAGTTGGTTGATCTGGCCACCGGGCAAACCATCCCGCTCACCGGCTCGGCCAAAGTTAAAGACTGGTCACCGCGCTGGAGTCCCGATGGTCAAACCATCGCCTTTTTATCCGAGCGCAGCGGCTGGAACGAAGTCTGGCTGATAGGTCGCGATGGCCAAAATTTGCGCCAGCTCACCCATTTGGGGCTGGATGTGGCCGACATCGCCTGGTCGCCGGACGGAGCGCGGCTGGCCTGCACCCTCAACCGCGGCGGTGCGTTTGAGCTGGCCCTGCTCGATGCCCGCAGCGGCGAGGCCACCACTTTGCGCGGCGGGCCGGGCTTTCACAGCCGCCCCTGCTGGTCGCCGGATGGCCGTTTCATCACCGTGGAATACGAAGACGCCACCCAGCCGCCCGATCTGTATCGCGTGGCCGTGCCCGGCGGCGCAGCCAGCCAACTCACCTTTTCCAACCCGCCGGCGCTGGCCGCGCACAAACTCGTTGTACCGGAGCGGGTCAGTTACAAAAGTTTCGATGGGCTGGAAATTCCGGCCTTTCTGTACCGCCCGGCCAAACCCAATGGCGCGGCCATCCTGTATCCGCACGGCGGCCCCACCAGCCAGTACGTTTTTGAGTGGGATATTCTGGCCCAATATCTGGTGGCCAAAGGCTACACCTACCTTTGCCCCAACTTCCGGGGCAGCACCGGCTACGGCCTGGAATTTGAGCACGCCAATTACAACGACTGGGGCGGCGGCGACACGCAGGATAACCTGTTTGGAGCCAGATTTTTGGCCGGGCTGGACTGGATCGACCCCGAACGGTTGGCCATTGCCGGCGGCAGTTACGGCGGCTTCATGACCGCTTGCTGCCTGTCGCTGGACCCCGACTACCTGTTTGCCTGCGGCGTGGCCAAATACGGCGACGCCAATCTGCTGAGCAGTTGGGCGCAGTGCAACCGCGACATTCGCCAGTACACTGAAATGCAGTTGGGCCACCCGGCTCGCAACCGGCAGGTGTATCGCGCCGGCTCACCCATTTTTCACGTCGATAACGTGCGCGCCCCGGTGCTGGTGTTGCACGGCCTGGACGACGATGTGGTTCCGCCCGAATCCTCGGAAGAGTGGGTGGCGGCGCTGCGCCGGGCCGGCAAATCCTTTGAGTACAAAACCTACCCCGGCGAACCGCACGGCTTTTTGCAGCGGCAAAATCAGCTTGATGTCTGGCGGCGGATGGAACGCTTTTTTGACTGGTACCTGCTGCCATGACCCACTTTTTTGAATTTGAGACGCTCACCTGGCCGGATGTCGCCGCGCTGCCGCGTCACACACCGCTGGTCATCCCGCTGGGCGGCGGCTATCCGCTGGCCACACTGGCCGACGCGCTGGGCCAGCCGGCGCAAATTGGCCTGCTGCCGCCGCTGCCGTTTGGCTGGCGCGGCAGCGGGCTGGCCGTACCGGAGGCCGTGCTGGGCCAACTGGTGAGCAACTTGTTAGACAGCCTGCGGGACGATGGCTTTTCCCGCGTCTTTGCCCTGACTCCGGCCGGGCTGGATATTGGGCTGGGGCCGGAGCGCATCGCCCTGCCCACTGACGCCGCACCCGTCACCCCTCTGCCCGCCGATAGCGACCGGGGCAAAGTCATCCTGCTGCCCGTTGGCCACACCGAACAACACGGCTACCACCTGCCGCTCAGCACCGATACGCTCATTATTGACGCCATCAGCCGGGGCGTGGCCGCAGCCGCGCCGGAGCAGGCTGTCACCCTGCCGGCTTTTCCCTACGGCGTCAGCACCCACCGCGCCTGCTTTGCCGGCACGCTCAACGCCGGCGGCCGGGCCTTTGAAGATTTCTGGCTGGCCGTGCTCGACGCGCTGGCGGCGCGGGCCTTTGACCGTTTTTACCTGATCAGCGGCCACGGCGGCAACTGCTCGTTTTTAACCAATGTGGCCAAATACGCCGGCGAGCGCCAGCCGCAGGCGTTTACTGCCACAGCCTGGCTTTACCTGTCCGGACCGGCCGGCATCGAGGCGCTGGAAAAATATCGCCGCTCTCAAATCGGCGGGATGGGCCACGCCGGCGAACTGGAAACCGCCCTGCTGCTGCATTTGCAACCGGAGCTGGTGCAGATGGACAAAGTGGTCGATGAAACCGATTTTGTGGCCACGCCCTCGTACTATATGGACTGGGTGGAAGGCGGCGCGCTGGTGGCCAATCCGCCGTGGACGGACGACACCGCCACCGGCGCGTACGGCGCGGGCAGCCTGGCCACCGCCGAAAACGGCCGGCTGTGGCTGGCCGCCGCCATCATCGAGAAAGTAGCCCACGTGGCTGAAATCCACGACCAGCAGCGCCGCCGGCAGGCTCGCCGCCAGCGCGGCTAAAATTGGTTCGGTCAAATCGGGCAAAAGTGGCTCTATCAATAGAGCCATTTTTGGTTTAAGCTGGGGCAATATTTAACCAAGGAGCTTATTCATGCCAAAAGATTACACCAGCCTGCCGATCAACCAGGTCCGCCGCGCCGACCGGGCCGTTACCGACGACGACTGGATCAAAGCCTTTCTCCAGCGCGCCCCCTTTGGCATTCTGGCCACCGCCGCCGACGGCCAGCCGTTTATCAACAGCAACCTGTTTGTGTTTGATGAGGCCGCGCACGCCATTTACATGCACACGGCGCGGGTAGGTCGCACCCAGGCCAACGTCGCCGCCAACGAGAAAGTTTGTTTCAGCATCAGCGAAATGGGCCGGCTGCTGCCTGCCGACGAGGCGCTGGAATTCAGCGTGGAATACGCCGGCGTGGTTGTGTTTGGCCGCGGCACCATTATCACCGACGAAACGGAGGCCGAGCGCGGCCTGCAACTGTTGCTTGACAAATACTTTCCACACCTCAAACCGGGTCAGCACTACCGGCCCATCACCCCGGACGAACTGCGGCGCACCTGCGTTTACCGCATCGACATTGACCAATGGAGCGGCAAACGCAAACAGGTTGGCCCCGATTTCCCCGGCGCTTTCCTGTACGGCGAAACAGCGTAACCACGCTCCTCGTTCAGGTTGGAGATTCCTGCAAAACGCATTATAATAAGGTCTGGTAGCCTCAGTACATCCAACTTGAACGAGGAGGCAGCAAAACCTTGTCTGCACATAGTCCAGATTCTCCAGCCAACGATAAGCCGGTGCTTTATTATCACTACGCCGGCCTGACCGATACCGGGATGGTTCGAGACCACAACGAAGACGCGTACAAACTCCCGTCAGACACCGATGTCTCCACCCGGGCCGCCAGAGGTCATTTGTACGTGCTGGCCGACGGAATGGGCGGCCACCAAAAAGGCGAGATCGCCTCGGCCATCACCATTGAAATTATCAACACCGAATATTATGCCGGCATCATCGATATCGATGAAAACCAGCCGGAAAGCGGCGTGATTACCGCGCTGGCGCAGGCCATTGAAAAAGCCAACCTGGAAGTAATGGACGCCACTCAGGGCGGCGGCACAACCGTGGTGGCCGCGGTTTTGCACAACGATGTGCTGGTGGCGATGAATGTGGGCGATTCGCGGGCGTATTTGCTACGCGACGACGAGCTGCACCGGCTCAGCCGCGATCACTCGCTGGTGTCACGGCTGGTGGAAATGGGCAAGATCACCGAGGAAGAGGCGCTCAGCCACCCCCGGCGCAATGTGCTGTATCAGGCTCTGGGCCAGGGCAGCGATGTTGACATTCATATTGTGCAGGAAAAGCTGCAACTGGGCGATGTGGTGATTTTGTGCAGCGACGGACTGTGGGGCGAAGTTGGCGACCAGTCCATCAAAGATGTCCTCAGCCGCAGCGAAAACCCGCGGGTAGCCATTGAAACTCTGGTTGACCTGGCCAACCGCATCGGCGGGCCGGATAATATCACTGCCATTGTCATCCAGGTTTCAGACAGGGAAGCGCCGGAAGATGGTTACGGCTCCGAACCGCAATCGCCATCAACCGACCCCGTGGCTGATGATGACACCCACCCCTCCCTGCCCGTTGTCAACCCCAGATTTAAAAAACCGGATACCCTGCCAGAGAGCGGCAGTTGGGTAGATTAAAAACTGGCTATGATTGATTTTTTAAAGGTAGAGGAAACCGTCCGCAGCCTGAAAAATAAAGTCGAAGCCGGTGAGCTTGATCAGGCAGCGTTTGAGGAAACACTAAAAACGATGATCGACGTGGCCGACGACGGCTACTACTGGATGTTTGGCCACAAATCCGGGCAGTGGTACCGGCACAACGGGCGAACCTGGGTCCCCGACAGCCCCGGCGAACTCCTTGTGGCCGCCCATCGAAACCGGGCCGACCACGGTTCCACCCCGGAACCGGATTGGGCCAGCGTTGATATTGGCTGGTTTAGCCTGGCTGTAACCCTGGTGGTGGTCCTGTTCATCATTGTTTACGCATCGGCGGTGTAGCTGATCACGGGGTTGGTTGGCCCGGTTCAAACATTTTCTGCATTAAAAAGACGTCCAGCCAGCAGCCAAATTTGTAACCCACTTCGCGCATAACCCCCACCAATTCAAACCCAAACGCCCCGTGCAGATGCACGCTCACGTCATTGCCCTCGACGATGCGGGCCAGCACCGTGTGAAAACCGGCCGACTGCCCCGCCGCCAGAATAGCGGCCATCAGCGCCTTGCCAACCCCCTGCCCCCGGTAATCACCACCCACATACAGCGATATTTCAGTTGTGCCGCTGTAGGCCAGTTTCGGCGACCAGCGGCTCAGCGATGCCCAGCCGGCCACCACGCCATCCACTTCGGCCACCAGCACCGGATACTCGGTTCCGTGCGCCGCCAGCCAAACCTGCTGTTCGGCCAGGGTGCGCGGCTGGGTATCAAACGTGGCGTTGGTGGTTAGCACCGCGTCGTTGTAAATGTTGGTAATGGCCGGTATGTCGGCCGGTGTGGCGGTTCTGGTGGTGATCATTTACGATCCTGCTGCCGGCATATGGCTTTCGATGCGGCTTTTGTGGGTGTTGGCGTTGTACTGCACCAGTTTGCGGCCGTACCGCTGGCGGAGCGCCCGCAGCGGCCCCACCCGGTCGATGACTTGCCCGCCGGCCTGTTTGAGTTTACCTTCCCAATAGAAATCGAACTTTTGGTTGAGCCAGCGCCAGCGCAGCAGGGCGTAATACGGTGACAGCAGCCAGTGGCCCCGGCTGCGCCCCACGTACAAAATATCGCTGATGTCGCACATGGCGCTGGCCTCGGCCTCGCTAACCCAGGGGGTGTTGCCCCGGTTCAAATCGAACTCAGCCCAGCCCGCCTGGCTATCCGGCGGCACGTAGCCCCGCGCCAGCGCATCGGGCCACAACGGCGTGCCGGGATACGGCATGTAAATGGCAATGGAGCAGCGGGCGTTGGGGTTGATCCGCGCCAGCCGGTCAATTAACTCGATGGTGATTTGCCGCTCGGTTTTGTCTTCGGCGGGCAGGCCAAAAATAAAGCTGAGGTTGGCCTCGATGTGCGGCGCAAAATCCGCCAGATTTTGCACGCCCCACTCGATCATCTCCGCCTTTTGGTCCTTGTTCATCGCGTCGAGCACTTTTTGGCTGCCGCTTTCCGCGCCAATGTTAACCCACTGGCAGCCGGTGGCGGCCATCCACTGCACAAATTCCGGGCTGAGCAACTGCACCCGCACCTGCCCGCTCCAGGGAGTGTTCACCTTTTCCACCAGCCGCTTCATCGGCCGGGGCCGGCCAAACAGGTAATCATCGGCGTAATCCACGGCATTGACGCCGTGCTCGTGCTTGAGCCACTCGATCTGATTAATGATAAAGTCGTCGCTGTGCTGCCGCCAGGTGCGCTTCATCACCACCTCGTTGTAGCAAAAGCCGCACCGAAACGGGCAGCCGCGGCTGATGTACACCGGAATGGCCCGGTCAAATGGGCCGGATTGCAGCAGGTAGGCGCTCACATCGGGCAGCAAATCCCAGCGCGGGTAAAAGTCATCGAGATTTTGAATGAAAGGGCGCTCCATGTTCACCACCGCCCGCCCGGCCTCGTCCTTCCAGGCCAGCCCCATCACTTTGGCCCAGTTTTGCCCGTTTTTAAGCTGATAGGTGAACTCCTGCGCGGTCACTTCGCCTTCGTTGACCACCACAAAATCGACATACTCTTCGGCGAGCACCTCTTGGGGCATAATGGTAGCGTGGACGCCGCCCCACACGGTGGGAATGCCGAGCGCCCGGACGCGGCGGGTGGCCTCGATGGTGGGGGAGAGCTGCGGCCCGGTGATGGTGCTGAAGCCGACCCACAACGGCCGGACAGCTTCAACCCGGCGGACAAACTCCTCCAGCCCGGTTTCGGTTTCGTGCCACAGCTCAACGCTGTACCCCTGCTGCATGAGCGCATCGGCCACGTACATAATGCCAAACGGCGGGTACATGTCCCGCTCATTTCTAAAGTTGATCAAAAAAACGTCGGTCATTGTCAAGCCCCCCGGCCGATTTACGATTTCAGATTTTGGATTTGGGATTGGCCACACTACCCGTAGTTCAATCGTAAATCGTAAATCCAAAATCACAAATTATTTCTCAGACTCAATTATCACTCTGAATCCCGTTCCTTGTGCGTGGTAATCTACACTGGGAGTAGTAATACTGCAAGCGCTGCGACAGTTGC
>CAYOXS010000166.1:0-12535 GCA_964407935.1 uncultured Caldilineaceae bacterium
GATTTTCTGGCAGGGTGATGACCACTTTGGCGTACAGGTCGCCCCGTTGTTCGGCGTTTTGCAGGTTGGGCATGCCCTGCCCCTTTAGCCGGAAAACGCGGCCGGACTGTGTTTCGGGCGGGATTTTGAGCTTGATTTTGCCTTTGAGGGTGGGCACAATAGCTTCGCCGCCCAAAACGGCGGTGTACAGGTTTACCGGCAGTTCCAGGTGCAGGTCATCGCCCTGGCGCTGATAATAGTCGTGCGGTTTAACCACAATTTCCAGATACAGGTCGCCCCTGGCCGAACCATCGAGACTGGCGCCGCCTTCGCCGCGGACCCGAACTTTGGTGCCGGATGAGGCTCCTTTGGGAATGCGCACCTCGATCCGCCGGCCACCCATCCGCAAAATTCTGGAAGTGCCGGCAAAAGACTCTTCCAGTGAAATTTCAATTTGCTGGTTGTAGTCCAGCCCCTTGCTCGAAACCTGGTCGGTGGGGCTGGTGTCGATGCTGCTGAAAATGGCATCGAAAAAGGGTGAAAAGCCACTGGGCTGGCCATCTTTAGCCTGGGGAACCGTCCACTGGCTCCAGTCAAATTCAGTATCAGGCTGGTCGGTTTGGTGCGTTGTCCAACTGGCGCGCAGCCGGTCGTACTTGGCTCTGGCTTCCGGGTTGGCCAACACCTGATGCGCTTCCTGAATATCTTGGTAACGCTGAATGGCTTCTTCATCGCCCGGATTAACGTCGGGGTGATATTTTCTGGCCAGCTTGCGATACACCTTGGTTATTTCATCCGTGCCGCTGGTCTCATCGATTTCCAGACTTTGATAGTAATCCTTATACTCCATCCCAAAAATCCTTGCGCAAAACAGTAAAACTGTAGGGTTGAGTTGAAGATTATATGGTTAACAGTGATTTAAGCAAGATTATCTATCATAAAGCAACAAAAAACCCCACCGTATGGGTGAGGCTCTTTGTGTGATTGCCAAAGTTTTGCTCAGGCTAGATTTCGGAGGGAGTTTTTTGGGTTGCCAGGGTTGCCAAGCAACCCTGGCGGGTGATACTAACTTTTACCAGCAGTTATTGTAATAACCGCAGGTGTGGCTGTATCGCTGCTGATAGCCGTAGCTATAGTAGTAGCCGGTGTAGTCGTAACCGTAGCTGTGAGACTTGCCGGACCAACCGCAGTTATCCCAGCATTTGTCTGGATAGCGGACTGGCTGGCAGTTGTCATAGCCGCAACCGGAGTAGCAGTCGTTCCAGCAGTTGCCAGGATAGTTTACCGGTCGGTGACCGTACCAGGGGTACGAACCACAGTTGCTGGGCACATACAGCACTTCGCCAGCATAGATTACGTTGGGATTCCACAGGCCGTTTGCTTCGGCGATACAGTTGGGGTTAACATTATACATGCGGCCAATGCTGTACAGCGTTTCGCCGTACATGACCTTGTGATACGCTCCGCCCCCACCCCAAGCGGGAGGCGCAGCGTAGCTGGCAGACACAAGCAAAAGTTGCAAGGCTGCCACGAGGATAATAACGGTAAAGATTTTTTTCATGTTTTCCTCCTACGGCAAATAACTATTTTTGATATAGTACTCCCCCCGTGCCAGCCTTTGGTCATCCCCTTACCGCAGAACTGGCGCGTTATTGACATAGTAAAACATGTTTTTCACTATGTCAAGCCTTTATGTTAAAAACAATTATATCGGTACTTTGATTTTTATGCAACAGTTTTTAGACATAATGTTTTAGATTTACTTGCCATAATGCAGGTAACTATTCAACGCTTCCGCCAATTGGCGCGATCTGTGACATCATCGAGTTTGAACCCAAATAAAAAAGCCCAAATTTTATCATTAATGATGAATCTGAGCCTGGTCAAAACAATCCCGATATTTGCACCTCAAAGTACAGTTGATAGGTGTTATTATATCAGTATCGATGCTTATGTTCAATATATTATTTTACATAACATTTTATACCTTTGTCCTATCTTATTTATGCCAGATAAATAAAGAAGCCTGGTAACTTAGTTACCAGGCTTCCCAAAAGGAGGAGAAGATGAACATGCCTTAAGCTTAAATCAGCCGACCAAAAACCCCAAAAAACTTGCTTTACAGCTTAATAATAACATATCAACAATTCTGTTACTCAACGTAAACACTACGGAAGCTATACGCTGATTGGGGATATTCAACCCAATCGGCGGAGGCAGTTGGGCGAGGCTGTTCTGGCAATGGTTTTGTCGGCGGCGCAGATCGTTCCAATTTTTTCCGGCGTAAAAAAAGCCCGGCGATTTCTGGCCGGGCTTTTTTGATGACAAAGATAGGGGGATTAATCTATCCCGAGGTACGCTTTCTGCACCGTCTCGTTGCTTTGCAGCGCTTTGGCGCTATCGTGCAGAACAATCTGGCCGGTCTGAATCACATACCCCCGGTGCGCAATTTGCAGAGCCATCAATGCGTTTTGTTCAACAAGCAAAATTGTTGAGCCTTCTTTATTAAGGTTTTGGACGGTCTCGAAAATGCTTTCAACCAGAATCGGGGCCAACCCCATTGAGGGTTCATCGAGGAGCAGCACTTTTGGCCGCGCCATCAACGCCCGGCCCATAGCCAGCATTTGTTGTTCGCCGCCGCTGAGTGTGCCAGCCATCTGTTTTTGCCGCTCTTTGAGGCGCGGAAACAGGGTAAAAATCCGGTCGATGTCTTCGGCAATCTGGGCAGCATCGTTGCGAATGTAGGCACCCATTTCCAGATTCTCTTTAACGGTGAGCCGGGAGAACACTCCCCGGCCTTCGGGAACCTGGGAAACCCCTTTAAACACAATTTCGTGGGCGTTATAATTGGCCAGATCTTCGCCGTTGAGGCGAACCACACCCACCCGAGGCCGGACAATACCGCTGATGGTTTTTAAGGTTGTGCTTTTACCGGCGCCGTTGGCGCCAATGAGCGTTACAATTTCGCCCTTGTCAATAGATAACGAGATACCCTTGAGCGCGTGGATGTTTCCGTAATAGCTGTGAACGTTTTCAACTTCTAGTAGGGCCATAGGTGGGTCAGCCTTCCGTGGTTTCTTTTGCGGGTTTTTCTTTTTCTCTCAGGCCGCCGGTTGCGCTTCGGCCCAGGTAAGCTTCAATAACCCTAGGGTCGCTCTGAATATCTTCCGGTGTACCTTCGGCGATTTTTTGGCCGTAATCAAGCACGGTGATCTGCTCTGAAATGCCCATCACCACCCGCATATCGTGTTCAATGAGCAAAATGGTAATGCCCAGTTCATCGCGAATGCGCCGGAAAAAAGCGGTCAATTCGGCGGTTTCGTTGGGGTTCATGCCGGCGGTCGGCTCATCGAGCAGTAACAAGACCGGCTGGCTGGCCAGTGCCCGGCCAATTTCCAGCCGGCGCTGATCGCCGTAGGGCAGATTTTTGGCCACAATATCGCCTTTGCCGCGCATACCGATAAAGTTCAGCAGCCGGCGCGCCTCTTCGTGAATATGTTCTTCTTCGCGCCGGGTGCCGGGTAGCCCCAGCACCGCGCCCAACCAGCCAGATTTGAGATGCGGCTCCTGCCCCACCAAAATATTTTCCAAAGCAGTCATATTATTGAACAGGCGAATATTCTGGTAGGTGCGCGAGATTCCCCGCCGGGTAATGCGGTCTGGCGGAATGTCTTGCAGCGGTTGGTCTCTAAAAATTACTTTGCCTTCATCAATAGGGTAAAACCCGGTGATGCAGTTGAACAGGGTGCTCTTCCCCGCACCGTTGGGGCCAATAATGGCGTGGATGGATTTTTCTTTGATTTCAACATCTACATGGTCTACGGCCACCAGGCCGCCAAACCGTTTGGTGACGCTTTTTGCCGATAAAATTGAGGCCATTGCACCTGCTCCTATGCGGTTTGACCGGCGACAACGGCCGGTTCTTCGGGAACGATGATCGGTTCGCTGTCTTCGTGCAGTTCGCGCCGGCGCACTTCAGACGGCCAGAATCCTTCCGGTTTAACCAGCATCATCACAATTAACAGCGCGCCGTAAATAAGCATTCTAAATTCCGAAAACTCACGCAACAGTTCGGGTAGGCCCACCAGCACCAGCGCGCCAACAATTACGCCCGGAATACTGCCAGAGCCGCCAATGATCACCAGGCTGAGCACGTTGATTGACACTATTAACCCAAAGCTGTGGGGGAATACCGAACCCACCTGCGCCGCAAAAATGGCGCCGCTAAAGCCGGCAAAGGCTGCGCCCGTGCCAAAGGCCATCAACTTGGCGGCAATCAGGTTGATCCCCATCGCCTCGGCCACATCCTCATCTTCGCGCAGGGCCATCCAGTTGCGGCCAATCCGCGAGTTTTGCAGCCGCCAGGCCACAAACCCCACCAGCACGCAGCCCAAAATGATCAGGTAATAGAAATGCTGCGGGTCTTTGATAATCCCTTCTGGGCTGGCAAAGGGGAAAAGATAGTCTCGGACCGATGCCGGCAGCATTTGTTCCAGAGTACCAATATAGCCCAAATCTGGTTTGGGAATGTTGAGAATCCCCTGCGCGCCGCCCAAATACGGCTGCAAAAAGTTTGACAGCACCAAAATGCGGATAATCTCGGCAAAACCCAGGGTGACAATGGCCAGGTAGTCGCCGCGCATGCGCAGCACCGGAATACCTAAAAAGACGCCGGCAATGCCCGCCACAGCCACCGCAATAGGGATAGCCACCCAGAACGAGGTATACGATGCGCCTGACTGGTTGTTAATAACGGTTGATAGCCCCAGATCGGCGGTTGAGGTGAGCAGCGCGGCGGTGTAAGCGCCAATGGCAAAAAAGCCTACAAAACCCAGGTCCAGCAGGCCGGCCAGGCCAATATCAATATTAAGCCCCAGCCCCATCAGCGTATACAGCCCCACCAGCACCAAAATCTGGCTGATGTAGGGGCCAACAATTTGCGGCAAAAAGAACATCAATATAATGCCAACAACAATCAAACCCCAGTTAAATGCGGCGCGCTGGCCGGCCGGTAGTTGTTTCACTCTGGCTTTGGCTTGCTGACTTTGTGCGCTCCACAACCCGTTGAGCAGGGCAAACACAATAAAAACCGATATTGCGCCGTAAGTTGATAATCCTTTCCGCCCAAATAAAAACCTGGCCAGCGATTTGCCCGCACCAAAGCGGCCCATCATCACACTGAGCAGTTCTTGCAACATACCAATCAACAGCACCGCGCCGAGGCCGGCAATCACCATTCGCCGGGGGGTGCTGGGCAGTAATTGAATGGCGGCGCCAATCAGGCTTAACACGGCAATTGTTCCAACCAGATACACCATGCCGATGGCCAGCGAGTCCTGTGAAAAGGAAAGGATTTTCATTAACCCGGGCGAGGCGTTAATAAACATATCGCGCATGCCTTCCCAGGTTGTCATTAGCACCACCAGCAGCGAGGCCACAGCACCACCGACCGCGCCAGACACAAGCCCGCCCACCAGCGCCGGAACGGTTTTTCCGCGCGCGGTTTTCATGGCTACAACATAACCCATGCCCAGCCCAATCACCAAAATCAGTGCTTGCCCCAACGACAGCACATTAAAAATAACATCGCGGCCATCAAAAGCTTCCAGCATCCCCACCAAACTCACAAAAACAATCGAGATACCTGTGATCAAACCGTATTGAACAAATTTTTTCCAGTTGAGTTGCATGGCTGGCTCCTACGCTTTCTTTTTGCCCAAATCGACGCCCATAATCCCGGTGGGCCGGAAAATGAGCACCAATACCAGCATGGTAAACGCGATGGCGTCTTTCAATTGATAGGGCGCGGCGATGCCCAGTCCTTCCAGAAACAGGCTGGGCCCCACCGACTCAAAAATGCCCAGAAAGAAGCCGCCCAACATTGCGCCGGGCACGTTGCCAATGCCGCCCAGCACCGCGGCAGTAAAGGCTTTGAGGCCGGGGAAAAAGCCCATAAAAAAGTTTACCTGCCGGAACATTAAACCGTACAGTACCCCGGCCGCTCCGGCCAGCGCCGCACCCATGCCAAAAGTAATGGTGATCACGCGGTTAACATCGATGCCCATTAAGGCCGCCACGTCTTTATCTTCAGCCACGGCGCGCATGGCCTTGCCAATTTTGGTTCGCTGAATGAAGTTGTACAGGCCAATCATCAGCAATACCGAACTGATAACCACCATAAACTGAATTTTAGAAACAGGTATCGGGAATTCGGCGCGGCTGCTGATGCCCAGCGATTCGGCAACTTCCGGGGGGAGCGGGAAGCTGCTGTTAAAAATTGAGTCAAGGACAGATTGAACCAGCGGGGCTAATGAATAGGCCACAACAATTAAAATAGCGCCGGTAATAATCGTCGGCATCCAACTGAGGTTGGCCCGGCTGATAAACGCCTGCGTCAAGCGCCGATGAACCGGCATCAGCGCAAAAAATCCGGCGACTACCATCAGGATCATCCCCAGAAAATAGGTCAGATCGCTAACAGTCATATCACCCACCAGCATTGGCACTTGCGGATAGGCTTCTACCCCGGACCCGTAAAATCCCCGAAAGGCGTACTGTAAAAAGAAAGACGCCCCAATGGCCGTAATCAACGGAACCAATCGGGGCGCGCGCCGGAGGGGTTTGTAGGCGATTCGCTCAACCGCCACAGCCACAAGGGTTGAGGTGACCATCGCCGTTAAAAAAATGAGCAACAGCGCCGGGATGGGGTTGGCTTCCAGCATCGACGGCGCGCCATCGGCGCCCGGCTGGGCCAGGGCGCGAGCCACAAAAAAGGCCGTAAACGCGCCGCTCATAAACACTTCGCCGTGGGCAAAGTTGATCATAAATAAAATACCGTACACCAGCGTGTAGCCCAGCGCAATCAACGCGTAAATTCCGCCCTGTGCTACGCCAAACACAAAAAAGTCAAACCACTGCTCGCCGGAATATTTGGGTACTGCCAGCGAAGAAATGGTGCCGCCAATGACGATAAAAATGATGATGATTTTAAAGAAGAGGAGCCAGCCATCGACCAGACCAAAACGTTTGGTCATATCGTAGGCGGTGATCAGGCCGATGGGAACTCCAATGAGCAGCCCGGTACCCAACCCACCGGTAAAGGCCCCCAGCACAACTTCAAAATTAAAGCCGTAGCCAAATATCAGGCCGCCGCTAACCAGTACGGCATTGGCAATACCGCACAGGCCGCCAATGATCAGGCCGCTAATGTACCACCTGATCCGAGGCTCGCCTTCCGGGCCTTGAATCTTGCGCAGGCCGTAGCCAACGCCTAAGGCAATCACAATGTACAGCACGAGGTTGGCAAAAAATTGCATGTAGTCTCTTCTCTCCCCGAAGCCAAAGGATTTTGCTGCAAAACGTCTGCTGTTTAATTAGCGCCGGATTATAGCATGCAACTATCTGAGGAGCAATTACCCCCAAAATCGCAACCTCAGAAATCAAATTCAGGCCGGCAAAACTGGCTTTGCCGGATTCAGTTGGTGCTGCCCGCCGGCGTAGCGGTTGGCCGGGCGCCGATGGGGGTTGCGGTTGGGGTGGGAGCCGCCGGCGAAGTGGCAGTTGGCGCGGCGGTGTCGGTAGTGGCAGGCTGAATCAATTCTGGCAGCGAGGTATCCTCTTTGCCGTCAATAGTCACAAAATAATCCAGTGGGATAACCTGCACCCACGTATTGCCCGGTTTGAGCGGCATCGGCTGGCCGTTGTCAAACACAAACTGCGGCGTTTGCGTGCCGTCGGTTTCCCAGTTGCCTTTGAGCAGTTTGCCATCGCGCAGCAGCCAGGCCGCGCCCCGGCCATTCATTATCATGCGGATAGATGTGGCCCCGTTGCTGTCTTCAACAATGTCGGTGGCCTGGTGTTCGGCAAAGTAGATGATCACATTGGCGGCGGCAATTTGCTTGCCGCCCAAATCGTAGTGCGGTTCGCCGGTGGTGAAACGCAGATAACTGTTGCTGGCCGGATCGTATTTCCAGGTGGCTTCGCTGGTGACTTGCGGGAAGGGGATTACAACTTCGCTGGCGTCAGACAACACGCCCGGCGGCAGTGTCTTGTCATCGATGCTGGGCGTAAAATAGAAACCGCGTAGTTTTATGGCGGTGTCCAGCCCTTCGTCGGCCAGGTACTGCCGGGCCACTGTGGCGTCAAACGCCAGCCGGGTGGCCCAGTTCTCGTTCTCGCGGTAAAAGTAGGGCAGCGGCACAAACAGCTCGTCCAAATCCACAATGTCAGATTGAGACAGCAGCCAGCGCACGCCATCGGAGCCGCCGGAGCTGGCCAGCGCGCCCTGGTACTGCGGCACAAGCTCCAAATTGATCAGCCGCGCCGAACGCACCGGGGCGATGGTAGTGGGGTCTTTGCTTAAAAAGATACCGGTAAAGCGCGTCACCCACCACTCGGTGATTTCTTCGTACACAATGTCGGCGTCAATCAGCCCCACCTGTGGCCGGGCGACAGGATCGTTGCCCACGCGCACCATTAACGGCCGGCGCTGCAGCAGGGCGGGATCATCCACTTTGAGGCCGGTCAGCGGGTTCACATCGGCCGGGCGGCTGGCGATGTACTGCTCCAACTCGGCGGCAGATTGGATGGCCGGCGCGCTGGCCGCGATGCCCATGCCTACCGTTGGGGCTGGCGTTGGGGTGGCTGTTACGGCCGGGGGTTGGGTTGGCGTTGACGAGGGCGCCGGGGTGGCAAATTCTACTACGGCCAGTTTGGGTGTGGGCGGCACTTCTTTTACTTCTTCGTCGCCGGAACAGGCGGTCATCATGAGCGCGACAACAAAAACGGTTAGTAGTACTGGCAATCGGCGCATCGTCTTCTCCAAACCCAAACAAAATTTGCCCTTATTATACTTGCGCCCAGAGGGGCCACAAAAAATAGAGTATTCGGTGGCGAATGACGATTTTGGACGAAGTGCCCTTTGGGTATTTTAGATTTTGGATTTACGAATTGCGACACTGCGACACTGCGAGTGACGAACGACGCAACACGCAACACGAACTCAAAACTTAAAACTTAAAACTCAAAACTTAAACTCACCCAACCCACCGAACTCACTTTAAAAGCCACTTGGCAAATCACCCGTTTTTCGCCACAATACATGGCACATTAAATTAAGGAGTAACACAATGACCAAACCTAAAGTTAAAGTACGGCGCTGGCAGCCAGACGACATCCCCGGGATTGTGGCCTGCCACCGGGCCGCCTATCCGGATTTTCCAGAAGATGGCGGCCACTACAACGCCCGCAAATATGATATGCAGTTTGCCGCCTTCCCGGAGGGTCAGTTTTTGGCCGAGGTTGAGGGCCAGATTGTGGGCTACGCTACTTCGCTGATTGTGCAGCTAGCCGACGACGCCCAGTACACCTACCCGGAAATCACCGGCGTGGGTACGTTCAGTTCACACAGCCCCGGCGGCGATACGCTCTACGGAGCCGACATCGCCGTGCACCCCGATTTTCGGGGGCAGGGCATTTCCAAACTGCTGTACAAGCAGCGCCGCAGATTAATGAAGCGATACAACCTGCGCCGCACCCTCGCTTTTGGCCGGATTCCCGGCTACAACGAGTATGCCGGCAAACTGACCGCCGAAGAGTATGTGCGCGAAGCGGCGGCGGGCAATATTTTTGACCCGGCGCTAAACATGCATTTGCGGGCCGGTTATCAGGTTAACCGGGTGCTGCTGGATTTTGTATGGGATGATTCCAGCCTCAACTACAGCACCCTGCTGGAAATGCCCAATCCCGATTACAAACCGGAGCGGCGCAAAATTGCCGCCGCCCCGCTGCACCGGCCGGTGCGCAAAATCCGGGTTTGCGCCGCGCAATACCTGATGCGGCCTATTTCATCCTGGGAAGAATTTGAGCGGAGCGTTACCTTTTTTGTAGATACCGCCGACACCTACCACTGCCACTTTTTGTTGCTGCCCGAATTTTTTACGGCGCAGTTGTTTAGCACAATGCCGCCGGATTGGGATTCGCACCAGTCTGTGGCCGCCCTGGCTGACCTGACCGACCGCTATCTTGATATGTTCACCCGGCTGGCCATCAAACACAATTTGCACATCATTGGCGGGTCTCACCCGGTCCGCCGCGCTAACGGCATTTACAATGTAGCCCACCTGTTTTCGCCCACCGGCAACGTGTACACGCAGGATAAACTGCACATCACCCCCAGCGAGCGCAAAGTGTGGGATATTCGCCCCGGCGAGTCAATGAAGGTTTTTGAAACGTCGCTGGGCCGGATTGCCATTCAGGTTTGTTACGATGTTGAATTTCCCGAGGCCACCCGGCTGCTCACCCAGGCCGGGGCCGAAGTGCTGTTTGTGCCCTTCAGCACCGACGAGCGCAAAGCCTACAACCGCGTCCGTTTTACGGCCCAGGCTCGCGCCGTTGAAAACTCAATTTACGTGGTGCTGGCCGGCAACGTGGGCAATTTGCCCAACCGCACCTATTTGATCAACTACGGGCAGGCGGCGGTGTTCACCCCCAGCGATTTTCAATTTCCGCTCAATGCCACCGCCGGCGAGGCCGAACCCAACACCGAAACGGTGGTCATTGCCGATCTGGATTTAACCAGTCTGGCCGTGCATCGGGAGGTGGGCAATACCCGGCCGCTGTATGATCGCCGCCCGGATTTGTACGATTTACGGGCCAAAACGCCCATCAAACTGGTGCGGGTAGAATAGGGTTACGAGACTCGCGGAATACGCGCCAGCAGTTCGCTGACTACCTCGTAATTGATGGTGCCCAGGTTGGCCGCCACCTCTTCGGCGGTGATCTCCTCGCTGCCCTGGCGGCCAATCAGCACCACCTCATCGCCCTGCCGCACGTTGGGAATATGCGTCACGTTGATGGCGCTCTGGTCCATGCTCACCCGCCCCACCAGCGGGGCGCGCTGGCCTTTAACCAGCACTTCGCCCCAGGTGCGCGGCGCCCGCCGAAAGCCATCGGCGTAGCCAACCGGAATAATGGCGATGGTCTCTTCGCCCTGAGTGCGATAGGTGGCCCCGTAACCAATGGGGCTGTCCGCCGGCAGCGTTTTTACCTGCCCCACCGTGCTTTTAAACGTGAGCGCCGGCCGAAAGCCCACCGGCAGCGGCGAGTTGGCGCTCGGCGGCAGGCCGTACAACCCAATGCCGGGCCGGACCATATCAAAGCGAGCGTCCGGCAGGTTGAGCAGGCCGGCGGTGTTGGCCGCGTGCACCAGCGGCGGCCGCAGCCCGGCGGCATCCAGTTGGGCCAGCAGCTCGTTAAAACGGCACAGTTGCTCGCGGGCGTAGGGTACGTCGTCATCGGCGGTGCCAAAGTGAGTGTACATCCCTTCAACCCGCAGGCCGGGCAGGCGAGCCAGCTTCTCCATAAAAGGCAGCACCTGTTCCGGCAGCAGTCCCAGCCGGCCCATGCCGCTGTCAACTTTAATGTGAGCCAGCGCCGTGGTGTTCAAATCTTCGCCGGCCTGGCTAAAGGCGCGGGCCAACTCCTCGGTGAAAATGGTGGCGCTCACGTTGTAGCGAATGGCTTCGTGGGCCTGCCAGGCGGGCATGTAGCTCAGCACCAAAATTGGGGCGTCGATGCCGCTTTTGCGCAGTTTGATGGCCTCGCCCAGCGTGGCCACGCCCACCCAACTGCCGCCGTTGTTGAGCACGGTGCGGGCAACTTTGACCATGCCGTGGCCGTAGGCATCGGCTTTGAGAATGGCCATAATTTTGGCCGGCGACACAATTTCAACGAGCCGGCGCACGTTGTTGGCCACCGCTTCCAGATCGATTTCTACCCAGGTGGGGCGGGCCGGCTGCTCCGAGCGCACCTGCTGCCAGCCGGCTTCCTGCCGCACCAGCTTCCAGTGATCGACGCGGGGATTGTCCAGCAGCCGCTCCACCACGCGCTCCATCCGCGCCGCCGGGCCGCCTTTAACCAGAATTACCGTATCCGGCGAGAGCAAATCCTGCACCGCGGCGGCGGCGTCGTCGCTGGTAAAAGTAACGTGGACGGCGTGTTTGCCCAACCCGCTCACGCGCTCCAGCGCGGCCGTGCCAATGAGCTGCGCCGCCTCGCCTTTGGTTACCAGCCGGTGAACCACCGTGGCCGCAAAATCGCCCACCTGCCGGTGCGCTTCTTCCTCGCCTTCGCCCAAATCGGGCATGTCGCCCAAAATAGCGATTTTGTTGGCGCCGGGAAATTCGGCCAGCGTTTCCAGCGCGGCCAGGGTTGCTTCCGGGCTGGCGTTGAAGGTGTCGTCCAGAATCAGCGTGCCGTTTTTGCCGGGCAGCAGATTCATGCGGCCGGGGGTGCGCGGCAAATTTTTCAGCGCGGCCAGGGCCACGCTGGGCTGAATATCAAACACCAGCCCGGCGGCCACGGCGGCCAGAATGGCGTAAATGTGGTGCCGGCCAATCAGCGGGGTGCTGCTGCGATAGCTTTTGCCATCGTAGTGCAGGGTAAAAGCCAGCCCCTCCGGCGAAATTTTAAGGTCGCTGGCGCGGACATCGGCCCCGCGTTTGAGGCCAAAAGTGATGATGCGGGCTTGCGTGCGCGGCACCATGCCGGCCACGCG
>CAYOXS010000167.1:0-4671 GCA_964407935.1 uncultured Caldilineaceae bacterium
TGGTCAACCTGATTTACCCCTTTACCCCCCGCTTTTTTGAGCGCACGCTGCTGCTGGCCGCGCCGGCCTTCTGGCTGCTCATCGGCGCGGGGCTGATCTGGTTGTGGGAGCGCCACTATTGGCTGGTGGGCACAGCCGTGATCGCGCTGCTGCTGCCGATAGTGGTCAGCCTGTTTGTTTTTTACACCGACCCCCGTTACCCCGACGAAGATTACCGGCCCCTGCTGCGCGAGGTTGCCGCCGTGGCCACGCCCGCCGACACCATTTTGGCCAGCTACCAGTGGCAGTGGGGCTTTTATCAGGCTTACCTGCCGCCGCCCCGCCCCCGGCTGTTTGAAGTGCCGGGCTGGGGCGCGGGCTGGTCGGCGGCTGAGGGCCACGCGCCCCAACTCCACGCCGATTTGAGCGCCATTCTGTCCGAATCGCCGCGGCTGTGGTTTCCGGCGTATCAGGCCGGCGGCCACATTTGGGAAGATGAAGCCGAAGCCGCCATCGCCGAGTTGGGCTACCCGGCGCTGCTGCGCTGGTACAGCCCCCAACTCAAATTGACTCTGGCCGGCGCGGCCCAAACACCCGTGGTCGAGCTGCCCGCCGCCAATTTTGCAAACAAGTTCAGCCTGCTTTCGGCGCAGGTGGGCGGCGATAAATTTGCCGCCGGGCGCGACATTGTGCCGGTGGAACTGCGCTGGCGCAAAGACGACACCGTTGGCCGCGAGCATCTGGTCAGTTTGCGGCTGGTTGATGCCGCCGGCCGCACCTGGGCCAGCCGCGACAGCCGCCCGCGCGCCGGGCAGGTCGATTTTACCGATCTGGCCGTGGGTGAAAATTTAACCGACCGGCACGGTTTGCTGACGCCGGCGGGCGCGCCGCCGGGCCAGTACCGGCTGCTGTTGAGCGTGCGGCAGGCCAGCGACGCCCGGCCGCTGGATTTGCTCGACGCCGCCGGCCAGCCGCAGGGCGCGGAACTGCCACTGGCCGAGCTGGAGTTGATCGCGCCGCAGCCGCCGCTGGGGGTTGACGCGCTGCCGGTGCAAACCCGCACGGACGCCCGTTTTGGCGACCGGGCGCAACTGATCGGCTATTCGCTGGGCGAGGGGCCGTTCAAAGCCGGCGAAACCCTGCCGCTGACGCTGTTTTGGCAATCGTTGGGCCAACAGCCCGGCCCGCTGACCGTGCAAATTGAACTGCACGATGCCGCCGGGCAGGTGCTGCTGTCGCTGCCGCAGCCGCCCATTTGGCCCGCCGAAAACTGGTCGCCCGGCTTTTTGCTGCGCGACCCGCACGACGCGCTGCTGCAGCCAACCCTGCCGCCGGGCGAGTATCGCCTGTCGCTGCGGCTGCTCACCGGCGATGGCCAGCCGCTGCCGGTCAACAATAGCGACAGCCTGCCGCTGCAGCCCATCGCCACTATTGACCGGCCGCACCTGTTTGAGCCGCCGGCCTGGCAGGTAGCCATCGACGCCGATTTTAACGGGCAGGCCCGGCTGGCCGGCCTCGATGCGCCCTCGACCCCGGTTGCGCCGGGCGGCGTGCTGCCGCTAACGCTCTACTGGCAGGCGCTGGCCCCGTTTGACCGCAACTGGACGGTTTTTGTCCATCTGCTCGATGGGCAGGGGCAAATTATCAGCCAGCAGGACCAGCCGCCGGGCGGCGGGCAATTCCCCACTGCCGGCTGGCTGCCGCCGGAATATCTGGCCGACAGCTATCAGTTGGCCATCCCCGCCGACGCCGCGCCGGGGCAATATGTGCTGAGCATTGGCCTGTACGATGCCAACGATTTCAGCCGGCTGCCGGTCATTGAAAACGGCGCAGTGGCCGGTGACCACGTGACGATTGACAGTTGGCCTATTTCCGTGGAGTGAATTAAGATGGGGTTCAATATCGATCTGGCAGGAATCTGGCATGGAACGCACCAACGAAACCTGGCTGGCCGAACTTAGTGACGGCCATCCCAACCAGGCGCAGGCAATTGAAGATTTGCTGCAGCACTTGCGGCGCGGCATTTTGGCCTACCTGTACGCCCGCAGCGACCTGGGCCATCTGGCCGAAACCGAACTGCGACAAATGAGCAATGACTTTGCCCAGGACACAATTTTAAAAGTGCAGGAAAATCTGGGGAATTTCCAGGGTAAAAGTAAGTTCACCACGTGGGCCTCAAAAATAGCGGCCAACCATACCATCAGCGAACTGCGCCGGGCCAAGTGGCGAGACTTTTCGCTGGACGCGCTCACCGAAACCGGCTCCTCAATGCAGGAGATTTTGGAAATTCCCAGCAATAACAGCAGCTCACCGGATACCGAAAGCGAACGCCGGCAACTGTGGGCGGCCATCGAGGAAGTGGTCAATAATGAACTGACCGACCGCCAGCGCCAGGCATTAATTGCGGTGCGGGTTGACAACGTGCCCATTGCCGAAGTGGCCCGGATAATGGACACCAATGCCAATAATGTGTACAAACTGTTGCACGATGCCCGGTTAAAACTCAAACGGGGGCTGCAAAATTTAGGGCTTGATCCAGATTACATTCTGAAATTGTATAACTAACAGGTAAGAAAGCCTGCCAAGGGGCGTCTAAAAAACGTAATGACACGCAATTCCGCACCGGGAAAACTGATATGACAGAGTATAAATGGCAGGCGCTGCTAAAATCTGCGCTTGAAACCGAAGACATTGAAATTGGCTGCGAGGAATGCCACGAAGTTTTGGATATGTACGCCGAGTTACTTGTGGCCAAAGGCAACCCGGCCGATGTTATGCCCGCCGTTCAGCAGCACCTTAAACAGTGCCGCTGCTGCGCCGGAGAACTAGAAGCCTTGATGATTATGCTCGATCAACTGATTGCTCAAAGCGGCCCTGATTTTTCTCCCCAATAAATTATCCCAATAAAAAAGGAGCGCCGATGGCGCTCCTAAAATCGCCCCCGGCGCACAATAAGTGCTTTAGAAATAAAAAAATAAGGGCGACGCTGACGTATCCCTGTGATGGTCGCTCCATCCGTCGGGATATGCCAGCTAACAACGTGGGTCTACGTAAATTTTACTCCAATCTACACCCAAATTCAAGACTTAAACCGTAAAAATACCATAAATATTTGGTTAGAATCGTGAATAAATCTCCCAAAATCTTCGATATTACCCGCACACTTTCGCCCCGGATTGCGGTTTGGCCCGGCGACACCCCGTTTGCCAGCGAAATTATTATGGCCATGAGCCGCGGTGAGTCGGTGAATTTGACTACACTGACCATCAGCAGCCACACCGGCACGCACGTTGACGCCGATTTTCACTTTTTCAACAGCGGCCGCACCATCGAGCAGATGCCGCTGGCGGCCTACATTGGCCCGGCCACGGTGGTCACAGTGCCGCGACCGGCCGGCCCGCTCACCCCCGCCGATTTTCCCGGCCTCGATTGGGGCCGGGTGCAGCGCCTGCTGGTTCACTCGGCGGCCAGCGACCAGCCGCCGGACCAGTTCCCCGCCGAAATTGTGTACCCCGCTCCGGAGCTGGCCGATTGGCTGGGCCGGCACGGCGCGTTCCTTTTTGGCTCCGATGCGCCTTCGATGGACACCATCGACAGCCAAACCCTGCCGGGCCACAACGCCCTCCGCCGCAACGGCATCGCCATTTTAGAAGGGCTGATCTTCAACAACGTGCCGGACGGTGAGTACGAACTCATCGCCCTGCCGCTGAAAATTGCCGGCGGCGACGGCTCGCCGGTGCGGGCCATTTTGCGCCAATAGCCTCATCCTCCCCTTTACATCCCGGCAGACTTGTTTTAGACTTGAACCAAATCCATCGAGAGGAGTTTGGGCAATGGTGAAACATGTCTTGTTGTGGTTGATTGTGTTCAGTGTGATGGGGCTAACGGCCTGCGGCCAATCAGAAAGCGCCGAAGAGTCCGCCTCGTCGCAGGTGTCTTTGGGCGCAGAGGCCGCACCAACCGCCGCACAACCGGCGCAACAAGCCGCCGGCGACGCGCTTGAATCGCCCAAAACCGAAGCGACCGGCGAGACCATGCCCGCCAGCCCGCCGGAACCGGCCCAGCCCGAAACCGTCCCTTTTCCCGGCGTTGGCGGCCTGGAGCAGTTGACCGCCTTTCGGGCCACCATCCTGCTGGAAATTAACGGGGCGCAGGGCCAATCAACCGGCGATCAGCTCACTAACCAGCGGCAGGAATACACGCTGGAAATCAACCGCAATCCCCGCCAGCGCCACCAAACCACCTCCATCAAAAGCGAGGGCGGCATTCAAAGCGACTCGACCAGCGAGCTGTTTTTTGTGGATGACGTAACCTACACCCGCATCTCGGTGCCGGGCAGCGGCGATAGCTGGATTGCCCAGCGCGGCCTGCTGGGGCTGAACCAGTTTACCAACCCGGAAATTTTTGCCGCCCTGCCCCAAACCGCCACCTGCGACTCCGCGCCGGTGCCGGTGAACGGCATTTCAGCCATTCACTGCGCATTTTCGGCAGAAAATATGCTGCCCAATGTGCTCACCGCCGACAGCGTATCCGGCGAGGCATGGCTGGCCGAGGATGGCGGCTATCTGGTTAAATACCTGCTTGAGGCCAGCGGCGTCCACATCAAAGGCCAGTTTGCAGGCTTCAGCCGCTTTGAGTCGTACAAAATCAGCATTGAATTGACCGACATCAACGGCGACATCAGCGTCAGCC
>CAYOXS010000167.1:4771-12442 GCA_964407935.1 uncultured Caldilineaceae bacterium
ATCGACGGGGGCTATTTTGTCAGCATGACCCTGCCGTTTGAACCACCGGCAATGACTGGCGGGGGCGACACGCCGGCCGGCGGCGATACTGGCTCCGCCTTCCCGCTGCCGGATAACGCCGAAGAGGTTATTTCGATGCCGGGGGCCACCACCTACTTCACCGCCTTGCCGGTGGCAGCGGTGCTGGAATTTTACCGGGCGCAGCTTCCGCCGCTGGGCTGGGCCGAAAACGAGTCCACCGCCTTTAGCGATGACAAAACCGGCCTGCTCACCTTTGAAAAAGAAAACCTAACGCTGATGATCACCATTAATTCGGAAGATGACGGCCGCACCAGCGTGGGGCTGTACCAATCCGGGCAGTAACCGGCCAACCGGGGGAGCGGCCTTCCGCCATTCCGCCGCCACGTTTAGCGCCGGTACAGCACCATCGGCGAAACTTTGCCGCTGCCGTTGACTGCCTGAAATAGCGTTTCGGTATTGAACGACTTATCGAGCGCCTGCGCCAGATCGGCCAGCAAATCATCGGCGGCTTCAATGCCCACCGCCAGCCGCACCAGCCCGTCGCTGATGCCAATAGCCGCCCGCTCCTCGGTAGACAGGTCAAAGTAGCTCACCAGCGCCACCTGCTCCACCAGCGACTCAACCCCGCCCAAACTGGGGCCAATGTACGGAATCTCCAGCCGGTCGATGAATTGGCCCGTCCCCGCAAAATCCGTGTCCAGTTCAAAACTGACCACGCCGCCAAAGCCGCTCATCTGCGCCGCCGCCACCGCATGATCGGGGTGGCTGGGCAGGCCGGGGTAGTACACCCGCCGCACCGCCGGGTGCTGGGCTAAAAAGTGAGCGAGCTTTCCGGCGGTATCGTTTTGGCGCAGCACCCGCAGTTCCAGCGTTTTGATGCCGCGCAGCAGCAGGTAGGCCGTCTGCGGATCGCTGACATCGCCCAGAATCCCGCGCAAATCCCGCACCGCACCCACCATATACCCGCTGCCGATAACCACGCCAGCCAGCAGATCGTTGTGGCCGCCCAAATATTTGGTGGCCGAGTGAACCACAAAATCGACGCCAAATTCCAGCGGGCGCTGGTTGATGGGCGTGGCAAAAGTGCTGTCGATGACCGTTTTGAGGCCATATTTTTGGGCGATGGCCACCAGCTTCTCCAAATCCAGCACGCGCAGGTAGGGGTTGGTCGGCGATTCTGACAGGATGACTTTGGTGTTGGGCTGAATCGCCGCCTCGATCGCGGCGTAATCGCCCATTGGCACCTGGGTGGATTCGACGCCGTAGCGGCCCAAAAATTGGGTGATAAACTGGCGCGTGCGGCGATAGCTGTCGTTGGTGTAAATGATGTGGCTGCCCGCCCCCAGCAGCGACAGCAGCGTGGTGGTGATGGCCGCCATTCCGCTGGAAAACAGACAGGCCGCCTCGCCGCCATCGAGCTGGGCCAGCTTGGCCTCCACCGCCGCTGCGGTCGGGTTGCCGTAGCGGCCGTACTCTTCGCGCTCAATCTCGTCGCCCCACAGCCGGGCTTCCATAAAATCGATCATGTCCTGCGTATTTTCAAAGGTGTAGGTGCTGGTCTGGTAAATGGGCGTGGTCAGCGCGTGGTGCGATTTGACCCGCTTTTCGCCGGCATGGACAACCTGGGTGCTCAATTTTTTAGCCATCTGTGTCTCCTTTTTCGTTTTGTTTTGGCCGAAGAGGCGCAACAAAAAGAGCCTCTCGTTGGAAAATGAGAGGCTCTCGCAGTTCGGAGGGAATAAAAAACCCCTTCCGAAGAAGAGGCTGGCGCATCATTACACTCGCTCTCATCTTCCAGAAATTTTTTTCTGACGGAATTGGCACCGAACACTGGTTTGACCAGTCAGGTTGCCGGGGTTTCGCAGGGCCGTTCCCTCCACCCCTCTGGATGAGTACATGTTATTTGGTTGGTAAGCACTGGCCCAACGGCCAGTTGCGCTCGATATTACCACACTCCGGCCGGGCTGTCAAGTATTTATTATAAACATATTTGTAAAAAATATCACTAATCAAGATTAATGGGCGGCAGTTCAACCCGGCCAACTTCGGCGGCGTTTTGGGCGGGATTGTACCAGATGAGCAGCGGCGACACCGGCCCGGCGGCGGTGGCCGGCAGCGGCAGGTCGTACACGTCGGCCACAATTTCACCGGGCCGCCAGGCCGAAGTGGGGTAGGCAAAATGGACCGGCACGCCATCGACGGCGGCCAGCGTTTCACCGGCGGACGTAACCAGCCGGGCCGACACCTTCAAATCGGCGGGGATGGGGCCGGCGGCCTGCCAGTAGAGCGTCAGCCGCACCGGCGCGGGACCGGGGCCGGTGTGCGGGGCGCGGCCAACGGTGTAACCGGCCAGCGCAATTTCCGGGGTGACTGGCTGATTGACCGGCTCAACTCCGGGCGGCAGTTCGGCGGCCGGCTGGGCCATCACTTTGATCAGCGGGCCAACCGCCGCCAGCGACCAACGTTCGGCGGCGCCGGGGAGTTGGCGGGTGAGGTAAACGGGGCGGCGCTGCGCCAGCCGGGCCTCGACGGCGGCCAGCCGGTCGGCTTCCCGGTCGGCGGCGACGGTTTCAACATCGGGCCGCAAGCCCTCGGTTTGCTGAAAATAACGCAGCAGAGTCATTTCGCCAACAATGCCGACAATCACCGCATCATTTTCCAGCGGCTGGCGCAGCATATCGATACCGTAATCGTGGACGGCCCAACTGTGCGCCGCCTGCACGGTGGGCCAATTGCTGCGGGCCAGTTGGCCGAGCATCACCCCAAAGACCAGCAAAATCAGGCCGGCGAAGCTCAATTTCAGCCAGCGGCGGGGCAGGTCGGCGGCGGTTTGCAGCAAAAACGCCGCGCCCGCGCCGCTCCACGCGGCCCAAATCAGAAAATTGGGGATGAAAAACACGTCGATATCGGCGACGTTGTAAAACAGGTTAAAAATAAAATAGGTGACAAAGGCCGCGCCGGTCAGCAGCAGATATCGACCCTGACCAAACCAGGCCAAAAACGCCAGGCCGACCAGCCCCAGCGCAGTGGTGTAAAACTGGTCGGCCAGCAGGGTAACGTAAAACGTGAGGTCGCGGGATTGATTGAAGGGGTTATCGAAAATAAACGTGTTGTAACCGCTGGCCGTCACCTGCCGCCAAAAACCGGCCCACGTGTTTTGATAGGTGCCGTCCAGCGAACCGACGTGGCCGCGCAGCGGCAGGTACAGGTACAGCAGCAGCGGCAGCGCGAAAAACAACAGGCTGAGCAGCAGCGTTTTGGGGCGGAACAGCAGGCCGAGATCGCAGGTGAGCAGCAGGTAAAGGGCCAGCGCCGGCAGCAGCAACACTACCGTGCGGTGGTGGGTGAGGGCCAGCCCGGCCAAAAAGGCCAATCCCACCAATTTGCCGGCGGAACAGGGCCGGCGAATCGCGGCCAACAGGAGCAGCGCCACAAAAAAGGCGTTGAGCGGGTACACTTCGGCGATGGTGGCCTGCTGCCAGAAAACCAGCCCCACGGCCAGCAGCGCCGCCCCCAGCGCCGCCCCCATTCGACGCGGCCACTGTGCGCCATTGTCGCCGCGCAGTTTTTGGGCCGGTTCGGCCACGGTTGCGGCCAGCAAATAGACCAGCGCCACCGTCGCTGCGCCAAAAACGGCGCTCAGCCAGTTAACGCGATAGGCCACGTTACCCAACGGCAGCATGGTGAACAGCTTGCCCAGCAGGGTGTAAAGCGGGTAGCCGGTGGGGTGGGCAATGCCCAGTTGGTACGTGACCAGTTGAAATTCCAGGCTATCATCAAAAAGGGTGACCACCGACGGGGCCAACGTGAGGGTGTACAGCAGCAGGCTGGCTCCAAACAGCGCCACGGCAATCAGCGTATCGGGGGCGCGCAAGCGTTGGGCCAGAGTCATCACACAGGTGCGGGATGCCCGGAGCGGCATCAATCCTTTCGCAGATTAGCTTTCGGGGGCGATGGCAATTTCAACCCGGCCGGTCATGCCGGGCCGCACTGCAAAATCGCCGGCGTTGAAATCCAGATACACGGTAAACAGGGCGGTATCGCCATCTTTTTGGGTTGATTCCAGCTCGATGCGCTGGATGACCGCCGGGAAGGGCACGTTGGGATACGTCTTTAAGTAGAGCGTGGCCTCATCGCCTTCTTTGATGTCGCTGAGATTGCGCTCGCTGAAGTTGGTGGTGACAAAACGCAGCGGGTCAACGCGGGCGACGGTAATGGTGGCGTTGGACGTGGACACCCCCGGCGAACCGTTCACTTCGGTAACCTGCCCATCCCACGGGGCCAGCAGCACGGCTTTGGCCAGGTTGTCGCGGGCCTCGGCCACCTGAATGTTGGCTTCGGCCAGGCGGGCGCGGTTGGCGATGCGCACTTCCGGCCGCACCCCTTCGAGCAGCTTGTCCAGCCGGGCCTGGGATTGGGCCACATTAGCCCGGGCGCGGGCCAGTTCGGCGGCGGTGGCGGGTTTAACCGCTTCATCATAAATGGCCTGGGCGCGCTCAAAATTGAGCGTGGCCCGCTGCAACTCGGCGGCCTGGGGACTCATCCCGACGCCCTGGGCATAGGCCACCTGATCGTAGGCTTCCTGCGCCTGTTTCAATTCAATTTTGCGCAGGCTGAGGTCGGCTTCGGCCTGGGTGATGGCCTCCGGCAGGGGTAATTCCTGCAAGCGCTGCAACTCGGCGCGGCTGGCGTTAAGATTGGCCTGAGCCTCGGCGATGTCACTGGCCAGGGCGGGCGCTTCTTCGCTGGCAATTTGGGCCTGCAGCGAAGCCAGCGAGGCTTCGGCCTTTTCCAGCGCGCGGCGCAGGTCGGTGTCATCCACCCGCACCAGCAGATCGCCCTTTTTTACGGACTGGCCGGGCTGCACGTACACCTCGGCGATGGTGCCAACCATACCCGAGGATTGAAAACTGAACAACTGCGGCGGGGCCGGCAGCGCCACCTGCCCGTCGGCGGAGATGGTGGATTGAAAAACCCTGACCGGTGTGGGCAGCGGCGTTGGGGTTTGGTCGGGCGTGGGGGTGGCCCCAAAAAAATTAAAGCTGCCCGAGTCCGGGTTGCAGGCGGCCAGCGCCAGCAGGGCGGCCAGCACACCAGTCAGAACAATTGATTTGCCGGAGAAAAATTTTGTGCGCATACCAGAATAGTTTACCCAGGATCGCCTGATTGCCTAATCGGGTGGATCGGTATCTTCTGAAAACCAGGCCCGGCTCAACTCCGAGGCGGCATCGCTGACGCGCTTGAGCAGCCAGGCAAATATCGCCGAAATAACCACAAAAATCCCAATATAAACCGGGGTCGACAGCCCTATTTTCTGCGCGCCGACAACAAACATAAAGATCAGCGCCCCAAACAGGGCCACGGCCACAAAAGCAAACACAATCATCAGGCCGATGAATTTGCCCAGGCTGATGGGCGGTTTGGGACGCGCCGGGTTGGTATTGTTGCTCATCGGGCCTCATCATAATCTTATCGCCGGAGGCGGGCAAGTTGGCTGCAACTTTTTCCACGGGCGCTCGTAATGAATGGCAGCAAGGTGGTAAGGTAATTCTGTGTAAGGAGGCGGTGTTTGGGCAGAAAAACCAGCTACCTGACACTTTGAGTTTATGGCTTTTGAACTGGACACAGATTTTATGGATAAACACAGATTCCTCTCTAATTTTTTAACCTGAATCTGCGTTAATCTGTGTCCCAAATTTAAAATTGTTAGGTGGCCAGGCAAAAAAACAGGTATTGACAAGTCAGGCAAACCACGATATACTGTTACACAATTACACGTAATTTTGATAGCGTATTCTTTGCAAGGAGAAATAAGAAATGTCAGAACAAGTCAAAGACAATGGCAACGGCGTCGCTGAAGAAGTGGCTGAAGCACCCAAAGCCAAAACCGTAGAAGAAACCATCGACGAAGCCGGCAAAAAAGCAACCGATGCGGCCAAAAAGACGGTTGGCACGGTCAGCGAAACCATCAACGAGGCGGTGAAACAAGTGGAAAAACAGATGAACAGCATCAGCAAAGCCCTGGGTACGGCGCTGCAAGACCGGGCCAATGTGGTGATGGTTAGGGTTAACGACGACAGCCTGCATTATCTGGATGTGTTGGTTGAAGCCGATATGACCAAGAGCCGCTCAGAAAGCGCCGCCTTCCTGATTAACGAAGGCATCAAGGCTAACGAAGCGCTTTTTAACAAAATCGGTGAAATTACCGACCAGATCGCCGCACTCAAAGCGCAACTGCGCGAAAGCGTCCACGTTGAATAGGTGGGGTCAACCCAAAAAGCGGGGCCAGTTTTGGTCCCGCTTTTTTTTTACCCATTCTAACGTTAATCTAACAGTGAGCCAATATAATGCCCTCACCAAAAACCCAAAAAGGGCCAACTGGTGCATGACAGCCAAGGAGTCAAAACCTATGTTTAGTTTACTGGACGACCTGTTAGAAGAACGTAAAAATTTAACCGAACTTATCGATGGGGATATTCCTGTTTTACCGCTGCGAGGCACCGTCGCCTTTCCGTTTATCATTATGCCGCTCAATATCGGCGTACCGCGCTCGTTGAAACTGGTCAACTGGGCGGTCAAAGAAGGCAGCCTGATTGCCCTGGTTACCTCCAAACACCCTGATGTTGACGAGCCAACCCCCGACCAACTGTACGACATTGGCGTGCTGGCCCGCATCCACCGCATAATGCGCAGCGACCGCGACAGCAGCACCCAGCAAATCATTGTGCAGGGCATCGAGCGCATTAAAATTGATGAATGGCTCGATAACGAACCGTTTCTCAGAGCCAGGGTATCGCTGCGGGCCGATGCCGTGACCCCGGCTGAGTCCTCGGAAATCGAGGCTTACCGCCGCCGTGTGTTGGAACTCTCCGGCGACATTGTTGAACATTTGCCGCAAGTGCCCAACGAAGTCAACGAGTTTCTGGAGCAGGTTGACGACCCGCGCATTATCATTTACACCATCGCCTCTAACATGCGGATGGACTTTGACGACCAGCTCGATATTTTGCTGGAAGACAGTCTGCGCGAAAAAATGGCGCTGATGGTGCAGTTGATGTCGCGCGAGCTGGAAGTGCTGGAAATTGGCCAGCGCATCCGCACCGATACTCAGGAAACGCTCGACCAGACCCAGCGCGAATATTACCTGCGCCAGCAACTGCGCGCCATCCAGAAAGAGCTGGGCGAAGACGACGACGAAGCCATCATCGACGAGTACCGCGAAAAAATTGAAAACGCCGGCATTCCCGAAGAGGCCAAAAAAGAAGCCCTGCGCGAACTCAGCCGGCTGGAAAAACTCCAGCCCCAGTCCGCTGAATTTGGCGTGATCCAAACCTACCTCGACTGGATGGTTGAGCTGCCGTGGAACATACTGTCCGATGACAATCTGGACATCAAACATGCGCGCCACGTGCTCAACGCCGACCACTACGACATGGACGACGTGAAACAGCGCATTCTGGAATTTTTGGCGGTGCGCAAACTGCGCCTGGAACGCAATCTGGATGCCGAAGACGTGGAAAAAGGGCGTGAGCAGGACCGCGCCGGCGGCTCGATTTTGCTCTTTGTGGGGCCGCCGGGCGTGGGCAAAACCAGCCTGGGCCGCAGCATTGCCCGCTCGCTGGGGCGCGAATTTACCCGCATGAGCCTGGG
>CAYOXS010000168.1:0-4411 GCA_964407935.1 uncultured Caldilineaceae bacterium
AAACTTTGCCAGTTTATTTCCCCCGGATAACCGAAACAAAATGTGGTAATGGTTGTTTAAAACAACCCAGGCTTTCAAATCAAGGTGATACGCTGCGGCAAGGTTAATCAATTCTGTCACAAAATACTGCTTGCAAGCCAGAGATGCAAGCCTGTTCTGATGCTGGTATGTGGCCGCTGTTACAAAATAGAACGTATCATCAACATAAATATGGGGCGGATTGTTGATGCGCTTTTTGAATTGGTTCATATCCAAATGTGTTGCAGGAGTCCAAAACTGCAGTTTTGGACTCCTTTCATGTCGAAGGCAAATGTTTCCCAAACTTGTTTGCTACCCAATCTCCCCAACTCAACAATCCCGCCGCCAGCAGCAGCGACAGCAGCGAAATCCACTGGCCGGCGATTCGCACCGGCGTGTCTTCAAAACGCAGCTCCAAGAAGTGGGAGCCGGGCGGAATCGGTACCACCATCCAGCCTTCGATGGGGGTGGTGCTGATTTGTGGCGTTTCAACCAGCGGGCCAATGCGGGTGACCGGCCCTTTGGCTTTGTCCAGATTGCCGTCGTGCGGGCCCAAATCCCGGTAAATGTAGGCCGTCCAGCCGGGGTAGTAGGGCACAAAAAACGTCACCGACTGGCCTGCTTTGTCCGTACCGACCCACAGCAACTCATGCACGCTGTCCATTTCCATCGAATACACACCGACGCTCTGGTCGGCGGGCAGAGCGGTGTAATTGACTTTGGTGGTAATCTGGCCGCCGCGCTCCACCTGCTCGGCCAACGTGCTCCAGTTGGGGATACGCCGCACCCAGGCCGTCTGGCCGGTCATCTCGTCGGAAGATTGCTGAAAACGGAACAGCGCCGCCTGGCTGACCGGCCCTTCGGTCGGTTTGGGGTCGCGCACTTCGGCGCGGAGATAGGGATAGCTGGCCAGCAAAATCAAACTGCACAAAATGATGAGGGAGTAGGGAACAGGGAGTAGGGAGTAGGGAGAACTCAACCCTGACTCCTGACTCCTGACTCCTGCTGCCACTACCGTCCCCGCCACCACCGCGATAAACGGGGCAATGACCACCAGCAGCCGCCACGGAAACTGGGCAAATGTCGAAAGCGGCAGCACGGCCCAAACAAAATAACTGGCCGGCGTGGTCAAAAATATCAGCAGGATGGTGACAGCCTGAAAAAAGCGCAGCGTGCGCCGGGTCGTCGCATCCGCGATTTTGGGCGCGGCCCAAAACGAGAGCGCCAGCAGCACCAGTGCCGCCAGCCCAATCTGAAAACCGGCGGCATCGTCCGGGCCGGGGATGCTGGCCCCAAAGCCCCATTTGGGCGAAAAGAGCTGGTAAATCTCCACAAAGTCATCGCCAAAGGCAAAGCGGCCGCCCACCCACTGATCAACCCGCACGTATTTGTATTCCAGAATGGCCGGCAGCCAAAAAATGGCGCTCAAACCGAGGCCCAGCAGCAGCGCCGCCAGCGGCCACAACCCGGCGCGGAAAAGGCGAACGATCTGCTGCATAATTCGTAATTCGTAATTCGTAATTCGTAATTGGCTCAGCAGCATCGCCGCCACATACAGGCCCAAAATCGGCGTAACCATCAACGCCAGCAGGTTGCTGGTAAACATCAACGCGGCGTAGGCCAGCGCCGCCCCCAGCAGCGAACGCATGCGCGGCCGGGTGACCGCCTCAAAAAAGCCCCACAGCACCAGCGGGATAAACACAAAGCCCACCGATTCGGCCAGCGCGGCCCGGACGTACAGGTCAAACAGGTGGTAGGGCAGGTACACGTACACCAGCGCCGCCAGCAGCCCCGCCGGCTCGCCGAGCAGCCGCCGCACAAACAGGAACATCGTTAGCCCGGACAGCAGCACCGACAGGCCGAACACAATTTTTACGGCGGTCACAATATCAAAACCGAGCAAATGCAGCGCCTCGCCAACGTAGCTGGACAGCGGCCCGTAAATATTAAAAAACGGGTAGCCGTAGCCAAAGGCAAAATCCGGCGCCCAGCGCGGATACCAGACCCCATCCTGAATGGCTTTGTTAAACTGGTATAAAAAATAAACCGAATGGCGGGCATCGTGCGCGCCCCAAAAATAGCCCGGCTGCAACAGCGGCCCAATCGCCGGCAGCGACAGCAGCAGAACCAAAATGACCAATGACCAATGACCAATGACCAACGATGACTTCCGGTTTCCGGATTCTGGACTCTGAACTCTGGAATCTGGAATCTGACTCCCGACTCCCGATTCCTGACTACTGACTCCTGCCCCCTGACTCCTGACTCCTGACTTTTGGCTACTGGACATCGAGAATCACTCTCCCGGAGTCATCGCCGATAACGGGCAGGCGTTCCAGCGTGGTTTCATCGTACAGGCCGACAAAGAGGCGATACAGCCCGGCGGGCGCAGTTCCCGGCACGGTCAGCGGATAGCTATCGGCGATGATTTCACCCGGCACCCATTGCGAAGTGGGGTACGCGCCTTCGCGCGGATAACCATCGAACTGGGCCAGCACGTTGCCGGCAGAATCAACCAGATGGACAAAAATTTTGTAATCCTGCCCAAAAATTTGCAGCGGCTGCCAGCGCACCGCCAGCGCCAGCGCCTCGCCGGGGCGAAGCGGACCGTGCGCCGCCAGCGGGATCGTTGTTTCGCCCTGCTCCAGCCCAACAGTGTAGCCGGAGGTTTGCACTTCAAAGTGATGGTCCAGCAAGACCAGCCGGTTATCGCCCAAAATGGCCGCCGGCCCCGGCGGGATGGAGTCGGTTTTGATAAATTGGGGCAGCAGCGCGGGGTAGGCGCTCAGCAGGATGAACAGAATGACCCCGGCCAGCAGCGGCAGCCGGGCAAACTGCGGCTCGAGCCAGAGCAGCGCGCCGGCCAGCACCGCGAGGCACAGCCCGGCCAGCCCCAACAGCTGCCACGGATAGGCCAGCAGCGGCCAGCGCCACACGGCAGTGGCCAGCGGCGTGGTCAGCAGCGCCAACGCCAGCGCCGCCAGCAGAAAAAACCAGAGGCGACGGTCGCGGCGATACGCCGGGTTGGGCCACCACTGCGTTACCGCCAGCAACGACAGCCCGGCCGCGGCCAGCCCCACTTGCAGCGACAGGCCATCGTTCCAGCCGGGGCGGCTGGCCCCAAAACCTGCCACAGCGGAGAGCAGTTGATTGGGGTACAGCAGGTGGTCGGCCGGATTAAGCGGCGCGGTAAAAGGGTGGCCGAGCAGCCAATAGCAGGCCGCGGCCAGCCCCACGCCGCCGAGCACTGCCAGCAGCGGCAGCAGCGATTCGCGACGGTGAACGGCCAGCAGCAGAATCGCGGCCAGCAGCGCGGCCCACAGCGCCAGCCCCAACTGCGTCAGTCCGAGCGCCAGCCAAAAGAGCGCGGCCAGCGGCAGCAGCGCCCGGCGCGGCGAGATAACCAGATACGTTGCCGCCAGCAAGGCCCACGGCAGCAGCCCCCAAAAGAGGGTTTCGGCCCAGGCGCCGCGCACGTAAACGGCGGCAATCTGAAAAGGCAGGTAAACATACGCCAGCGCCGCGATCAGCGCCCCGGCGTGCCCCAGCCAGCTTCGCAGCCACAGCAGCAACCCCGCGCCGCCCAGCAGCCAGCTCGCACCAAAAATCAGTTTGACAGCGCTCACCGGCGGCAGCGGCAGCAGCGACGCCACAGCGTACGGCAGCAGGCCGTCGCCGGAGAGGGCGGCAAAGCGCGCAGCGATGGGCGGCGTCCAACCGGGGCTGAAGTTGGCTCGCATATCGGCAATATTCCACAGCGGCACAAAGCCGCTGTGTATTTGAAAATAACCGGGATAAGCCAGCGGGGCGATGGCAAACAGGCTCAGCGCCAGCAGCAACCCCAGCGCCCCCGCCAGCGACAACGACAGCGGTTGGGTGAACAGGGGGGCGGCGGGCGGCGGAGCGACCGGGGCAAGGTCAGTCGGTTTGGGCATAAATCACCGGAAACAGGTTACGACTCATTGGCCGTCTGGCCGTCTAGCCCCAATTCGGCGGCGGCGGCCTGCATGCCGGCCAGCACCACCTGAATGTGCTCATCCAGGGGCATGTCTATCGACGCCGCGCCGGCTTCAACTTCGGCGCGGTTAACGCCGGGGGCAAAGGCGGTCATCTTCCATTTTTTTCTGATGGATTTCAGCGCCACATCACGGACATCTTTGGAGGGGCGCACCAGGGCCACCGCAGTGATCAGGCCGGTCAGCTCGTCCACAGCGAACAGGGTTTTTTCCAGCAGCGACTCCCGCTCCACGCCGGTCACTTCGGTGGCGTGCGAGAGAATGGCTCGCACAATCTCTTCATCAACGCCGCGCTCGCGCAAAATTGGCGCGCCAATATTGGGGTGGCCGTCCGCGGCCACGTTGGGGTAGCGCTCGTAGTCAAAATCGTGCAGCAG
>CAYOXS010000168.1:4511-7826 GCA_964407935.1 uncultured Caldilineaceae bacterium
CCTCGAATGCATTAGAATGCCTGTTGCTCAAAATGACGAGCAAAATCGTACGCAGAAGTGCAAAAATTTCGCGAATGAACGCGTTTTAAGGAGATTTTAATGGCTGGTAGTTACACAACTGACAAGATCCGCAACATCGTCCTCCTGGGGCACAACGGCAGTGGCAAAACGTCGCTGGCCGAGGCGATGCTCTTTAATTCCGGGGCAACCAATCGGCTGGGCAAGGTGGAGGACGGCAACACCGTTTCCGACTACGACGAAGAAGAAATCAACCGGACAATGTCGTTAAGCCTGTCGGTACTGCCGTGCGAGTACGAAGGCCACAAAATCAACGTGATTGACGCGCCGGGTTACGGTGACTTTGTCGGCGAGCAGCTCAACGGGCTGTACGTGGCCGATACCGTGGTGCTGGTGCTGGACGGCTCGGCCGGGGTAGAAGTGGGCACGCAACTGGCCTGGCAAATGGCCGTTGACCACAACAAGCCGATTGCCGTTTTTCTCAACAAAATGGACCGCTCCAATGCCAGTTACCGGCGGGTTGTGGCCCAACTGCGGGAATTGTTCGACGCCACTTTTGTGCCGATGGAACTGCCCATCCGCGAAAGCGAAGTTTTCAAAGGCATTGTTGACCTCATTTCGCTCAAAAGCTACACCGCCCAAACCAAAGGCGGCCCGGCCCCCGATAATATGGCCGACGAACTGGAAGAGTTTCGCACCCAGGTGATTGAGTACGGCGCCGAAGGCGACGATGAATTGATGATGAAATATTTTGAGGGCGAAGAGTTAACGCAGGACGAAATTGCCTCTGGCTTGCAGGCCGGCCTGCGCCAGCGGCGGATTGTGCCCGTTTTCTGCGGCTCGGCCACGGCCAACGTGGCGGTAGCCAGCTTTATGCACAACGTCATCAAAACGTTCCCCACCCCCACCGCCACTGAAGTGAGCGCCAAAAACAGCAAAACCGGCGACGACGTCATCCTCAACAACGATGCCAAAGGGCCGCTGGCGGCACAGGTATTTAAAACCATTAACGACCAGTACGGCCGTATGAGCTACATGCGGGTTTGGTCTGGCACATTGCACGGCGATGGCCGCGCCTACAACGCCCGCACCGAAACGGAAGAGCGGATTGGCGGGCTGTTTTCGCCGCGTGGGAAAGAACAGATCAACGTGAAAGAGGCCGTGGCCGGCGATATTGTCGGGGTGGTCAAGCTCAGCGAAACCCAAACCAACGACACGCTGAGCGACAAAGCCACGCCGCTGCAAGTGGACGCCGTCACCTATCCCTTCCCGGTGTTTGCGCTGGCGCTCAAACCCAAAACCCAGGGCGATTCCGCCAAGCTGGGGCCAAGCCTTACCCGTATTTGCGAAGAAGACCCCACTTTGAATCATCGATATGAAAGAGCTACCCGCCAAAGCCTGTTGGAAGGTATGGGCGAAACTCACGTTGATATCGCCGTTAAACGGATGGCGGCCCGGTTTGGGTTGAACGTGGATACCGCCACCCCGCGCGTGCCGATGATGGAAACCGTCTCGCGCACCGCCTCGGCCCAGTACCGCCACAAAAAACAGACCGGCGGCGCCGGTCAGTTTGGCGAAGTTCACCTGCGGGTTGAACCGAAAGAACGCGGCGAAGGCTTTGAATACAAAAGTGAGATTTTTGGCGGCTCAATTTCCCAGCCGTTCCTGCCCTCCATTGAAAAAGGGATCAAACAGGTGTTGGAAAACGGCGTTTTGGCCGGCTACCCGGTGGTTGATGTGCGCGCCGTGGTTTACGACGGCAAGGAACACCCGGTTGACTCCAAAGACATCGCTTTTCAGATTGCCGGCCGCGAAGCCTTTAAACAGGCGTTTATGCAGGCCGGGCCAATTTTGCTGGAGCCGATTGTTGATTTAACCATCACCGTGCCCGAAGAATTTACCGGCGATGTCACTGGCGATCTGAGCACCAAACGCGGCCGGATGTCTGGTATGGAGCAGGTGCGCGGCAACACCATCATTACCGCCCAGGCGCCGCTGGCCGAAGTGCAGCGGTACGCCACCGAACTGCGCTCGATTACGCAGGGCCGCGGGGTGTACTCTATGAAAATTTCTCACTACGAACCCGTGCCCAGCCACATTGCCGGCGATATTATTGCCCAGGCCCAGAAAGAGCGAGACGAGGAGTAAGAATGCCCTCCATTTTTCCATTCACAGCCATTGTGGGCCAGGACCGCATGAAAACGGCCCTGGTGCTGAATGCCATCAACCCCAAAATTGGCGGGGTGCTGATCCGGGGTGAACGCGGCACCGCCAAAAGTACGGCGGCCCGCGCCCTGGCGGCGCTGCTGCCGGAAATTGACGTTTTTGTTGACTCACCGTTTAACGACGACCCCAACGCCCCCGAAACCTGGTCGGACTGGGCCAAAGAACACAAGGCCCGCGGCGAAGAGCTGCGCGTTGGCTCGCACCGCATTCGCTTTGTCGATTTGCCGGTGAGCGCCACCGAAGACCGCGTGGTTGGCACACTCGACATTGAACAGGCCATTAAAAAGGGCGAACGTCATTTTGAACCGGGGGTACTGGCGGCAGCCAACCGCGGCCTGCTGTACGTTGACGAAGTCAACCTGCTGGACGATCACGTGGTCGACCTGCTGCTTGACTCGGCGGCGATGGGCATCAACGTGGTTGAGCGCGAAGGCATCAGCTTTGCCCACCCGGCCCGATTTATGTTTGTGGGCACCATGAACCCGGAAGAGGGTGACCTGCGCCCGCAGCTATTGGACCGCTTTGCGCTGTGCGTGGATATTAGCAGTATTGCCGATTCAACGCAGCGAATGGAAATTTTGGAGCGCACGCTCAACTTTGAACGGGACGCCGAAGCCTTTTATCAGGAATGGGCGCCCAAAGAACAGACACTGGCTGAAAAAATTACCCACGCCCGGCAATTACTGCCGGAGGTGGCCTACACCCGGCGCGACCTGTTTACTATTGCCGAATTGATGGCCGATTTGCAGGTGGATGGCCATCGCGGCGACATTGTGATTCTCAAAACCGCGCTGGCCCACGCCGCCTTCAACGAGCGGACAAAAGTGACCCGGCTGGACATTTTGGTCGGTGCGGAACTGGCCCTGCCCCACCGGCTCAAGCGGCAACCCTTCCAGGATACCACCGTGCAGTTTCAGGAACTGGCCGAACGGCTGGAAGAAATTCGACAGGAAGCCATCCAGCAAGAAGCGCAGCAAATGCAGCAGCAAACCAGCGCCGGCGACGCGGCGTCGTCGCTTGAGGAAAAAAAAACGGCACTGAGCTAGATGATGACTCTGCGGTGCCCCCGCC
>CAYOXS010000168.1:7926-10398 GCA_964407935.1 uncultured Caldilineaceae bacterium
CCGGGCCTTGGCCGTTGAAAAACAGGACATCCACGACAAAGTGCGCGTGCGCCGCGCCTCAAACCTGATTCTGTTTGTGGTGGATGCCAGTTGGAGCATGGCCGCCGCCGAACGGATGGAAGCCACCAAAGGGGCTATTATGAGTCTGCTGCTCGACGCCTACCAGCGCCGCGACCAGGTAGGGCTGGTGGTCTTTCAAAAAGAGGAGGCGCGGCTGGTGCTGCCACCCACCTCCAGCGTGGAGCTGGCCAAAAAAGCGCTGGCCGACGTGCCGGTCGGCGGCAAAACGCCGCTCTCGGCGGGACTATACCTGGCTTACCGGGTGCTGACCCAACAAACCCGGCTGCACCCGGAAGTGATGCCGCTGATGATCTTGCTCACCGACGGCGCCGGCAATGTGTCGATGTCTGATCTGCCGGCGCAGGATGAAGCCCACCGCATTGCCAAAATCATTATGGAAGAGGGCATCCGTTCGGTGGTGATCAACATGGAACACGCCAGCTTTGACCGCGGCCTGGCGCAAGGGCTGGCCGTTGAACTGAACGGCCCCTGTTATGCCCTGCACGAACTCAAGGCCGACACCCTGTACCAGACCGTTAAAGACGAACTGCGGTTTGCCTGAAAATGAGCGAGTCGGCGAGTCGGCGAATTGCGAATTGCGAATGACCAATGACCAATGACCAATGACAGAGTTTAACCGATCATTGATATTGATAATTGGTCATTGATAATTGATAATTCCCGCCCTCTGATTCCTGATTCCTACTTTTCAAAGGAGCAACTCATGACAAAAATGAGCAAACGCGAGCGCCTGCAAGCCGCCTTTGCCGGCGCGCCCGTCGACCGGCCGCCGGTGGCCTTGTGGCGGCACTGGCCTGTGGATGACCAGTACGGCCAGGAATTGGCCCGCGCCTCGCTGGTTTTTCAGCACACCTTTGATTTTGATTTCATCAAGGTAACGCCCAGCAGCAATTACAGCGTCGATGGTTACGGGTCGCAAAGCAGTTGGGAAGGCAACCAGGAAGGCACCCGCGCCAAAGGCCCGGCCGTCATCAAAACGGTAGACGACTGGCTCAAACTCAAACCGCTGGAGCCGGGCCAGGGGCTGCTGGCCGAAGTGCTCAAAGCCAATCACATCATTGGCCAGGCGGTTAAAGAAGACACCCCCTTTATCCAGACCATTTTCAACCCGCTGTCACAGGCCAAAAATCTGGTCGGCGACCGGCTGTTGTCTGACCTGCGGCTGTACCCGGAAGCCGTCAAAACCGGGCTGGCCACTTTGACCGAATCGATTTTGCGCTTTATCGACGCGCTCAAAGCCACCGGCAGCGCCGGTATTTTTCTGGCGGTGCAGCACGCCAGTTACAACCTGCTCACCGAGGCCGAATATCGTGAGTTTGGCGTGCCGTTTGATTTGCAGATATTGAAAGCCACCGACGGCATGTGGTTCAATTTGATCCATCTGCACGGCAGCAACGTTATGTTCGATCTGGTTGGCAGCTACCCCGCCCAGGTCATCAACTGGCACGATGTTGAAACACCGCCCAATCTGGCCGACGCGGCGAAACGCACGCGCATGGCCCTGTGCGGCGGGCTGCGCCAGTGGGAAACAATGGTGCGCGGCACCCCGGACACCGTCGCCGAAGAAGCAGGGGCCGCGCTGCAAGCCACCGGCGGCCGCCGCTTTATTTTGGGCACCGGCTGCGTTACGCCCATCACCGCGCCCACCAGCAATATTCTGGCCGCCCGCAAAGCGGTGGAGATGGCGCTGTAACCGATGGCTGACGAAGAGTTTGCGTTGACCACGGCCCAGGTTGCGGCCCAGCGGCAGGGCTACAAATACTGCCCGCAATGCAGCACGCCGATGGTTGATAAATTTGTGTTTGGCCGTACCCGCCGGGTGTGCCCCAACGAAGCCTGCCACTTTGTCCAGTTTATCGACCCCAAGCTGACCACGGCGGTGATGCCGCTCAAAGACGGTAAAGTGCTGATGGTTAAACGGACGATGGAGCCGGGCCGCGGCAGTTGGTGTTTTCCGGGCGGTTTTATGGAAACGGGCGAAACGCCGCAGCAGTGCGCCATCCGCGAGTGCAAAGAGGAAACCGGTTTTGATATTGAAATTACCGGGCTGATCGACGTGTTTTATTACGAAGATTACCGCGGCAGCGGCGTGGTGATCATGTTCAAAGGCGAGGTTGTTGGCGGCGAAGCGGCGCTCAACCCCGTTGAATCGGAAGCGGTGGGCTTTTTTACCGTCGATGAACTGCCGGAGCCGATTGCCTTTGAAAGCAACATCCAGTCGCTGGCCGCCTGGCGCGCCGGAAAAATTTAGCAGGAACACGCTATGACCAAAATACTTGCCATCGAAACATCGTGCGACGAAACCGCCGCGGCCATCATTGAAGACGGCTATAAAATCTGCTCCAATGTGGTCGCCTCGCAAATTGATATTCACCGGCGCTACGGCGGCGT
>CAYOXS010000168.1:10498-12420 GCA_964407935.1 uncultured Caldilineaceae bacterium
AACAGCCTGCTGCGCAACAAAATGATGTCGAGCCTGACCCAGCCGGTATTGGTGCCGCCCATCTGGCTCTGCACCGACAACGCGGCCATGATCGGCGCGGCGGCCTACTGGCGGCTGCAAGCCGGCCAAACCTCCGGCTGGGAGCTGGACGTGGCAGCCAACCTGCCGCTGGTGGCCTCAAATTGAATTTTGGCTCGACAAAACCGGGCCAAAACTTTTATTTGTCTTTGCCACAAATTTCTGGCATAACTACTACACCAAGGACGGTGCCCCGTGAAACTCGAAGACCTTGCCTGCCCCAACTGCCATGCGCCGCTCAAAGGCAGCTTTCAACCCGGCCAGCAGGTTGAGTGCGATAACTGCGGTTCGGTGTTTTTGGCCAGCGAGGTTGAAGCCCCGCAGGCCATCGCCTGCCCGGCCTGTAGCACCATCAACGCCATCACCGAGCGCTATTGCACCCAATGCGGCGAATCGCTCAAGATTGACTGCGTGATGTGCTACACTGAAAATCCGGTCGGCACCGTATTTTGCGCCAACTGCGGCGCGCATCTGGCCAACGCCCGGGCACGCCGCCAAAAAATGATGGAAGAACGGCGGGAATTTCAGCGGCAGCGCACCGAACAGTTCAAGGCCAAGGCCGCCCGCCAGCAGGCCGAAAAATTACAGCAGTTGCTCGACGCGCTGGATGAGCCGGAAAACCACGATTTCGCCATTTACCAGATTGACCAGTTAAGCGAGCAGGCCATCGATGCGCTGATTGAAACCATGCTGCACGATGACGATGTTGACGCCCGTTACGGTTCGGCGCGGGCGCTGGGGCAGATTTGCTACCAGCACGAAATCAAACGGTTCAATAAAGCCCGCGTAACCAAGGCGCTCGTTCGCGCCCTCACCGACGACCAGCCGCCGGTGCGCTACTGGGCGGCCAACGCGCTCGGCAAATGCGCCGGCCAGTCGGCGTTGGAGCCGCTGGCGACGCTGCTCAAAGACAAACACCAGGGCGTGCGCCAGCAGGTCCATCGCGCCATCGAGCGTATTGGCGGCCAGCGCGCCGCCGAAATTTTAGCGCAGGAAGAAAAACGCGGCCTGTTTAACTGGATTAAAGGAAATTAGCCAATGCCCAAGCAGACAATTCTTTACACGGGAAGCGGCGACGACGGTTACACCAATTTGCTGGGAATGGAGCGCGTTACAAAGTACGATCTTCGGCCCGAAGCGTATGGCGCTGTTGATGAAGCCAGCGCGTTTTTGGGGCTGGCCCGCGCCGATGAAACCGCCAGCGAGCGCACCCGCTCCCTGATTTTGGAAGTTCAGCGCGATTTGTGGATATTGATGGGCGAACTGGCCAGCGCGCCCAATGTGTCTCTGCCCAAAAAAATCACCGCCGAGCGCACCGGCTGGCTGGAAATCGAAACGGCCAAACTGGGCCAGGAGTTTCCGCCGCTGACGCAGTTTGTTGTCCCCGGCGATACCCGGCTCGGCGCGCTGCTCGATGTGGCCCGCACGGTCATTCGCCGCGCCGAGCGGCAGGTGGTCAAACTGATCCACCAGGGCCACGTGGCCAACCGCGAAATCATGCGCTATCTCAACCGGCTGTCGTCGCTGTTGTTTGCCCTGGCTCGCTTTGAAGAGCACCGGCAGGGGCAAAAAGCCACTCTGGCCAAAACCATCAAATAAGCCGATGCCCTTTCTTGGCCATCCCCTGCATTCGTTCACGGTTCATTTTCCCATCGCTTTGTATTTGCTGGGCGTGCTGCTCACCGGGCTGGCTCTGTGGCGTGGCGCGGCAGATACAGAGCGATTTGCCTTTTGGAGCTTTGGCCTGAGCTGGCTGGCTACGCTGGTGGCCAGCATTTTTGGGCTGATTGACCAGGGCCAGCTTGCCCCCACCGATCCCCGGCTGGACGCGGTGAATGCTCACA
>CAYOXS010000169.1:0-2645 GCA_964407935.1 uncultured Caldilineaceae bacterium
GAAAAATCGACAAAAAAATTAAAAAGTTGATGTGGACGGCAGAATTTCAGGCAAAAAATCAAACCGATTCGTTTCGAAATTTAGAAAATCGAAAGAAATCGTTAATTTTGTAGTCTAAACTAAACGTTATTTGTATTTTTTCTTGAAAAACTGACAGAAATTTTTGTTTTGGATTTGCAAAAATATGTTTTTGCGTTACGATAGTCACCGTTAGGTATAAATTTTGTCAATTCTCGCGAGGTTCAACGGCGAAAATACGAGGAATTGGCGTAGCTAGTTGTTAAGGAGAGAAAAATGGTAACAAAAAAATTCCTCAAAACAAAGGCAGAATGCCAGGTAACTTTCCAGTTGCCCGACGAAATTGAAGCCAAAAAAGTTTGCCTGGTGGGCGAGTTCAACGATTGGGATGAATCCGCCAACCCCATGCGCAAAGTGAAAGGCGCGTGGCAGACCACCCTCAAACTGGAACAGAACCGCGAATACCAGTATCGTTTTTTGGTTGATGACGCCAAATGGCACAACGACTGGAACGCCGATAAGTATGTGCCGAACAACGTTGACGGCGATAACTCGGTTGTGACCACCTACCAGAACTAACAATAAAACGCTTTCACCAAAAAAGGCGTTCTGCCCGCAGAGCGCCTTTTTTTGTTTATTTTGGGCGTGGTTATAATAGGCTAAGCAGCGGCATCCCTATGCTGCTGAGGTTTTCATGAATCACTGGAGCTGAGTATGCGCATCGGGATAGATATTGGCGGCACATTTACCGATTTTGTGTTTTTTGATGAAGCCACCGGCCGGTTTTCTACCCAAAAAAGGCTATCGACGCCGGGCGCGCCGGCCCGGGCCGTGCTGGACGGCTTGCAGCATACTCCGCACCTGGCGCAAGCGGCCATTGTTCACGGTTCAACCGTGGCGACCAACGCGCTGCTGGAACGCAAAGGCGCGGTGACGGCGCTGGTCACCACGGCCGGGTTTCGGGATGTGCTGGAAATTGGCCGCCAAAATCGCGCCGATATTTACGATCTGTTTGGCCGCCGGCCCGCGCCGCTGGTGCCCGCCGATCTGCGCCTTGAAGTCACCGAGCGCGTTGATCACCACGGCCGGCCGCTGGTTGCGCTGGCGGAGGCGCAACTCGATCCGCTGATTGAGCAGTTGCAGGCAGCCGGCGTTGAATCGGTGGCGGTGAGTTTGCTCTTTTCCTTTATATACCCGGCCCACGAACAAATCATCGCCGAAAAATTGCGGGCGGCAGGCTTTTTTGCGTCGCTCTCCAGCGAGGTGCTGCCGGAGTTCCGCGAGTACGAACGCACCAGTACCACGGTGATCAACGCGTTTGTGTCGCCGGTGATGGACCGCTATCTGGCCCAACTTGAGCGCGACACCCGCGCCGCCGATTTCCGGGTGATGCAATCTAACGGGGGCAGCATCCGGGCCAGCCAGGCCCGGCGTGAGGCGGTGCGCTGCGTGTTGTCTGGCCCGGCCGGCGGCGTGGTCGGGGCGCGGACGGTGGCCCAGGCCGCCGGCTTTGAGCAGATTATCACTTTCGACATGGGCGGCACTTCCACCGATGTGTCGCTGGCGGTGGGCGAGCCGCAAGTCACCACCGAGTCCGAGATTGGCGGGTTGCCGCTGCGGATTCCGGTCATCGATATTCACACCGTGGGCGCGGGCGGCGGTTCGCTGGCGGCGGTGGATGCCGGCGGCGCGCTGCGGGTGGGGCCGGCCAGCGCCGGGGCCGATCCCGGCCCGGTGTGCTACGGCCACGGCGGGACTCAGCCCACCGTCACCGACGCCAACCTGATTTTGGGCCGGCTGCCCGCCGACCAGTTTTTGGGCGGCCAAATGGCGCTCGATGTGACGGCGGCAGAGGCGGCCCTGGCCCGGCTGGCGGATGCCGCCAGTTTGCCGGCGCGGCCCGGTCTCACGTCGGCCCAAACCGCGGCGCTGGGGGTAATTGCGGTGGTCAATGCCCACATGGAGCGGGCGCTGCGGGTCATTTCTATCCAGCGCGGCTACGACCCGCAGGATTTTACGCTGATTTCGTTTGGCGGGGCCGGCAGCCTGCACGCCGCCGGCCTGGCCCGCAGCCTCAACATTCCGCGGGTGCTCATTCCGCCCGGCGCGGCGACGCTGTCGGCGTTTGGCATGCTGGCCGCAGATGTGGTGAAAGATTACGTGCAAACGGTGATGCGGCCGGGCAGTACGCCCGCGGCGGAGCTTGAGGCGCTGATTGCCCCGCTGGCGCAGCGCGGCCAAACTGAAGTGCAGGCCGAGGGCGTGCCGGTTGGCCAGATTGCGCTGGAAAAGCTGCTGGATATGCGCTATCGCGGCCAATCGTATGAGCTGGCAGTGCCGCTGACGCCGGATTTTGTGGCGCAGTTTCACGCCGCGCACCGTCGGGCCTACGGCCACAGCGAGCCGGCTATGCTGGTAGAAATTGTCAACCTGCGACTGCGGGCGGTGGGCCAACTGGCGCGACCGCCGCTGCCCGTTTTTGCCGCGGCGGATACGGCCGCGCCGGAGCCGTTTGACCGGCGGGCGGTGGCGCTGGCCGGCGGATTGGCCGAAGTGCCGTTTTATCGCGGGCCGCAGCTCAAACCCGGCCACCGGATTATTGGCCCGGCGGTGGTGGTTCAGCCGGA
>CAYOXS010000169.1:2745-12380 GCA_964407935.1 uncultured Caldilineaceae bacterium
CAGGCGGCGCACATTCCGGTGCATTTGGGGGCGATGCCCAGCTCGGTGGCGGCGGCGATTGAGCAGCTCACTGTGGCCGCGGGCGATGTCATCATTTTAAACGACCCGTTTAGCGGCGGCAGCCACCTGCCGGACATCACCCTGATTACGCCGGTTTTTGTGGAGGGCGACCTGTTTGGCTTTGTGGCCAGCCGCGCCCACCACGCCGATGTGGGCGGGATGACGCCCGGCTCGATGCCACTTTCAACCGAGATTTTTCAGGAGGGGTTGATTATTCCGCCGCTCAAACTGGTGGAAGCCGGGCAGACAAACGCCGGGGTGATGCGGCTGCTGCTGGCCAACGTGCGCACGCCGGAGGAGCGGGCCGGCGATCTGCGGGCGCAACTGGCGGCCAACGCCAAGGGCGCGGCGCGGCTGCTGGAAATTGTGGCACGCTACGGAGCCGGCGAGGTGCAAACTTACATGGCCGCGCTGCTGGCCTACGCCGAGCGCATGACCCGCGCCCTCATCGCCGAGCTGCCGGACGGGCGGTATCAATTTGAGGATTTTCTGGACAGCGACGGCATCAGCCCGGAGCCGGTTAAAATTGCCGCGGCCGTAACCATTGCCGGTGACAGCGCCACCGTCGATTTTAGCGGCAGCGCGCCGCAGGTACAGGGCAGCGTCAATTCGGTGGTCGCGGTTACGTTGTCGGCCACGCTGTACGTTTTTCGGGCGCTGATCGGGCTGGATATTCCGGCCAACAGTGGCTGTTTGGCGCCCATCACCGTGATCGCGCCGGAGGGGTCGGTGGTGAACGCCCACCCGCCGGCGGCGGTGGCCGGCGGCAATGTTGAAACCTCGCAGCGAATTACCGATGTGCTGCTGGGGGCGCTGGCGCAGGCCGCGCCGCAGCGCGTGCCGGCGGCGTCGCAGGGCACAATGAACAACGTGGTCATCGGCGGCTGGGATACAGAGCGAGAAAAAGCTTTTACCTATTATGAAACCATCGGCGGCGGGTTGGGCGCCGGCCCGGATTCGCCCGGCGCTGACGCGATGCAGTGCCACATGACTAACACCCTCAACACACCCATCGAGGCGCTGGAGTACGCTTACCCGTTTCGGGTGCGGCGCTACGAAATTCGGCGGGGGTCCGGCGGGGCGGGGCAGTTTGCCGGCGGCAACGGCATTTACCGGGAAATGGAACTGCTGGCCAGCGCCCGGCTGACTCTCCTCACCGAGCGGCGCTCGTTTGCGCCGTACGGGGCGCAGGGCGGGCAGCCCGGCCAACCGGGCCGGAATGTGCTGCTGCGCGGCCAAACTGAAATCGAGCTGCCGGCCAAAACCAGCACCCAGGTGCAACCCGGCGACGTGCTGCACCTGGAAACGCCCGGCGGCGGCGGGTACGGCCACGCCTGAACCGCTGCTTTCATCCCGCTCACGAAAATTTGACAAAAACCCAAAAAGGCGCTTGACAAAAACAGGAGTCTTCGGATATAATAGCAAGTTGCAATTACAGGTGTAAAAGAGCAAAAATCCTCGATAATTGAGGTAAAGTCCTCAGAATACAATTGCTAAACAATAGCGCCTCCGCTAATCAAATTATTTACTATCACTGGTGATAAATTTGAAAAGGATTGAGCAGCACGCTCTACTCACCAAGCCAGCCATAAATAGACGTCAGGCGCGGCGCAGGCAATGATTGCTTGAGCAAACCCGCCAAACGTTCCACGTCAGTCAGTACCATTTTGTGACACTCAGAAATTGTAGACCTCGCAGGTGCTTTCGCTGATAGCATTAAGTCAATTGCATGCAGTTTGGGAGCCACCGCGTTCCCGTTAAGTGGTGTTGATGCGGTTATTATTTTTTAAGGAGATTGAGGTTTTATGTACTATAAATCCGCCCGCAAAAGTTACGCTCGTATTCCCGATATTCTTGAACTACCAAAATTGATCGAAGTTCAGCTTGAGTCGTTTAAGAATTTTGTTGATGAAGGCCTGGGAGAACTCCTTCAGGAAATCTCACCGATTGTCAGTTTCAATAAAAATCTGGAGCTTCATTTTCTTGACTACCGGTTTGATGAACCCAAATACGATGAAAATGAATGCCGCGAGCGTGATATTACTTTTGCCAGCCCCTTGTGGGTAAAAATTCGGTTGGTAAATAAAGAAACCGGCGAAATTCAGGAGCAGGAAGTTTTTATGGGAGACTTCCCGTTGATGACCCGCAACGGGACTTTTGTGATCAACGGGGCCGAGCGGGTGGTGGTTTCGCAGCTCATTCGCTCGCCCGGTGTGTATTTTACCGTGGAAGAAGACCGCGCCACCGGCCGCGGCCTGGCCTTTGCCAAACTCATCCCCAACCGCGGTGCCTGGTTGGAGTTTGAAACCTCCAAACGCGATTTGATTTCGGTGAAAGTTGACCGCAAGCGCAAGCTGCCGGTATCGGTGCTGCTGCGGGCCATTCAAATTGCCGAACTGGCAGAAGACGAACTCAAAGACGCCATGAAAAACCCGGCCATTTGCATTGAAAAAGGGCTGGGGACAGATGAACATCTGCTGAGCCTGTTTGAAGGCGTTGACACCGACACGGAACACCAGTTTATTCCGGCCAGCATCGACAAAGACCCAACCAAAAATGTGAACGAGGCGCTGCTTGAGTTCTACAAGAAACTGCGCCCCGGTGACCCGCCAACCATCGACAACGCCGTCTCCTTTTTGCAATCGCTGCTGTTTTCGTCCCGGCGCTATGATTTGAGCAAGGTAGGGCGCTACAAAATGAACCGCCGTCTGGGCCTGAGCGTGCCCATCGAAGACCGCACGCTGACCATTCAGGATATGGTCAAGGTTGTGGCGCGCATGATTGACATCAACAACAACAAAATCAAGCCCGATGACATTGACCACCTGGGTAACCGCCGCGTCAAAACCGTGGGCGAACTGATCCAGAACCAGCTGCGGATTGGCTTTTTGCGCATGGAGCGCGTGGTCCGCGAACGCATGTCCATTCGCGACCCCGAACAACTGTCGCCGATGTCGCTGGTCAATATCCGGCCGGTGGTTGCCGCCACCCGCGAATTCTTTGGCGGCAGCCAGTTGTCGCAGTTTATGGACCAAACCAACCCGCTGGCCGAATTGACCCACAAACGTACTTTGAGCGCGCTTGGCCCCGGCGGGCTGCGCCGTGAACGCGCCGGCTTTGACGTGCGCGACGTGCACCACAGCCACTACGGCCGCATCTGCCCCATTGAAACGCCCGAAGGTCCCAACATCGGGTTGATTGGCCGGTTGGCCGCGTTTAGCCGGGTGAACGAATACGGCTTCATTGAAACGCCTTATCGCAAGGTCTTCAACAACGTTGACCACAAAGATGTTGACCGGTTGCTTGGGGCCACCCTGCGCGCCGATGTGAAAGACGCCAAAACGGGCGATTTGATCTATCCGTCCGGCACGGCGGTGGGCGAGGATGAAGCCATCAAAATTGGCGGGCTGAATTTGCCCGCGCCGGTGCTGATCAAACCCAAAGTCACCGATCAGATTGAGTACCTGTCGGCCGACGATGAGGACAATTACATTATCGCCCAGGCCAACGCTGTACTCACCGAAAAAGGCGAGTTTGCCGATGACCGGATTTCGGTGCGGTATCACCAAACCTTTGCTCTGGAACCGGTGGAAAAAGTGGATTATATGGACGTGTCGCCCAAGCAGATTGTGGGTATCAGCGCGGCGCTCATCCCGTTTTTGGAGCACGATGACGCTAACCGGGCGTTGATGGGCTCCAACATGCAGCGGCAGGCCGTGCCCCTGATCCGCCCGGAAGCCTCGATGGTGGGCACGGGCATGGAATTTCAGGCCGCGGTTGACTCCGGCCAGGTAGTGGTGACAGAAAAGGCCGGCGAAGTGATCAGCGCCACCGGCACCGCTGTTGTTGTTCGTGAAGAAGACGGTAAAGAACGCAAATATTCGCTGCGCAAATTCAACCGCTCCAACCAGTCTACCTGTATCGACCAGCGGCCGATTGTCAGCAAAGGCGATATTGTGCCGGCCGGCGCAGTGCTGGCCGATTCCAGTTCGACCGATATGGGTGAGCTGGCGCTGGGTCAAAACGTGTTTGTGGCATTTTTGAGCTGGGAAGGCGGTAACTACGAAGACGCCATCCTCATCAGCGAAGATATGGTGCGCAAAGACAAATTCACCTCCATTCATATTGAAAAACACGAGGTGGAAGCCCGCGACACCAAACTCGGCCCGGAAGAAATTACCCGCGACATCCCTAATGTGGGTGAAGACGCGCTGAAAGACCTGGACGAAACCGGCGTGATTCGCGTTGGCGCCGAAGTTGGCCCTGGCGATATTTTGGTGGGCAAAATCACCCCCAAAGGCGAAACAGAGCTGACGCCCGAAGAAAAGTTGTTGCGCGCTATCTTTGGTGAAAAGGCCCGTGAAGTGAAAGACTCCAGCCTGCGCCTGCCGCCCGGTGAAAAAGGGATTGTGGTCGATGTTAAAGAGTTCTCGCGTGAAGAACACCGCGACCTGCCCACCGGCGTCGATAAAATGGTGCGGGTGATGGTTGCCCAGCGTCGCAAAATCACCGAAGGCGACAAAATGGCGGGGCGGCACGGTAACAAAGGTGTCATTTCCAGAGTGGTGCCTATTGAAGATATGCCCTATCTGGAAGATGGTTCACCGGTTGAAATTATCCTCAATCCGTTGGGGGTGCCGGCCCGCATGAACATTGGCCAGATTCTGGAAACCCACCTTGGCTGGGCCTCGTCCCGGCTGGGTTTCCGGGCCATCAGCTCGGTGTTTGATGGGGCCGAAGAGGACGAAATTGCCGCCGAACTGTCTCGGGCCTGGCTGATGGACCACGTCTGGCAGATTATCACAGACCGAACCTGGGAATGGGTGGCCGACGAGGGTTACGAAGAGGACGAATTGGAAGACGAAACCGAAGCCCGCACCCTGTACCTGATCAACTGGCTCAATGAAATTGACTTTGAGTTTGACGGCGAACATCTGGCCAGCGATATGGTTTATGCCCGGCGCGTTGCTTTGCGCGCCTGGCTCAAAGAGCGCGGCTACGACCCGGACTTTCTGCTGGCGTTTGAAGGCCAGCGCCGCCCGCGCGAAATTGGCCTGAAAGCCCGCAAAGCCGTGCGGCTGGTCTGCTTGCGCGAATGGTTGGTGGCCATGCAGGAACGCCAGGACACCATCGCCGATGGCCGGTACTCGGAGGCGCTGGCCGGGGTGGATGTGGCAGTCATAACCGATGAAGAGGTAGATAAGCTGGCCCTGCGCGTATCACGTGATATGAAACTGCCTATGCCAACCACCGGCAAAACGGTGTTGTATGATGGCAAAACCGGCGAACCGTTTGACCGGCCGGTAACGGTGGGGATTGTGAACATGCTCAAGCTGGCTCACCTGGTTGAGGATAAAGTTCACGCCCGGTCTACCGGCCCGTACAGTCTGGTTACGCAACAGCCGTTGGGCGGTAAAGCTCAATTTGGCGGCCAGCGCTTTGGCGAGATGGAAGTGTGGGCGCTCGAGGCTTACGGCGCGGCGCATACCCTGCAAGAAATGCTCACCGTTAAAAGTGATGACGTGGTCGGCCGCGTCAAAACCTATGAAGCCATTGTCAAAGGCGAGCCGATTCAGGACCCCGGTTTGCCGGAAAGCTTCCGCGTACTGGTCAAAGAGCTTCAGTCGCTGGGGTTGTCCGTTGAAGTGATCTCTGAATCTGAAGAGAAGATGACCTTTGGCAAAGAAGAACAGCGCGAACGTCTGCCTAAACTGGGCCTTGGCCTAGGAATTCCGGGCGGCGCGCGGTAAGCCAGTCAGTATAGAATAGTGTCACGGGGCGTTGCTCTGGCAATTTTATGAGCAGCGCCCCTCTTTTTGAACCTTAAAGTTTTAATAGTAATTTGAAAATACCGAAAGATTTACAACGTATCCGGCAATAAGCCGATATTTTGTGGTGTGAGGGCCTGGTAATACAACCTGTAGTGGTAGCGAGTAGGGCAAAGGGCAGAGGCAGGCCGTCAAGGCGGAAAAACCTATTTGACTCAACCCTCCAAGTATGATATACTTCCTCTTTGTGTGGGTTTCACCCAGGTTCACGGGAAAAGCGCCGATTGTGTAGCCTCCCGGCCCACCGAATACAGTCTCATACACAACGAGGCCACCAAAATCTTGTGTGTTTTGGTGGCCTCGTCTACTGCCAGAATAATGCGGTATTGTTAAGTAAGATGGTAAATTTTAGCTAGAGGAGTACTTCCTTGCCAACGATTAATCAACTTGTCCGTAAAGGTCGAAAAGCAAAGAGATCCAAAACAAAAGCTCCGGCGTTGCGCTTTACCTTCAACGCATTGAAGGGCAAAATGCAGCCAAACGATGGTTCGCCGCAGAAGCGTGGCGTTTGCACCCAGGTGCGAACGATGACGCCCAAAAAACCAAACTCGGCGTTGCGCAAAATTGCTCGTGTGCGCCTGACCAACGGGATTGAAGTTACGGCTTATATCCCCGGCGAAGGGCACAGCCTGCAGGAGCACTCGGTGGTGCTGGTACGCGGTGGCCGCGTGAAGGACCTGCCTGGCGTGCGTTACCACATTGTGCGCGGCGCGCTGGATTCGACCGGTGTGGATGCCAAGCGGCGTGGTCGTTCAAAGTATGGCACCAAGCGCCCCAAAGCTGGCGCGGTGGCCACCAAAGGTAGACGATAAGGCCGGGATAATCCTGGTTGAAACATGTTTTTGAATCTTTGATAGATTAGGAAGAAAAATGGCAAGAAGAAACCGAGCGCCAAAACGATATATTGAGCCCGATTTGAAATACAACAGTGAGCTTGTGGCTCGCTTTGTAAACAAACTGATGCACGACGGCAAAAAAACCGTCGCTTCTCGTATATTTTACGAAGCGCTGGATATGGCCGAGCAACGCACGAAAAAACCGGGCATCGAGGTTTTTGAGCAGGCGATAAAAAACGCCACACCGATGATTGAAGTTCGTCCCCGCCGCGTGGGTGGGGCTACGTATCAGGTGCCTCTGGAAGTGCGCCCGGAACGCCGCCGCAGCCTGGCTATTCGCTGGCTGGTGAGCAGCGCCCGCGCCCGGTCTGGCAGATCGATGGCTGAAAAACTGGCCGCCGAACTGTTGGATGCGGCTAACAACCAGGGGACAACCGTGAAAAAGCGGGAAGACACCCATCGTATGGCCGAAGCCAACCGCGCTTTTGCCCATTACCGCTGGTAGTAATTCTAAATTTTGTATTGGTTTATTTTTTGGCTCTTGCTGCGTTGCTCGAAGGCGTAGTGACACAAGTAAAGTCCAAAGCTCTTACACCTTTTGCTCCAGAGAGTTTTGGGGTTTTAATTGCTAAAGTGCGGTGATGCACCAGCGTGTCAACAGTAAGGAATTTTGAGAGTAATTGAACAATGGCACGTCAATATCCTTTAGAAAAAACAAGAAATATTGGGATTATCGCGCACATTGATGCTGGTAAAACCACCGTAACCGAGCGCATTCTGTTTTATACGCAGAAAATTCACCGCATTGGTGAAGTTCACGATGGCGCGGCCACGATGGACTGGATGGAACAGGAGCAGGAGCGGGGCATCACCATTACTTCTGCGGCCACAACCTGCGAGTGGAACAAGCATCAGATCAATATTATTGATACCCCCGGCCATATTGACTTTACGGCCGAGGTGCAGCGGTCGCTGCGGGTGCTTGATGGCGGGGTGGTTGTGTTTGATGCCGTCGCCGGCGTCGAACCTCAATCCGAGACCGTCTGGCGCCAGGCCGACCGTTTTGGTGTGCCGCGCATTTGTATGGTCAACAAAATGGACCGCACCGGCGCGGACTTTCAGCGAACTGTCGACATGATTGTTGACCGGCTGGGAGCTAACCCGGTTCCGATTCAGCTGCCCATTGGCAACGGCCAGGATTTTCGCGGCGTTGTTGATTTGATCAACCTGGAAGCCGTGTACTACCTTGATGACCTGGGTACCAAATCTGAAGCCAAGCCGGTTCCGGCTGATATGGTTGACGAAGTAGCGGCTGCGCGCGAGCACATGGTTGAAAAAGTGGCCGAGTCTGATGACCGGTTGACCGAGAAGTTTCTGGAAGGTGAAGAAATCACCGCTCAGGAACTTGTCCAGGCGCTGCGGGTGGCCACCCTGTCCGGGGAAATTGTGCCGGTTTTGTGCGGTTCGGCGCTTAAAAATAAAGGCGTCCAGCGCTTGCTGGATGCGGTGGTTAACTACCTGCCGTCACCCAAAGATGTCCCGCCCAAAATTGGGGTCAATCCCTATACTGAAAAAGAAGTAACTGTTTTCTCCGACGAAAACGACCCGTTTGTGGCTTTGGCCTTCAAAGTGGTTACCGACCCGTTTGTGGGCCGGCTCACCTACATTCGGGTTTATTCCGGCCATCTCAACGCTGGCGAGATGGTGATGAATATGAACAAGGATCGGAAAGAACGCATTGGCCGGCTGCTGCAAATGCACGCTAATACCCGCGAAGAAATCAAAGAAGTATCCGCCGGTGATATTGCGGCGGTGGTCGGTTTGAAAAATACCTTCACTGGCGACTCGCTGGTTGAACTCAAACACCCGGTAGTGATGGAGTCGATTTCCTTCCCGGAACCGGTTATCAGCCTGGCTATTGAACCCAAAACCAAGGCCGATGAAGATAAACTGGGTATCGCGCTCCAAAAACTGGCCGAAGAAGACCCCACTTTCCAGGTTCGGACCGATGAAAACACCGGCCAAACCCAAATTTCGGGGATGGGCGAACTGCACCTGGAAGTGTTGATTGATCGGCTGCGGCGCGAATTCAAAATCGAAGCCAATGTGGGTAAACCGCAGGTGGCCTATCGCGAAACAATCACCCGCCCGTCCAAAGCTCAGGGGCGGTTTGTGCGCCAGTCCGGTGGTCGCGGCCAGTTTGGCGACGTTCATCTGGAAGTTGAGCCGCTGGAAAAAGGCAAAGGCTTTGAGTTTGAAAACAAAATTATCGGCGGGGCTATTCCCAAAGAATATATTCCGGCGGTTGAAGCTGGCATACGAGAAGCCCTGTCTACCGGTGTAGTAGCCGGTTATCCGGTTGTTGATGTTAAAGCTATTCTGGTCGATGGCTCGTACCACGAGGTCGACTCATCGGAAATGGCCTTTAAAATTGCGGGTTCGATGGGCTTCAAAGAAGCCCTGCAAAAAGGGGCGCCGGTGCTTCTTGAACCGGTGATGAAGGTTGAAGTCACTGCCCCCGAAGAGTTTACCGGCGATGTGATGGGCGATCTGTCCTCTCGCCGGGGCACCATTGAAGGGATGGCTCCTCGAACCGGCGGCGTAACTGCGATCCGCTCGTTTGTGCCGCTGTCAGAAATGTTTGGCTACGCCACCGACCTGCGCTCTCGCACCCAGGGGCGGGCTACATTCACGATGGAATTTGATCACTATCAACCGGTTTCCGACAATCTGAAAGAAAAAATCCTTTCAGGGTATCGCTAAAAAGCAAAAATTTTTCGCTTTCGACACAAACTTGCTCAATTTATTTCATTGCCTATAATTAAAAAGTTTGCTTCAAAGACAGCTCGAAAAGGAGAACACAAATGGCAAAAGCGACATTCAAACGAGACAAGCCGCATATCAATGTGGG
>CAYOXS010000170.1:0-10092 GCA_964407935.1 uncultured Caldilineaceae bacterium
AAATCATCGACGCCATCAAATATTCAATGCAGTCTGCCAGCCTGGATTTGCATTAAAAAGCAGTCACAAGCCAGAAAATGTTGACGGACCCTAAACAAAAGCAGCTCCAGCAAGAATACAAGGCTCGCCTCAACTGCGTTATTGATCATATTGAAGCCAACATTGGCCAGGAGTTATCGCTGGATACCCTGGCCGACGTGGCCAACTTTTCAAAATTTCATTTTCATCGCATTTTTCGCGCTGTAACCGGTGAAACCCTTAACCAGTTTATCAATCGCCGCCGCGTTGAAAAAGCGGCCAGTCAATTGATTTACAACCCCAAAAACTCCATCACCGAAATTGCGCTCGATTGCGGCTTCTCCGGTTCGGCGACGTTTGCCAGGGCCTTCAAAGAGATGTTTGGGATGAGCGCCACAGACTGGCGGCTGGGCGGGCACCGGCAGTATAGCAAGATTCGCAAAATGGAGAGCAACTATCAGCAACCGGCCGGCAAGAACTGGCAAGCTATCGACATCTCTTTGATGTATATTGATCCTGTAACCCTTAATCTTACCTGGAGGATCAATATGATTGACAAAACCGCAGTAAATGTAGAAGTTAAAGAGTTGCCGGATATGCCGGTGGCGTACATTCGCCACATTGGCCCTTATCAGGGCGACAGCCAGTTGTTTGCCGGCTTGTTTGGCCGGTTGTGGAAATGGGCCGCCCCACGCGGATTATTGCAGCAGCCCGATTTGCAGGTGCTGTCCGTGTACCACGACGACCCGGAAATTACCGCTGATGACCGGCTGCGGGTGGAAGTGTGTATTACCGTGCCGGAGGACACACCCGTTGAAGGCGAAATTGGCAAAATGACCATTCCCGGCGGGCAATACGCGGTTGGCCGGTTTGAACTGGATGTGCAGGATTATGGAGCGGCCTGGCAGGTGATTTACGGTGAATGGCTGCCGCAAAGCGGTTACCAGCCCGACGACCGGCCGGCCTTTGAGCGGATGGTCAACAACCCGGAGGAACACCCGCAGCACAAACATGTTGTTGATATTTGCGTGCCGGTTAAACCCCTGTAACCCAACCGAATAAGAAGTTCAACGGCCAGCCAGCCCCGGCTGGCCGTTTTGTTTAGCGGATCGACAGCTCAAACCGGGCGGCGTCCGCGCCGGTGGCCAGCAGCAGCCGCTGGCCGGTTTCGGGTTGATACAGCCCCACTTGCAGTTGGTACTCCCTGCGGTCGCCGGCGGGAGTGCCGGCCGGCAGCCACAGCCCGTGCCGGTCGGTGATGGTTTCACCGGCGCGCCAGGTGGCGGTGGGGCGCGTCCACTGCGCCGGCTGGCCATCGGATTGCGCCACCGTTTCGCCGGCAGCATTAAGCAGATGTACAAACACGTGGTAATCCTCGCTCACCGGCGTGTCAACCTGCCATTTTAGCTCGATGGTCAGCGCCGACCCGGCCGCGCCATCCGGCACGGCGGCGCTGATCAACCGGATGGACTCCCCAAACGCGATGTTCACCGCCGCCGGTTCAACCGCGGGTGGCGCGGCAAACAGTACCAGCCGCTGGCCGGCAAAATCCTCGTTACGCACCCGCACCCAATTGGCCAGCAGTGTTTGCTCCACGGCGCTCTGTTCCGGCGGCAGCCAGTTGGGCAGCCACCAGATTTGGCGATGGGCAGCCATCGTTTCATCGAGCTGGCGGGTAACATCGGCGGGCAGGGGGAAGCCGCCATTGTTCAGCCCCAGCACCGGCGCGCGGCCGGTGTAGCGCTCGGCAAAGGGTTCAGTCAGCGCCGGATTGTTGGTGATGACCGCATCGGCGGCGGACACATCGCGGTTGAGCGCCGCCACGGCAGCTTGCACCGGCGGCGGCGTTAGCGAGTGCGCGTGCGCCAGCAGCAGCACCACCGCGCTCAACGTGGTCAGCCCGGCGACTGGCAACAGCCCTTTTCCCGGCTGATTCGCTGATTCGCTGTCTCGCTGGCTCTCCCTTGAAAATAGCGAATGTAGGGGCGCTTCGCGAAGCGCCCTTACCCAATTTTCACCCGTCCCACGGGGAGGCTTCGCTCTGCCGGGTACAGGCATTCCCGGTGCGCTGCCACAGGCTGAGTCTGTCTCCTGTTTCAACACTACACCGCACACCACCATATTCGCCAGCAGCGCCGCCAGCAGCGCCCAGTTCACCTGTCCCTGCCAGCCCCAGGCCAGATCGAGCGTGGCCGGCGACACAAATTGCCACACCGCCGCCCACGGCGAATAGCCCCAGCCAAAAAATGTGTCGCGGGCAAATAACGGCAGGCCGGTATCCAGCAGCCAGCCCATATACGCCGAAAAATCGACCAGCAGCAGCGGGATTTGGACGAGAATGCTGGCGGCAAACAGCAGCGGCACAATAATGCGTAATGCGTATTGCGTGTTGCGTAGTATTTGTGCCGATGTATTTTCAAGCGTAAATTCAAAATCATAAATCGTAAATTGTAAAATCGGGGCTATCAGCAGCGCCCAAAACGGCAGGGTGGGGATAATAAACCGCGGCCCCCAGGCGTAGCCGCCGTGCCACATAAACCACTTGCCGTACAGCAGCAGGTGAATCAGAATCACGCTCAGCGCCAGTAGAGTTTCGGCGCGGCGGCGGCGGAAAAACGGCACAACGCCGGCCACGCTCAGCAGCAGAATGGGCGAAAAGAGAAACAGCCCGCGTCCCGGACTGAACAGTTGGCCGGCAAGGCCATCGAGCCAGATAGCGCTGAAAGTTTCAGTTTCAAGGTAGCCGGTGTTGAACGGGTCGCCGTAGCGGGACAGGTTGAAGGCCAGCAGCGCCAGCCCGGTCAGCAGAATTGGCGCGCAGAATGCGGCAACAGGGAGCAGCCAGCGCCGCAGGCCGGGGGGGGCGGGGGGTGTCCCCCCATCACCTTCTTTTTTGAACAGGTAGGCCAGCAACAGCAGCCCAAACACCGGCAAAAAAATAGCCTCCGCGTAGCGGGTCGTCACATTCCAGCCGAGCAGCAGCCCGGCCAGAGCCGCCCATCGGCTTTGAGCGGTGCGCCGGAATTTGAGCAGCGCCAGCGCCGCGGCCAGCAGTAGCAGGCCGGAAAAGGGGTCGCTGAAGAGGGATTTGGCGTAGGGCCAGGCCAGGGTGCCCAGCCCAAAAGCCAGCGCGGTGAGCAGGCTGCTTTTGGCCGAAAAGCCGAGCATCTGCAAATAAACCAGCAGCAGCGCGCCGGTGAGCGCTGTGACCACGGCATTAAACAGCAAACTGGCACTGACCGGGCCAAACCACGGCACAACCAGCCCCAGCGCGGTCAGCGGCAGCAGCCCCAGCGGCACGCCCACGCCTTTGCGCGAGTAGAGCAGGCCATCGAGGCCGTAGGTGCCCTGCTGCAAATCCATCCAACGAATCTGCTCCACATCCAGCGCGCCGCGCCGCACCAGGCTTTCGGCGGTGGCGAACATGGCCAGCCCGTCGCTGGAGTTGACGCGCGGGGTGTAAGTGAACAGGTAGGCGGCCAGCAGCAGCAAAAACAGGGCGAGGGGTAGCTTCACCCGACTAACCGGCGGTTGGTAGTCAGTGGTCATGACGCCTCGTTGGGGAAGCCGATGATGGCTACCGGCTCGGTGATGAGGCGCTGCTGCCGGTGCAGGGCAATATCGAGCGTGTGCAAAGACAGCAAAATGATTTCCAACCGGCTGTCGTCAAATTCAGCCAGGCAGGCGGCGCACTCATTTAAAATGTTGGCCAGCGGGTCGGGGGGGTGGTGCTGGGCCATGTGGTCGATGAGCTGTTGTAGTTTGGCCGCCCCCGGCGCGGTGTTGCCCTGGGCAAACTCGGCGGCGCAGGCCGCGGTGCGATTGGCCACCTGCCCCAGCCGGGCCGAAACCGCCAGTTTTTGCAGCGTCAGCAGCGCCTGCGCCGTGGCCGTGGCCGGGTTGGCCCGCAGCAAGCGCCACTGCTGCATGTAGTAATTTTCTTCGCCGGCAATGCGGGCCAGAGCCAGCCCCAGCTCGCCGCGATAGGTTTCGTTTTCGGTTTGGCGCAACAGGGCAAAAATATCGCTCACCGCCTCGCCGGCGCGCAGTTTGCCCAGCGCCGAGGCGTAGGCGATTTTTAACACCAGGTTCGATTCGTGGCGCAGTTTGTCCAGAAAATGGGGCAGGCTCTCCGTATCGCCGAGCATACTCAGGGCGCGGGCAGCGCTGGCCTCCAGCAGGTGATAGCCGCAAAACAGCATGCGGCGCAGCGGTTCGATGGCCTGCGGGTCGCCCAGCCGTCCCAGCGAGCGGGTAATCACAAAGCTCAACTCCGATTTGCCCTCGTCCAGCTCGGTCAGCAGCGCCTCAACCAGCTCCGGCTCCGGCGGCATGCGGCCAATGGAATGAATGGCCTCGTAGCGCACGTTGAAGCTGGGGTCTTTGAGCGCCTCAATCAGTTCAAAAGTGCTGAGCGGGTTGCCGGCGTCGCCCATGCGCTCGGTAATGAGCATACGGGTGTCCTCGCTGGCGGCAAAGTTGTACTGCACCAGCGATTCCAGGGCGCGGATAGGGTTGCCGCGCAAAAACATGCCGGCCAGCCGCCGAAAGGGCGTGGCGTCGCTGCTGGTCAGGTGAGGAATGGTCATCAGCCCGGCAATGAGCAGGATGGCGCTAAAAGCAAAGACCGGGGTGTAGGCATCGATGTGGAACAGCCAGAAGTCGGCCTGCAAATTTTTGGTAACGCGCAGCATCTGGCCCACCAGCAGCGGGCCGATGCCGCTGACAAAACCAAACCAGGCGTAATAAACGGCGGAAAACGGCGCGGAGTTTTCGGCGGGCATGACGTTGACGTACAGGTAACGCACCCAGCTTATTTGCCACGCCAGCGTAGCCACCCCGGCCGCAAAGGCGATAATAAACGCAATGGGCAGGCTGAGCGGGCTTTGCTGCGGCATCAAAAACCAGGCCAGCGGCAGCAGCAGCGTGAGGAAAATGCTGAATTGCATGATCGGCTGGCTGCCGTAGCGGTCGGCCACCCAGCCCCACCAGTACGATGACGCCAGCGCGCCCAGATAGGTGGCCACGCTGAGCATCACCACGTTGCCGTCGCTCAACCCCACCTGTTCGGTCATGAACAGCGGCACAAACGAGATCACGGCCGTGCCGCCGACGGTGACCAGTCCCAGCGTGACCAGAAACAGTACAAAATTGCGATCCCGCAGTGTCTGGCGCATTTCCCGGATGTTGCCGGTTTGTCGGGCCGGTTTGGGGGGCGATGAGCCGCCGGGCACCTGGGCGTACACCCACACGGAAACCAGGCCGATGACGATGCCAACGGCCATCAGCAGCATAAAGCGGGACAGGCCGGCCCCGGCGTCGATGACGTAGCTGGCGGTGATGGTGACCAGAATGCCGGCCACGGTGGTGCTCATGCTGTTGAGCGCAATGAATTTGCCGCGAATGGCATCGGGCACGGCTTCTTTGCGCCAGGGATAGCTGCCCGTTTCGGCGATGGCCCGGCACAGGGCAAACACAGAAATAATCACGGCTATCCAGGCAAAAACCGGCTCCTCGCCAAAGTAGGCCAGAATCAGCGGGGTAAAGAGCATCAGCGCAAAGACAAAATTGCGCAGCCCCCAAAAGGTGATAAACGTGCGTTTGTAACCGAATCGCCCTACCCAGGGCGCAATAAACGGGGCCACAATCCCGGCAAACGGCACCAGCGACAGCATAAAGCCTATCTGGCCGGCGTCCAGCCCCAACTCGTTTAAAAACAGAATAAAGACCGTGCCGCTAAAGGTCAGCAGAAAAAAAGCCGTATTCAGCGAGTCGCCGGCCACCAGCCACGGCAAGCGCCGGATTCGGTCAACATCGGTAATGGGAGCGGATTTGATCGCCATAAGCCGTCAGTTTACTTGAGGATGAACAGATACAGCCGCCCGCCGTCAATATCCTGAATATGGGCCATTTGATAGTTGGCCAGCCACGCGGTCAACACCTCTTCGGCGGGCGTGGTGACCGCGGCGTCGGCGTCGTAAATCCAGAGAACATCGGTTTGGGCAGCGATGCCGTTAAGCAGGGCCAGCGTTCGCCGCTCCACCGAGTCGCTGGGCGGGGCGTAGTCATCGAGCATGGACAGCCGGTAATCGCGGCGCAGATAGGGGTAAAACCAATCATACACGGCGTGACTGTTGAGCAGCAGCGCGCCTTTCACCGGCTCGCCTTGCAGGCGGGTGATGGTGGCGGAATAGGGACTTTGCCGCAAGCGGACATCGAAATAGCTGCGGCCCAGCGCCACCCCCGCCGGTACCGCGCCGATGAGCAGCAGCGCCACCAGCCCGGCCAGCGCCCAATTGAGCGCTCGCTGGCGGGATGCGGCGGGCGGCCAGATGAGCCACAAAAATTCCACGGCCAGCACCACCAGCAGCAGCGTGCGGATGAGCACCGTGGCGGCCAGCAGCCAGCGTTCTTCCGGGAACATAATAAAATAAAAGTTGGCCTCGATGATGTTGGCCAGGCTCAAAATGACGGCGTATGTGACCCCGCGCAGGTTGGGCAGCAGCAGAGCAATAAACAGCAGCACCCAGCCCAGCCACTGCGGGCTGTAGCCTTTGGACCACAACATAAACAGGCACAGGGTAAAGCCGACAAAAGCCAGGCTGGTTTTGGCTCGCTGCCAGTTGAGCGCCCGGGTGTAAAACCAGCCGTACAGCAGCGCCGCCGCGCCCGTGACCAGCAGCCAGGGGATGCGCGTCGGCGGGGCCTGGCCGGGCGTCCAATCGAGGTTGCGCATATCGAGCGGGATCACGCCGTAATCGTAGTTGCCATCGATGAGCGCCCACACGGTTTCCCAGGGCTGGCGCGCCCCGGTAATCTGCTGCGAACCGAGAATGAGGCGCGGATTCATCTGGTAAAACGGCAGGGCGATGACGACGACCGTGACGACGAAAATGGCGACGTAAATGGCCGTGCGTGGAATGTCAAACGGAATTGCGAATTGCGGGTTGCGGGTTGCGGGTTGCGGGTTTTCTGGGGGGAGTTTGATAATTGATAATTGATAATTGATAATTGATAATTGGTAGCGCGTGCGCGAAAAAAGCTGCACGGCCACGGGCATCAAAATGAGCGGGATGAGCTTGATCATAAACCCGACGCCGGTGAAAAAGGCGCTGAGGTAGGGCCGGTTTTTGAGCAGCAGATACAGGCTCAGCAAAAAGAAAAAGAGCGGGTAGCTTTCAAACCAGCCGGTGACGGTGTAAACCGGCACAAACAGCGCGGCGTAAATCCAGGCGGAACGGAGCGCATTTTGGATTTTAGATTTTGGATTTTGGATTGTAAATGAGTCTGTATCTGTTGACTCACCAACTCGTTGATTCGCTGATTCGCTGGCTTGCCGGCTCGCCGGCTCGCCGATTTCCAGCGCCAGCAGGTAGAGCAACACAAAGTTGCCAATCTCAAACAGCAAAAAGAAGCCGCCCAGCAGCAGCGTAAACCACAGGTTGGAAAATTCCCACGGCGGCAGCAGCTCGCTGAGCTGATAAAGGGCAATCATCACCACCGGAAAGAGCGGTGGGTAAGTTGTCCACAGGTTAGAGTAGGGGTAGTAACCCTGGCGGGTCAGCTCGGCAAAGGTGCGGTACCAGTAAAAGTCAGAAAAATCGAGCACCAGCCCGCCGGGCCGGAAGGCCGCCAGCGCCAGCACCCGAAAAGTGACAAACAAAATCAGCAGCAGGATAAAATCGGTGTGGGTGCGGTAAAGGCGGGAAATGTGTTGCGTGATTCGTGTTGCGTAATTTTGTTGGGGAACAGACGGGTCACTTGTCATTTGTGAATTGCTGGCGATTATGCACTATTCGTAATTTGTAATTCGTAGTTCACTATTCGCTCAGGCCCAGCGCCGGTTGGCTGGCCGGCAGTTCTTCCTCCATTTTACCCGGATTGAGCGCGCGGGCAAAGCCAAAAATATAAGTGATAGCCCCGGCCACCGGGATGAACGTCCACAACTGCACCAGCCGCAGCAGCAGCACGGTCAGGCTGGTGTCGGCGGTGGAAATATCAAACAGGGCCAGCAGCCCCATCAGCACCGCGTCAAACTGGCCGAGCGCGCCCGGCGTGAGCGGCACAGCGGTGGCCAGCGCGCCAACCATCGCTCCAAACAGGCTCACGCTGAAGGGCTGCACAAGACCCAGGCTGAGCAGGATAAAGTAAACCATCAGGCCATCCCAAATCCAGACAAAGAAGCTTTGGGCGATGATCAGCCCCAGCGCCAGCGGCCGGTTGGCCAGCACCCGGATGCCGTTGATCAACGCAAAGCCAAAGTCCAGAATTTTTTGGTAGATGGCCCACAACCGGGCCGGCAGCAGTTGTTTGAGCAAGCGCCATTCGCGTAGCCAGTTTTCTACACCGGGGATGACCAGCAGCCCGGCGACGCCGAACACAAGCAGCACAGCCATCACTCCCAAAAATTGCAGCACTTCGGCGGGGATTTTGCCCGGCAGGGCCAGCCAGCCGCCGAGCAGCGCCAGCAGCAGCAGCGAAAAGACATCGAGGGCGCGCTCGCTGGCAATGGAAGCCAAACTGTGGGCCACGGGGATGCGGTGATCTTGCTTGAGCATGACCACCCGGCCAATATCGCCGGCGCGGGCGGGCAGAATGGCGTTGAGAAACAGCCCGGCGATGAGCAGGGTATTCGCGTAGACAAAGCCGATGGGCCAGTCCATCACCTGCAGAATGGTTTGCCAGCGCCAGCCGCGGGCCACAATGCTGACATAATACGAGACCACCACCAGCGCGTACCAGCCCCAGTGAACGCGTTGCAACGTGGTCCAGCTCAGCTCGATATTGCCCAGCCGGAACAGGGCAATGATCATCACCAGGCTCAGCGCCAGAATTATCCAGAGTCGTTTAAATTTCATAGCCAGTCAGCGAATTGCGAATAAATGAGCCAGCGAATTGCGAGTGATGAGTGAAGAGTGGGGAGTGAGGAATTACGTTTTACGCAACACGCAACACGAACTCAAAACTCAAAACTTAAAACTTAAAACTCACCCAACCTACCCAACTCCTCATCCTTCATCCTTTATCCTTACTTTCTACTTCCCGTTGATACCAGTTCCACAGCCGTTCCAGTCCAGCGCGGACGGGCGTTTGCGGCTTGTAATCGAGCAGGCGGCGGGCTTTGTCGATGTTGGCGTTGGTGATTTTTGGCTCGCTGGCCGGGGCCGGTGGGGTAGAGAGCACCGCTTTTTTGCCGGCCAGTTCTTCAATGATGGTCACAAAATCGGCCATCAGCACCGGTTCGCCGCGCCCCAAATTGATGATTTCGTAGCCCAGCGGCCGCTCCAGCGCGGCGATAATACCGCTGACAATGTCATCGATGTAGGTCCAGTCGCGGTACATTTGCCCGGCGTCAAACAGTTTGATCTCCTCGCCCTTCACAATCCGGTCGGTGACCATAAAGGGCATCATGTCCGGGCGGCCTTTGGGGCCGTACACGCTGAAAAAGCGCAGGGCGGTAAAATTGAGGCCGTGCAAATTGGTGTAACTGTGGCCCATCACTTCGACGGCTTTTTTGCTGGCCGGGTAGGGAGCCAACGGCCGGTTGCAGGCGTCGGTTTCAATGAAGGGAATCTGGTTAGTGTGGCCATACACGGACGAGGTGGAGGCAAAGACGAAGGTTTCGGCGCGGTGCAGCCGGGCGGCCTCCAGCAGGTTGACCGAGCCGACAAAGTTGACCTGGGTGTAGAGCTGCGCCCGGCCAATGGAATAGCGCACGCCGCCGTACGCGCCCAGATGAGCTACGGCGCGGGGGCGATGCTCGGCAAAGAGGCGCAGTACGGCCTCGGCGTCGCAGAAATCCTGTTCGTAAAACAGCAGGTTGGGGTGATCGCGCAGCGGGGCGATGTTGGCCCGTTTGCGGGCGGGGCTGTAGTAGTCGTTAAAATTGTCCAGCGCGACCACCGTTTCACCCCGCTTGAGCAAGCTCTCGGTGAGGTTGCTGCCAATAAAACCGGCCGCGCCGGTAACGAGAATGGTCAAGATAAACTCCAATTACGAATTATGAATGATGAATGATGAATTACTTGTAACTCGCTACCCGCTACCTGCCACGGGTCAAATACTAATTTTGGC
>CAYOXS010000170.1:10192-12294 GCA_964407935.1 uncultured Caldilineaceae bacterium
AATTACTTGTAACTCGCTACCCGCTACCTGCCACGGGTCAAATACTAATTTTGGCCGGCGAGCCACAGATTCTGTCACACCACTCCCAACACGTAGCGATGGTGCGCCCACACAGTTTTGAGCTGCCACGGAATAGGCGCGTGATCGAGCCAGGCGTATTTCATCACCCGCTCGCGCAGGTCCGGCTCCTGGCCCAGATAGTAGGCCATTGTATTCCACGTCCAGCCTTCGCCGGTAAACTGGGCATCGAGCTTTTTGCTTTTGATGCCCAGCCGTTTGAGCACTTCGGCGGCGGGCATCACGGTATCGGGCCAGGGCGGTACATCGAGCACACCTTCATCGATGAACCGGACGCTGGCCGCCAGCGTGGCTTTGATGCGGTCCATCTGCACCCAACGTTCATCGACGGTGGGGAAGAAGTCGCGGTCGATGACGTATTTGCGCATCAGGTAGCCCACCTGAAGATTGTTGGGCATGGCCACAAACACCAGCTTGCGCGATACCCGCACCAGTTCACGCAGCAGGCCGGCGGCGTCGGGCAGGTACCACAGGCCAGCCCATTCCCAGGCCAGGTCAAAGTGGTTGTCGGGGAAGGGCAGGTGGGCGTAATCCTGGTGGAGCAAAAAGTTGGCCGGCAGCTTGAGTTTATCCCAGATGGCTTCCACGCCGGTCAGCCGGTCGCGGTTGTTGTCAACCAGGGTCACATCGCAGCCGCGCTCGGCCAGCCGCACCGAATTGATGCCGCTGACGCCGGCCATGCCGTACAACGGCGCTTCCAGCACCGTGCGAATATCAAACTGGTCAACCAGGGTGTCCAGATAGTCGTTGAGCACAAAGCGCTCGTAGACCACGCCCAACCCTTCATTCCAGTCGGTGAGATATTTTTTCCAGACAGGTTCGGTCATAGTTTAGTTCGATTCTCAAAAAAAAGTCTCTGCTGGAACTCCAGAGAGACTCTAACAGTCTGGCGAGACAGGGCTGAATATTATTCCTCGTCTTCTTCAAAATCCTCGTCTTCATCTTCAAATTCAAAGAAGATGAGCATCGCCGCCGCGCCCTCAACCGGGTCGATCATATCGGCCACGCGGCCAATGTACTGGGCGTCTTCGTCGTCGATGTAGTAGTAAAGTTCGCCGTTTTCTTTGACAAAGCCAATCACCACATCTTCATCTTCAAACGAGGCAACAACCTGGCGTTCTTCATCAACCCAGCCCATTGCGATTTCGCTGTCTTCATCCAGCAGGTAGACCACGCCTTCTTCGTAATCTACGCGGCCAATGTATTCTTCTTCGTTGGTGTCTTCCAGCAGCCCGTAAATGTCACCATTTTTGTTGATTTGCCCTAATTTGGTATCGCTGCCCAGGCGGATATGTTCGTAAATTGTTGCCATGATATTTGTCCTTTGAAAAGTTATTGAATTCAATAGAAAAGGTCTGGAGTGATGTTAACCAGACCAGACGCGCAGAGATTCTAGCACAATTGGGGAAGGGCCGCAAAGAAACCGCTACTCTAATCGCTTGTTCATTAGAAAGCGGCCCAAATCCTCAAAACCGAGGTTGTGGTACACGGCCACGGCCCGGGTGTTGGCCCGTTCCACTTCAAGGTAGAGCCGCTTCACGCCCAGTTTTCGGGCTTCGGCCTCGACAAACTGCATGGCGGCCGTGCCATTGCCCCGCCCGCGATAATCGGCAGCGAGGTAAATTTCGTCGATGACCGCATCAGGGCCGTGCGACTCCAGGCTGAAGCCAAAACACAGGGCCACAAAACCGATGGGTGAGCCGTTGGCGCAGATGAGCCACACCCGCCCCAGCGCCGGGTTGGCCAGCAGTTGGCGCAGCGCATCTCGCACGCCGGCCTCGTCAAAATGGAATTCGCCGGTAAAGTCGGGGTCTTCTTCGTTGAGGCGGCGGCTAAAATCGATGATCGTCTCGATGTCGGTGGCGGCGGCTGGCCGGTAGGTGGGGTGGGGCATAAATGGGACTCCATGAAAATAGGATTAGCTAGCCCTCACCCCCTACCCCCCTCAACCAACGGGAGGGGGGGGGTTTGTTTGGTGGGGGGGGGGGGGGGGGGGGGGGGGGGGGCCCCCCCCCCCCCGGGGG
>CAYOXS010000171.1:0-2485 GCA_964407935.1 uncultured Caldilineaceae bacterium
CCAGGCCCGGTTCCGGTTTTTCCAGATTTGGCTCGGGCAGGTCTTCTTCCGGCTGGAGGGCATCGAGCACATCCTGCAAATGGTCCATCTGTTTTTGCAGCAGCGCCTCGGACCGGCCGGCCTGCAATACGCCGCGCTCAACCAGCGCGCTGCCCCACTGCTCGCGCACGGTTGAGTGCTGGTCAACTATTTGATAAATGGCCGGCTGGGTAAAGCGCGGTTCGTCGCCCTCGTTGTGGCCAAAACGGCGGTAACCAATCAGGTCGATGACGAAATCTTTGGAGAACTCCTGCTGGTAGGCAAAGGCCAGCATGGCCACTTCCAAACAGGCTTCCGGGTCATCGGCGTTAACGTGAACCACCGGAATTTTGAAGCCCTTGGCCAGATCGCTGGCGTAGAGCGTGCTGCGGCTGGCGCGCGGGTTGGCGGTGAAACCAATCTGGTTGTTGGCGATGATGTGGATAGTGCCGCCCACGCGATAACCGGGCAGGCGGTACATGTTGAGCGTTTCGGCCACAATGCCCTGCCCCGGAAACGAGGCATCGCCATGGATGAGCACCGGCAGCGACAGCATCGGGTCAAATACGGGCGGGCCGGGCTGATCAACTTTAGAGCCGGCGGCGCGGGCCATGCCGGCCACAATGGGGTTAACGTGTTCCAAATGGCTGGGGTTGGGGGCCATGCTGACCACCAGCCGGTTTTCGTCGCCGTTGCGCACGGCCCGCAGCGCCCCGGCGTGATACTTCACGTCGCCGGTAAAACCCAAATATTGCGACACCGTGACCAGCCGGGCCACCGGGTCTTTAAATTCGGCCAGAATTTGGGCGTACGGTTTGCGCAGCACGTGGGCCAGCACGTTCAGCCGGCCACGGTGGGCCATACCGATGAGAAAGGCCCGGATTTTGGAATCGGCCGCCGCACCGATGATTTCGGTGAGCATAGGCACCATCATATCCAGCCCTTCAATGGAGAAGCGGGTTTTGCCGGGGAAGGTGCGCTGCAAAAAGCGCTCAAACGCCTCAACCTGGGTGAGCTGTTCCAGCAGGGCAATTTGCTGGCTGCTGTTATACACCGGCCGAAACTGGCGCGACTCGGCGGCGTGGCGCAGCCACTGCCGTTCGGCGGGTTCGCGGATGTGGTCGTAATCGTAGCCGATAGTGGTTGAGTAGATGCGCCGCAGCGCGGCCACGGCCTCGAGCGCGTTGGCCGCGTGGTCGGCTGCCGGCCCGCCGATGACGCTGGCCGGGAGCTGGCGCAGCAGGCCGGCGGTGAGGCCGTGGTAATCCTCGGCCAGAGCCGGGTCGCCGGGCGGCGGCGCGCCGAGCGGGTCCAGCCGGGCGGCCAGGTGGCCGTATTCGCGGATGGCCTGCCCCAAATTGACCGCGCCCATAATGGCCGCCGGATCAACGCCAATTTCCGGCGCGGATACGGCCAGCGCCGGCTGGCCGTTGGCCGGCGGCGTCCACTGCTCAAAATAGGCGCGGGTGGCGGCATCGACTGCATCGGGATTCTGCTGGTACTGCTCGTACAGCTCTAAAATGTAGGCCGCGTTTGGGCCGTGAAAATCTTTGAGTGGGTTCATAGGGTTATGTTTTTACAATTGGTAAAAATTCACTAACAGTTAGCAGGGACATGCTAATGAGGATTGAGATGCTGTCAAAATTATGTGGGAAGGTTTGGGCTGTCGCTGATTGCCTCGCGGGTTCTTCCCTTAGAAGGTTTCAGGGGCGGGCAGGTACTAAATTTCCGGGATGCGGTTCATTCACCCTCAACCCCCCAACCCCCTTCTCCCTCAGGGAGAAGTACCCCTGCGGGGCACAGGTGGGAGAAAAGAGTTTTGGGTGTAATTTGGGCGGCAAAGCCGCCCAAATTACACCCGTTTAACCACTCCCCCTCCCCAAATTTTGGGGAGGGGGTTGGGAGGAGAGGAGACCTTATTTTAAACAAAGGGCGAACCGATTGGGTTCGCCCTTGAATTACCTGCACGGATTGTAACAAAATTTGGCGGGATGCGCCAAACTCAGGCCGGGCCGATGACCTGGCGCCCGCCCATGTAGGGCCGCAGCGCCTCCGGGATAACAATGCTGCCATCGGCCTGCTGGTAGTTTTCCATTACGGCAATCATCAACCGCCCCGGCGGCAGGCCGCTGCCGTTGAGGGTGTGGATGTACTCCGGCTTGGCCCCTTTTTCCCGCCGAAAGCGGATGTTGGCCCGCCGCGCCTGAAAATCGGTAACGTTGCTGCAACTGCTGATTTCCATCCACTCGCCCTGGCCGTCCGGGCCCGGTACCCAGGCTTCCACATCGTACTTTTTGGCGGCGGCAAAACCCAGATCGCCGGTGCACATTTGCAGCACGCGGTGGGGCAGCCCCAGCCGGCGGCACAGCTCTTCGGCGTTGGCCACAATTTCTTCTAAATTATCGTAGCTGGTTTCCGGGGTGGTGTAGTGGTACATTTCCACCTTTTCAAATTGATGCACCCGCTT
>CAYOXS010000171.1:2585-12288 GCA_964407935.1 uncultured Caldilineaceae bacterium
TCAACAAACCAGTTGGCCAGCGCCCGGTGCAGCAGCGCGCCCGCGCCTTTGTACACGTAAAAACGGGTGCCGCTCATTTTTACGCCGCGCTCAAAATCAATAATGCCCAGCGACTCGCCCAAATCCCAGTGCGCCTGGGGCGTAAAATCAAACTGGCGCGGCTGGCCCCAGCGGCGCACTTCGACGTTGTGGTGCTCGTCTGGCCCAACGGGCACGCCGGGGCCGGGCATGTTAGGCACCCACAACTGTTTGTCGTTGAGGTCAGCCTCAACCTGGCGGAGCGTTTCGTCCAGCTCGCTGATTTTGTCGCCAATTTCGGTCATGCGCTGTTTCTGGGCTTCGGCCTCGGCTTTTTTGCCCTCACGCATCAACTGGCCGATAGCCTTGCTGCCGCTGTTGCGCTCCTGGCGCAGCGCCTCAACCTCTTTGAGCAGGTCGCGCCGCTGCTGGTCCAACTGCAAAATCTGGTCGATGGGCGCTTCGGTGTTTAAATCGGCCAGCCGGGCTTTAACTTCGTCGGGATTTTGCCGAATATAATTCAGGTCAAGCATGATTCGTCTCCTCTGACAATAACGTTACTTGAAATTTCTGAGCCACAGATTACGCAACACGCATCACGTCACGTATTGCGTATCAGGTCAGTGAGTTCAGGATTGCGGGGTTACAAAAACGCATTTGTATTTTGCAACACTGCAACTTTTAAACAAAAAACCCCGCCCATAAAAGGGCGAGGCTCAACTCGCGGTGCCACCTTTTTTATCAATTATCAATTGTCAATTATCAAGATTTGTTCATTGATAATTGTTCATTGTTAATTGAACTCTAATCGCGCGGTAACGGGCGCACCCGGAACGGCTCATCGCCGCCAGCTCTGGAGTGGACTTCGGCAGCGCCTTTGGACGTTTTGCACCGGCCAACGTCTCTCTGAAAACCCGGCGGCTGCTTACTTTGCTCCCTCGCAGCTTTGTACCAGGATTTTAGCACAAACTAAAAAATGCGCAATACCCAATTTGTGATGGCGAAAATTGTGACAAGGTTTGCACCTTTTTTGCATAGGTTTTACACAGCCAGAAGTTATCTTGGTGTTGAATAACAACCCCAGCCAAAGTCTGATGGTTTTCAGATGGGCTATTATTTTATAAAATAGAAGATGAGAATTTTGCAGCCAATTGTTCCCCTCGGTAACAGCGGGTTTGGCGGGCTGAGGCCGAGCCGTTAATTTGACCCAATTTCTTTTTGTGAGGACACATGCAAACCGAGCAGCTCAAACAAATTTTTGCATCGGCGTTAAACTTTTTCAAACCCGGAAAAGGCGATAAACCAACCAAATTTGGCACGTTTGGCGGTGTGTTTACGCCCAATGTATTAACCATTTTGGGCGTGATTATGTATTTGCGTCTGGGCTGGGTGGTTGGCCAGGTGGGCTTTGTGGGCGCGGCGGTAATTATTTTGCTGGCCAAAATTGTTACCATTTGCACCGGCCTGTCGATGTCGTCTATCACCACCAATATCAGGATTGGGGCCGGGGGCGCGTATTCCATTATTTCCAAATCGCTGGGGCTGGAGGCGGGCGGGAGCATCGGCATTCCGCTGTACATTGCGCAAACGCTATCGGCGGCGTTGTACATCATCGGCTTTACTGAAGGCTGGCTGCGGGTGTTTCCCGATCACCCCAAACTGGCGGTTTCGCTTGCGGCCTGGGCTGTGCTGCTGGTGATTTCATACACCAGCGCCCAGTTTGCCATCAAAATCCAGTATATTATTATGACAATTATGGGTCTGTCGCTGGTTTCGTTCTTTATGTCCCCCGCCGCGCCGGTCACCAATCTGGTCTGGGTCAAATCGCCGGAAGAGGGCGCAAGCTTTTGGACGGTGTACGCCATTTTCTTTCCGGCGGTTACCGGCATCATGGCCGGCGCCAACATGTCCGGCGATCTCAAAGACCCGCGCCGGTCGATCCCGGTCGGTACTCTGAGCGCCATTGGCGTTACCATGATCATTTACCTGCTGATTGCGTTGATGGTTGCCTATGTGGCCACTACGCCAGAACTGCTCACCAACCAGATGGTGATGGTGGACAAAGCCTGGTGGGGGCCAATTGTTGTGGCCGGGATTATGGGCGCCACGTTCTCATCGGCGTTGGGCAGCATGTTGGGCGCGCCGCGCTTGCTGCAAGCGCTGGCCGAGCAAAAAACCATCCCCGTGCATAACTGGCTGTCAACCAAAACTGCCAGCAACGAACCACGCAACGCCATCATTGTAACCGGCGGGCTGGTGGCGCTGGCCCTGGTTACGGGCAATCTGGACGCGCTGGCGGCGCTGATCACCATGTTTTTCCTCATCACCTACGGTATGTTAAATCTGGTGGTTTTTATCCAGCAAAGTATGAGAATTATCAGTTTTCGGCCCACGTTCAGAGTGCCGCGCTTTGTATCGGCGCTGGGCGCGGTGATGTGCGTGTTTATGATGTTTCTCATCGACCCTGTTTTTAGCGTGGTGGCGCTGGCCATTATTGTGCTGATTTACGTGTGGCTGGTGCGCCAGGAACTCCAGGCTAACTGGGGCGATATTCGGGGCGGGATGTTTTTAATTCTGGCCGAAAAAGCCACCCATCTGGCCGAGAAGTTTCCGCGCCACCAGATTTCGTGGAAACCAGACCTGCTGGTGCCCATTGAAGACCCGCGCCTGTGGGCCGGCTCGCTGCTGTTTATCCGTGATATTGTGTCGCCATCGGGCAGCATTTTTGCGTTTACCGTTGAAACCAACCCGAAGAATAAACCCGACACAGAAAATGCGCTGGAAGAGTTGTTGCAGCCTTTGCGCGAGCAGAAAATCCTGACCAACTCGGTGGTGATTGAAGATAAAAGTTTTGAACACGGCGCTAATCTGGTGGTGCAAACGTTGCGCGGCGGTTCTTTTCGCCCCAACCTGCTGTTTTTAACCATGAGCCATTCGCCGGCCGGTTCATCGGCCAACGGCCAAAAATCGAGCCGGCGCGGCCGCGCCACAAAACCCACCGATGACATTATTAATGAACTGGTCAAACTCACCCTCAAACACGAAATGGGCGCGGTGATTTTACGGCAGCATCCGCGCATGGCGTTTGGCATGCAGAAAGATGTTAACCTGTGGCTGCGAGACAAAACATCCAACTGGCATCTGGCGGTGCTGGTGGCCCTCCACCTGCAATTGAACTGGGACGGCAAAATCAACCTGCTCACCGCCGATGTCGAGTCTGGCAGCCGGCGGCGGTTAACCAGTTTTCTGGAGCGATTGAGCGATCTGGCCCGGCTGCCATCCACCACGGAACTGCGGGTGATTACCGCTCCGTTTGAGGAGGCCCTGGAAATTGCCCCGCGAGCCGACGTGAACATTTTCGGATTGTCTTTAACCCCCACCAATGATCTGCCGCTCGATTTTATCCGCAAGGTATCGGAGCAGGCCAAATCATCGTGCGTGTTTGTTATTGACTCTGGCCGGGAAAGCGCTCTGGTTTAAATAAACAGAGGGAGTTATGTAAAAAGCCGTCTGCCGCCTCACACCCGCACAACGGGTTCAACGCCTCCTGCAAGCCCGGTGTAAATATCCGGCCCGAGATTGTGAAGGATTGCGCTAAAAATACGTATAGTTTTATTTGGGTCCAACAAAATCGGCCGGATACAACATCAACCTGGGAAAGGATGTGAATGGACGCGCTTCAGTCTTACTATGCCCAACTGGTATTTCTGTTTTCAAACCTCACCTGGACGGGCGTCATCGACCTGCTGCTGGTAACACTGGCGTTTTACCTGGTGCTGAGCCTGCTCCGCCGCAGCAGCGCCGCCTTTTTGCTGCGCGAAGTTGTGGCCGTGGTGGTGGGGCTGTTTATTATTACCACGCTCCTGCCTTTGCCGGTGTTCGATTGGCTGGTGCGCGCTTTTTTGCTGGCTATTCTGGTGGCTACGCCGATAATCTTTCAGGCCCAAATCCGGCAGTTTTTGAGCCGGGTCAGCCGTTCGGCCGGGATTGGCCGGGCTGCCCGGCAGAGCGCCGCCGAAAGCGTGATCCCGGAAATTGTCCACGCCGCCGAAAATATGTCGGCAACCCGAACCGGCGCGTTGATTGTGCTGGAAGGCAACGACCCGCTGGACGATATTTTGCAGAGCGGCATCTCGTCTGAGGGGCGGGTAACCAGCGAACTGCTGCAATCCATTTTTTATCCCGGCACGCCGCTGCACGATGGCGCGGTTATCATCCGCACCGACCGGGTGCAGTCTGCCGGTTGTGTGCTGCCGCTAACCCAGCAGTTTTTGCAGGCTGAAAAACGGCTCGGCACCCGGCACCGGGCCGCGGTGGGTTTGAGCGAAATCAGCGACGCGCTGATTGTGCTGGTGAGCGAAGAAACCGGCCACATTGGCATTGCCCAAAACGGGCAGCTTGAGCGGCCGCTGAACAGCGCCGAACTGCGCGACCGGTTGCAGGATTTTTACGCGCCAACCATGAACAACCACACCACCACGTTATCGTTGTTGACGCTGGCCAAAGAGCTGGCGCGCCACTCCTGGCGCTCGGCGGCGGTAACCAGCCCCGGCCAGATGTTTTCTAATTTGGGCGTGCTGCTGATGTCGCTGGCGCTCACATTTGTGGTGTGGTCGTTTGTGCTGGAGCAAACCAACGCTATTGAATTGGTTCGGGTTGAAGGGATTCCGCTGCGGGTGGAGAATATGCCGCCCAACACCAAGCTCATTCCGCCGCCGCCAACGGCCGTATCGGCCATTATTCAGACGCCAAAGGATGTGCTGCCCACGCTCAGCGCCTCGAGTTTTCAGGCCGTGATTCATATCGATAGCCAGAAGCCCGGGTTGTACCGCCTGCCGGTAGAAATTGTTTCCGGCGTCAAACAGGTGCGGGTTGTCTCTGCCGAACCCCAGGCCATCGATTTGGAATTAACCCCGATCATCAGCCGCACTGTGCCGGTCAACGTGAACATTCCCGACCCGCAAAACCTGTCGCCGGCCTACGAGCTGGTCGGTACGCCGGCGGCCACGCCCGCGTCGGTACAGGTGCTGGGGCCGGAGCCGCTGGTGAACACGGTCAGCGCGGTGCAGGCCAGTGTGTCGGTGGCCAATACCAACACCTCGGTGCGGGAAAACCGGCCGCTCAAAGCCGTGGACGATGAAGGGCGAGAGGTGACCGGCGTAACCGTAGTGCCGGAACAGGCCCGGGTCAACGTAAGTGTGCGCCAGCGCTTAAACGCCAGCGATGTGAGCGTGCAGGCGGCCATTGTCGGCTCGCCGCCGGCCGGCTACCAGCTCCAGCAGGTGAGCGTAGAACCCAGCAGCGTAACCCTGCAGGGCAGCACAGAACAGCTTTCTACTGTGGGCAGCGTGGTTAACACCCTGCCGGTAGATATTGGCCAGATCACCGGCGTGGTCACGCTGCAAACCCCGTTAGACCTGCCGCCCAATACCCAGGCGCTGGACAGCAATGGAAACTCTACCAAAACGGTGGCCGTAACCGTGCGGGTTACGCCTTTATCCGGCAACGAGTCTCTCTCTCGGCCTGTTAAACTGGTTGAGGCCTCTGAGGCGATTACGTACACGGTCAATCCCAAACTTGTTGACCTGCTGTTAACCGGGCCGGTGCCGGTGCTGGAAAAAATAAAAGCCGACCCCGAATTAATCCAGGTGTTGGTGAATGTGGGGGCGGTGCGGCGCGGCCAAACCGTTAACCTTACCCCGGAAGTAGTGGCTCCGGCCGAGGTTAAAGCCCAGTTGGCGCCGCCGTCGGTGCAGGTGGCGGCGCAATAAAAAACCGCGGCGTTCGCCGCGGTTTTTTATTGCGTGCAATGGTTTTATTGGCGAGTTTTTGGCCCCGGTTGCGCCATAATATTGGCGATAGCTCGCAGGTCCAGCCACCACTGTTTTTTGGGGCGCTGCACTTCGGCATCGACCATGCGCGGCAGGTCCTGCAAATCGTGCAGTTTTACCTGCCCGCCCTGCAACCCAATGAACGATGCGCCGGGGTCTGGAAAATCGGCCTGTTCGGCCAAAAAATCGATGCATTTTACCGCGAGGCGGGTAGCCTGAATCCGGTCAAAGGGTGACGGGTCGCCGCCCTGTTGCAGGTGGCCTAAAATAGCCTGCCGAACATCAAACAGGTCGCCGCCTTCTTCATCAAACAAGGCCCGGATAAAATCGGTGGTGTAGAATTTGTTGGCGTTTTCGCAGCGGATCATCACCCCCAGCCGTTTGCCTTCCTGAAACCCTTTAACCAGGTAATCGACATCATTTTTGAGGGCGTTGAGGGTAATACCTTCTTCGTGCAGGTACACCCGCTCCGCGCCGGTAGCCAGGCCGCTCATCAACGCCAGGTAGCCGCAGTAACGGCCCATCACCTCAACCACAAAACAGCGGCGCGAGGCCACCGCCGACTGCTTGATTTTATCGACGGCTTCAACAATGTTGTTGAGCGCGGTATCGGCGCCCACGCTAAAATCCGAGCCGGGCAAATTGTTGTTGATGCTGGCCGGCAGGCAGATGATGGGAATGTTGAACGCCGGGAAATTTTTGCGCTGCAAAAAGAGCTGGTAAGCGGCCTGGTAGCCAACCCAGCCGCCAATCATCAACAACCCTTCAACTTGATGCTCCTCAATGTGGCGGGCAATGGCGTAAAAATCGCTGCCCTGCGGCATGTGTCGGTTGGTGCCCAATTCCGAGCCACCGCGCGTGGCCCAGCCGGCCACGTCCATCCAGCCCATCTCTTCGATGTCGCCATCAACCAGCCCCTGAAACCCGTTTCTAACGCCGAGCATAATATGCCCTTTGTCCACGCCAATCCGCACGGCGGCGCGAGTGGCGGTGTTCATCCCCGGCGACAGGGCGCTGCAATTGAGCACCGCCAGCCGCAGCCGGCGCTGGCCGGGGGTGGGCGGATGGGGCAGGGCCCGCACCAAAGTGCGCAGGGTGCGGAACATCTCTTTAAAGCTGCTGCCGCGCATATCCATGGCCTGGTCAAATTCCTTGGCCGCGATCAAATCGGCGATGCTGTGGGTTTTTTGCACGCAATCCATCAGCGGCGTGCGGGTAACCCGGTTTTGGCGCATGCCAATCAACTGCGGTTCGTCATCGGCTTTGGCATCGAGCAGAGTTTCCACTGCGTCTTCGCCCAGCAGGGTGCTCATGTAGCGGTCGTAGGCGCTGGGCGAACCGCCCCGCTGCACGTGGCCCAAAATGGTCACGCGGGTATCTTCGCCGAGCCGCTCTTCCAGTACTTTTTTCACGTAGTCGCAGGAAATGGGATTGCCGTGGCGGTCGGCCGCGCCTTCGGCCACAATCACAATGCTGTCACGCCGGCCGGCGGTGCGGCCCGCCTTTAGCACTTCGCACATTTTGGATTCCCAGTCGTCAACGTTGGGCGGGCTTTCCGGGATGAGCACCCAGTCGGCGCCGGTAGCAATACAGCTCATCAGGGCCAGATAGCCGCAATTGCGACCCATTACCTCAACCACAAAGGTGCGTTGATGGCTGGCCGCCGTGCTGCTGATGGCATCAATGGCTTCCGTAATGCGGTGCAGGGCGGTATCTGCGCCGATGGTCATATCGGTGCCAAACATGTCGTTGTCAATCGAGCCAACCAGCCCGACGATTCTTAAATCGGCGTGCTGTTCGGCGGTCTTTTTGCTGATGGATTTTTTGCTCACCAGTTCGGTCAGCAGGTCCGGCCATTCCTGCCGAAAGAGATTGGCGCCGGTCAGGCTGCCGTCGCCGCCAATCACCACCAGATTGTCAATACCCAGCTTTATCAGGTTGTGCGCCGCCCGCAGGCGGCCTTCTCTGGTACGAAACGCGGCGCAGCGGGCCGAGCCAATAACGGTGCCGCCTCGCTGCAAAATACCGCCCACAGAGTCCCAATCCATTTTGCGAATACGGTCGCCGCCGTCAACCATACCCTGATAACCTTCGTAAATGGCGTAAACTTCTACGCCCTTGTCTAACGCTGTGCGAACTACGGCGCGAACTGCGGCGTTCATGCCGGGAGCGTCGCCCCCACTGGTTAAAACCGCTATGCTTTTGGTGATGTTTTGTGCTGACATAAGCCACTCCAGGTTGTACCGATGACAATTGCTGTTGATAATTTGATATGGCCCATATTAAAGGGAGAATACCGGCCAGATTCTATCAGAGCCTGCGTAACCGGGAAAATTTTGATATTCGCGCCTAAATTTACTCCTGTTAAAACATTGTCGCAAGTTTTTTAAAAATGGCCCCAAACCGGCTGTCAAAATGAACCTGATTTCACAATAGTTCTGGCGCGTGTTATAATGCCCCATTATTTTGAATTGGGCCAGCCCGATTTTTCCGGCTGCCCTGTAATTTTTTAACCGGGACTGGCTTGTGAGATCACAAAAACCGCAGTACTACTATGAACCGCCGCGCTCTTCTGGCACAAACTGGCTGGAAAAACTAAAGGAACCACCCTGGCGATATGTGGTGATTGTGGCGGCCATAGCCCTGGCTATTTACCTGCTGTTTCGGTTGCCCCAGTACGGCGCCCGGCTGCTAATTTTGCTGATCGCCTTCCCCCTGCACGAGCTGGCCCACGCTTACACCGCCTACCGGTTGGGCGATGCCACGCCCAAGTACGATGGCCGGCTCACGCTCAACCCGTTTGCTCACCTTGATCTGTTCGGCTCGTTGCTGATTATGATGGCCGGTTTGGGCTGGGCCAAACCGGTGCGCTTTAACCCGTACAATTTACGCACCGACCCGCGCACCGGGGCGATGGTGGTGGCCGCCGCCGGGCCGTTGTCAAACCTGCTGCTGGCGGCGCTGCTGGCCATTTTGTGGCGGGCAATATTACCGCTGATCGGGTTGCAGACCATGCTGAGTTCTTTCAGTTCGCTGGCGTTGCTGTATTACAACTTTGTGTTTATCAACGTGGTGCTGTTCTTTTTTAACCTGATTCCGTTGGCCCCGCTCGATGGTTTTACCGTGCTGCGCGGCCTGCTGCCCTATCAACTGGCTCACCAGCTTGAAAGAATTCAACCCTACAGTTTTATCATTTTCTTGTTGCTGTTTTTGTTTGGCGGCGGTATTTTAAGCGCGCTGCTGTTTGCTCCCAGCCGGAGTATAGCCGATTGGTTGATGGGGTTTTAAACGGTGATGCACCCGGCGCTGTATCGAAGTTACCAGTTTTTTGCGGCGATTAAAGCCAATTTACCCCGCCCACTATCGCCCGCCGATATGGCGCTGATGCGCTCTGTTTTGCGCCCGGCGGCGCAGCAGGAGCTGTTTAACCGCATGCCGCCCAACGACCGCCGTCACGCCATCGCCGTGGCCCGCACCTTGCAACAGGCCGGCCACACCGAGCCGGCGCTGCTGCAAGCCGCCCTGCTGCACGATGTGGCCAAGTCCATCGGCCAGCCGATTCCGCACCGGGTGGCGATTGTGTTGTTTGAGGCGTTTTGGCCGGCGGCGCTGCGCACGCTCAGCGAATGGCAGCAAAATGACGCCGACTCGCAGATTCGCAGAATCGTTTGGTGGCGGCGGCCGTTTGTGGTGCACGCCCACCACCCGGCCATCGGCGCGGCCTGGGCCAAACAGGCCGGCTGCGATGCGCTGGCCGTCACTTTGATTTTGAACCACCAGCAAAAACCGGCCGCCGCGCCGGCCACCGCTGTTGAAAAATTGCAGGCCGCGCTGTACTGGGCCGATAATCTAAA
>CAYOXS010000172.1:0-12187 GCA_964407935.1 uncultured Caldilineaceae bacterium
AGTTCGGCTACCCCCTGTTCATCCTGTTTTGAGTCCTCGCTGCCAATGCCGGCAATCAACCGAGCATTGGGCACCAGTTCAAATACGGTGGGCATGGCTTGCAGCAGCAGATCGTAGCCTTTGTTGGCGGCCATCCGGCCCACCACAAACACATCATTGGGCTGCATGCCATATTTTTTTTGTAGCTCCTCGCGCTCCTGCTGGCGTTTGGGAATAAAACGATTCTCGTCCATGCCGGGCGGAATTACGGTAATGTGCCGCTCCAGCACATCGTATTGCTGCTGCAATAGGCCAAACTGCGGCTCGGTGGTGGCGATGATGTGATCGCACATCTGGTAGACCAAAAACTCTTTGTGAATGCGCTCCTCAAACCGATAATCTTTCTGATGCTCATCCAGATCCGTGCCCATATTTTCCTGTTTCCAGGCTCCCAGCGAATGCGGTGTGTGGACGTGCGGAATCTGTAATTCTTCGGCTATTTTTTGGCCGGCCCAACCCGCATCCCAGTAGTGGGAATAGACCACATCGTACTGTGCGCCGCGAGTGCGCGCCGCCGCCAAAAAATTGGTCACAAAATCTCCTAAAGTATCGTGCATATCTTCTTTGCGGATAAATTTTTTGCCGCCAAAAGGAATGCGCCACACCCGGCAATTCTCGTTGATTTCATCAAACTCAGGCTGGTTTTCAAACTGGCGCGTAACCAGATCAACCCGATACCCCAGCCGGCTGAAGCGTTTGGCCAGTTCAAGCACGTAAACTACCTGCCCGCCGGTATCGGGCTTGCCCAATTCCGGCTCGGCGGCTACGTAACCGTGAGTTGATAACATCAATATTGAATGAAGTTGATTTGCCATGACCTTTGCTCCTTACTAAATAATCGACGGTGCATCAAAGCGGGAAACAGCCAAATTCAGGTTACACCATCTGCCAGTGTTTTAAACCCTGCAAAACACCCGCCGTAAAACGGGCGCGGACGAAATAAATGTGCTCGATAATTATGTTTTTCGCGGTTACAACTGCCCAAACATATCTGCGGTCAGCGGCGCAAAATCGGGCGGCACGGTATCGTGGTGCAGGGCGTGATAGGCAGCAATGTAACTGGCCGAACTCCAGGCCTGGTGCGCTTTACCCATGGGCCGGCCGGTTTGGCCGTGCAGCCATTCGTTAAATTCCCACTCGCCGTACACGCCTACCCGGCAGGCTTCGGCCAGCGCGTTCAATTCCTGGTGAGCCAGTTCTACCCGGCCAATTTTGGTTAAAAACCGCACCCACAGCCCGCCAATAAAAGGCCAGATACCGCCGTTGTGGTAATGATCTGGCAGGTTGAGAAAATTGGTTACAAAATAATCTTTCCAGTCGCTGGCCCCGGAGGAGATAGCCGGGTAGAGGCACTTGACCGGATACGGTGAATTAGCGCCAACTCCCCACAAAAATTGAAACAACTGCTCCATTTTATGTTCATCCAGCAGGCCCATCAACGCGGCCAGCAGATTGGCGTACACATCGCAGCGCCACGAAAAGGCAAACGGGCTGATTTGCGCCAGCAAATACTGGGCGTTGCCCAAGGTAAACTGCGTTTCAGAAAAGGATTCGCGGGCATCTGACAGTTTTTTGGAGGTGGGCCAAAACTGACGCAGAATTTTTTTGCGGATTGTTTCTGTGAGTTGCGAGTAGTTACCGGCGTCTTCTCCCACCGCCGCCTGCACCACGCTAAAATCACGGCAGGCCAGGTACCACAGCACCTCATCATACAGCACATTGTACGAGCGTGGAAACAGGTCCATCCAATCCGACGACTCTGGTATTTCGATGAGGCCGCAGTTGTTGGAATCGTGCGCGTGCAGCCAGCGCATGGCCCGCTGCAATTTGGGATATATGCGCGCCAAAAAGTCGCCGTCGCCGGTGTGGGCGGCGTAGCGGCAACTGCCAATCACAAACCACAGCACCGAGTCGATGGAAGCGATATCGCCCACGCCGCTGTAATCGGGCCGCTGGTCTTTGATCTGCACATTGGCCGGAATCTGGCCGCCGTCGGTTTGAAACTCGGCCATAAGTTCCAGAGTGCGCCGAAAACATTCGGTGATGTCGGGATCATTTAAAGTGAGGCCCCACAGGCCGGTTTTAATACCGTCACGGCTCCACACCGCAAAATAGTTGGAGTCCTCATCGGTGAGCGGGTTATCGGCCAGGCCAGCCGCCGAAAAGCCGAGCGGGGTGATATTGCGCCGCAGCGAGTCGATGCCGCGCTCCAGCGCCTCGCGGGCCAGATTGGCGCGGATTATTTTGGGCGTTTGGCCAAAAAATTTGTAGTGGCGCAACCCTTCCAGCAGCCCGGCAGCATGGGTATTGTGGCTAAAGTAAGCCCGCAGTTCAACCGCTTTTTTGAATCCGGCAGTGGCGTTGGCCACCACAATCCCCCGAAAACCGTACTGGAACAGGTCGATGTCGTTACCGCTGTCGCCGCAGACAAACACCTGGCTGGGTGACAGCATCAGCGAGTCGACCAGAAATTTAACCGCCGGGCCAATCCCGGCCCGCTCGGGGATGAGGTCAAAATAAATGTTGCTGGAGTAGACCAGTTTGGCCGGCAGATTGTTTTCCAGCAGGACGTAGCGCAGCATATCCAGATCATCCGGGGCGGCATTGGGCCAGAAGTAGCTGATTTTTAGCGGCGTCTGGTTTTCTTCCGGCTGCAATTCCAGGTTGGCAAAGCGGCTGGCCAAAAATTCAACCAGCCCGGCGCGGTTAAACCCGGCCTGAATGTAACGAACCCATTCGTCAACGGGAAATTCGCCGGGCAGGCGGTGAATTTCTGTGCCGACAGCGGAAATGATGTAATCCGGCAGCAGCAGCCGGTGTTCGTCGATGGCGGCCACCTGTTCTTCCAGGCTGCCGCCAGAAACATACACCAGGGTTATTGAATCGCGCTGGGCCGAGAGCGCCTCGTTCAATTTGGGCAGCCCCTGAGCGTTGTCATCGCTAATCAGGGTGCCATCCAGGTCTGTCACCAGCAGGCGGCGCTCGTCAAAAGTGGTTGCAAAATTCATTGAGCTAGCTCACTTTGAGCCACAAATAATCAAATGGCTCCAGGTTGATGCCGTAGGGCACGGTACTGATTTCTGGCAGGGAATCGCGGCGGCCGAGCAGGTCTACCGGGACTCTACCGGCAAATTCAGATAAATCAAATTGGGCAGTTTGCGGCTGGCCGGTCAGGTTATGCACGGCCAGCACGGCTTCGCGTTCGGTGTGGCGCAGGTAGGCCAGCACGGCTTTGTTGGTGAGCGGCATAAAATCGCACGCGCCCCAACCCAGCACCGGGGTGGCTTTGCGCACGCTGACAAAGTGCTTCATCGTGGTAAACAACGAGGCCGGATCATTTTGCTGGGCGGCCACGTTGATTTTGCGGTAGCCGTACTCATCGTCATCAATGAGCGGCGCCCACGGTTCGGCGGCAGAGAAGCCCGCGCCCGGTTCGGCAGTCCACTGCATGGGCGTGCGCACGCCGTTGCGGTCAAACAGAAAAATGTTGTCGCCCATGCCAATTTCATCGCCGTAGTAAATGATGGGCGCGCCGGGCAGGGTGAACAGGATAGAGTTGGCCAGCTCGATTTTGCGGCGGTCGTTGCCCAGCAGCGGGGCCAGCCGGCGGCGAATGCCCAAATTGAGGGGCATGCGCGGGTGTGGTGCGTACAGTTTCCACATTAATTCGCGGTCTTCGGGTGTGACCATTTCCAGCGTCAACTCATCGTGGTTGCGCAAAAAAACGCACCACTGGCTATTTTGAGGGATGGCCGGCGTTTTGTGCATAATATCGATGACGTCGGTGGCGTCGCCCAGAGCCAGCGCCTTGAAAATGCGGGGCATCACCGGAAAATGGAAGGCCATGTGAAATTCGTTGCCGGGCACGGTCGGGTCGGCTTCGTCGCCGCCAAAGTAGGGGCGCAAATCCCAGGGCCACTGATTGGCTTCGCCCAGCAGAATGGCTTCGGGATATTCTTCATTGAGCACGCGGCGCACGCGTTTGAGGTAGTCGTGGGTTTCTGGCAGGTTTTCGCAGTTGGTGCCTTCGCGCTCAAACAGGTAGGGCACGGCATCGGCCCGGAAGCCATCGATGCCTTTGTCCATCCAAAAGCGCAGCACATCGATCATGGTATCGGCCACTACCGGGTTATCGTAGTTGAGATCGGGCTGGCTGGAATAAAAGCGGTGCCAGTAATATTGGTTGGTGGCCGGGTCCAGCGTCCAGTTGGAGGATTCGGTATCCAAAAAGATGATGCGCGTCTCTTTGTATTTCTGGTCGGAGTCGCTCCAAACGTAGTAATCGCGGTAGGGGTTGTCTTTGGCGGTGCGGCTTTCAACAAACCAGGGGTGCAGGTCTGAGGTGTGGTTAAGCACCAGATCGGCGATAACCCGCATGCCGCGGGCGTGGGCCTCGCTGACCAGCCGCTCAAAATCCTCTACGGTGCCGTAATCGGGGTGGATGTGATGGTAATCGGCAATATCGTAGCCATCGTCCTTGAGCGGCGAGGGGAACATGGGCAACAGCCAGAGGCAATCTACCCCCAGCTCCTGCAAATAATCCAGTTTGGAGGTGAGACCGGGCAAATCGCCTTTACCGTCACCGTTGCTGTCGCAAAATGAGCGCAGGTGAACTTCGTAAAAAATAGCGTTTTTATACCAGAGCGAATCGGTTTTCATTGGAATTTTGTCCTTTGATAAAATTTTGTAACGGCTCAGCCCGAACTAACAAGTAGCCAGGCGTGTTTGTCGTGACTGAAGAAAAGGGGCAAGAACATGCGTAGTGACGGGGTGGTTCAACTTGTTTGTTTTGCGTAACTTTGTGGCACGCCAGAAAAGCGACAATATTTGGCCGGGTTCGGAGAGCGGGGCAAATATTGAAACTGGCGTTAAGTTACCTATTACGTATGACAGTAATGACTAACCAATCTGTAACAGCAAACCCTGGTTTGGCTCCAGCGCCAAAGCCGCCAAATCAACCATTCTGCGCGATTCCATATCTGTGGCGGCGGCAATTTTGGCGTGCGGGGCAATGTGGCTCAGATCCAGCAGGTGCGACTCCGCGCCAAAGTTGAGCACCACCAAAAATGGGTGCGTGTTGGGCGCATGCCGGGTGTAGGCAAAAACATCGGCCACGCCTGTTTCAACCGCGGCGTAATCCCCCACACTCAGCGATGGTTCGGCGCTGCGCAGCGCCGACAACAGCCGGAAAAGGTTGAGAATTGAGGCAGGGTTATTTTCGTGCGCGGCAACGTTATTACAATTGTAATCTTTAGCTAACGGCAGCCAGGGCTGCACGTTTGGGCTGGCAAAACCGGCGTTTGGTTCGGCGGTCCACTGCATGGGTGTGCGTTCGGGGTCGCGGCCAACCACATGCGCAATTTCCGGTTGATTAACCGCCATTGGATCCCGGATAAATTCGGGCGGAATCTCGCCGTCGGTCATGCCAATTTCATCGCCGTAGTAGCAGGTGGGCGTGCCGCGCAGGGTCAGCAGCAGCATGGTAGCAACCCTGGCCTGGGCCGCCCCCACCCGGCTGGCCAGCCGGTGCTGATCGTGGTTGCCCAACACCCAGTTGGGCCAGCCTTGCGGCGGCAGAGCGGCTTCGTAGGCGTTTACCGCGCGGCGCACCACCGCTGCCTGCCACGGCAGGGTGATAAGCTGAAAGTTAAACGGCAGGTGACATTCGTCGTTTTTGGGGCCGTAGTATTCTACCAGTTGCTCGTTGGGCAGGTAAATTTCGCCAATCATCACCCGGTTATCGTACTCATCCAAAATGGCCCGCATCTGGCGAATCATCAGGTGGGTTTCTGGCAGGTTTTGGGTGTGGATGTGCAGCAGGCTGTTGTGCGGGGTAGCGCCATCCCAGGCAGGATTGCGCGGTTCGTCTTGAAATAACTCATCTTTAACGAGCAGCCAGATTACATCAACCCGAAAGCCATCGACGCCGCGGTTGAGCCAAAAGCGCATATTGTGCAGCATGGCCGCCAGTACGCCGGGGTGGCGATAGTTGAGTTCTGGCTGCTCTTTGGCAAATTGATGCAAGTAATACTGGCCGGTTGTTTCATCAAACGTCCAGGCCGGGCCGCCAAAAAAGCTGAGCCAGTTGTTGGGCGGGCCGCCGTCCGGGGCCGGATCGCGCCAAATGTACCAATCGCGGCGATAACTCTGGCGGCTGCGGCGGCTCTCGGTGAACCAGGGGTGCTGGTCTGAGGTGTGGTTGGGCACCAAATCCAGAATGATTTTTAACCCGCGGCGGTGGGCTTCGGCCAGCAGCCGGTCAAAATCATCGAGCGTGCCAAACATGGGGTGGATATTGCAGTAATCGGAAATATCGTAGCCAAAATCGGCCATCGGCGATGGAAAAATTGGTGACAGCCAGATTGCGTCCACGCCCAAACTCTGCACGTAATCCAGGCGCTGAATGATGCCGGGCAAATCGCCAATGCCGTCATCGTTGCTATCCTGAAATGAGCGGGGATAAATCTGGTAAATAATGCCGGTCTGCCACCAATTGTATTGTTCTGCCATAATCACCTATCGCTAATATTGCCCGTTTTCTTTACGGGCGTTTCTGAGCAGCCAGTCTAACACCAGGCCAGTAAACACGCCAAGAACTGTGCCGGTTATTAAACTGCCAAAAAAGCCGGAAAAAGCTGTGGCCCAGGCCACAAGATTGATAAGAATCCAAACCGCGGCTAACTGCACCCACTGGCGCAAAATAAACCACTGAGCCAGGCCAACCAGTGCGCCAATTATCGCGCCGGCCAACATCGAGGTCATGAGGTCGGGGCCGGGCGCCAGCAGCACGCCAGAGAGGATTAAGGCCACACCGGCCAACCAACCCGCTGTGGTCAACAGAATCCAACCGCCGGCTCTGGCCACAAGCTGGCGCAAAACAACCCACTGGGCCACCCCAATCAGTACGCCAACGCCAACATCACCCAGCAACAGCCAGCCGGCAATCCAGCCGAGCGTGTTGGCCAGCACCCACTGTAACAGGATACCCCAATCGATAGAAGTTGTGGTTTGCTCAGAGGTTGAATCTGCCACCGCACACCTTAGAAAAAAAACGACCACTCCAGACCCGGTTTGCTGTGCGGTCGTTTTTTTCAGAAGACAATTCTATCAATTTTAACCCTTCACAGAACCGGCCAGCATACCGCGTACAAAGAAGCGCTGCAGCGAGAAGAAAACCAGCAGCGGCAGGATCATGGTTACAAACGCGCCGGCGGTGAGCAGGTGCCAGTCGTTGCCGCGCGAGCCAACCATATTGGCCAGCCGCATGGTCACAACCATCGTGTCGCGGTTGCCACCCAGGAAAATAAGAGCAACCAGGTAGTCGTTCCAAACCCACAAAAACTGGAAAATGGCAAACGAGGCCAGCGCCGGTACCGACAGCGGCAGGATCATTCGCACAAAAATGGTAAAGTGAGACGCACCGTCAACAAAGGCAGATTCCAGCATTTCGCGGGGCAGTTCACGGATGTAGTTGTAGAGCAGGTAGGTTGCCAGCGGCAAACCAAAACCCGTGTGCGCCAGCCACACTCCCAAAAACGAGCCATTCAACCCCAGAGAGGTGTAGTCTGTTAAAATTGGCAGGAGCGCAATTTGCAGCGGCACAACCAGCAACCCCACCACCATAATAAAAAACATACCGCGCCCGGGAAAGCTCATCCAGGCAAAGGCGTAGGCGGCAAAGGCGGCAATCAAAATGGGAATCACAGTGGCAGGAATCGCCACGGCCAGGCTGTTAAGCAGCGACCCCCAGAAGTTGTCGCCGGGCACTGTTTCTACCGTGCCATCTGGCCGGGTATACTGAAACTCTTTACCCCCCAATACCTGCTGGTAGTTGGCCAGGGAAAAGTCTGTGTTTGATGTCCAAACGTACTTTTGAACTTCGATTGTTCCGATGCGTTTGTTACCAATCCAGATCACGCGGGTGCTACCGTTGGAAACGCCATTACGCATTTCCTCAAACGTGCCCGATACGCCTTCAATTTCCATTACGCCGTCCGGGTTTAGCCCCCGCTCACGAGGATCAATCACCGCGGTAGTTTCCCAGTCCCGGTGTGGAAAAATGGTCCACCAGCCCGATGTCTGAATCTCGATCCGGTCCCGGAAGGAGGAAACCAAAAGCCCAATTGTGGGGATGGTCCAGAGCAAGCAGATGAGAAACAACGCCCCATTGACCGTAAGATTACCAAGCATTTTTTGTCGTTTTACGCTACCCATAATTAGAACGACCTCTCTTTCGGACCAAATTGCTTCAGGTTATAAACCATTACCGGGATAACGGTAATCAACAACACAATGGCGATGGCCGCGCCCAACCCCTTGTTTTGAGCCACAAAAGATTGGCGATAGAAGTTGGTTGCGATCACCTCTGTGCCAAACTGCCCACCGGTCATAACCCAGACAATATCAAAGATTTTCAGCGCGAAAATAACAATGGTGGTGCTGACGGCGATAATTGTACCTTGAATGGTGGGGATCATAATCTGGAAGAAGATTCGCAATTCGCTGGCGCCATCTACGCGGCCAGCCTCAATGATTTCCGTGGGGATACCTTTGATGGCGGCCGAAAAAATAACCATCGCGTAACCGGTTTGGAGCCAAACCATAATCACAATCAGAAACAGGTTATTCCACGGAATAATTTCCGTCCAGGCAAACCAGGCTTTGGGATCGCTGCCCATTGCTACCATAAAGGCATTGAGCAGCCCAATCTGCGGCACATCGGCCGGGCGAATGGCGTAAATGAACTTCCAGATAACACCCGCGCCCACAAAAGAAATGGCCATCGGTAAAAAGATTAACGACTTTGACGTGCGTTCAGCTTTGCTGCGGTCGGCTAATACCGCCACCACCAAGCCAGAAATCACCGAAAACGAGGTGCCAAAAATGATCCACATCACATTATTACGGAACGCCTCAAACATCAGCCGGTCACTGAATACCGATGTATAATTGGTCAGACCAATGAAAGTCTGCCCTGACGAGTCGTAAAGGCTCAGGAAGAAGCTGCGCAGCGTTGGCACCGCCAGATACCAGAAAAGAAAAGCCAATGCCGGCCCCACAAAAACAAAAGGCTGCAACCGCGCGGTCCATTCCTCAGAAAACTGCTCTACAATCCAGTTCATGGCCCAAAAAATAAGGGCCGCCCCGCCAACCCCCCAGCCAATTGCGACAATGGTGATGACCCATTTTGGCGCGCCCGAGTCTCGCAGAAACACAAAACCCGTATACAGAAACAAGAACACCAGCGCAGCCAGGCCAATCCCCAACAAGAGTCGAACAAACATGTTTTGCGTACCGGGTTGTTGATTCCCGTGCTTCTGAGCCGTATCTACCTGTTGCATATATATCCTCCTTGACTAAACTTGCTCCGGGGTCGTTCCCAAAACAAGCCATCCCAATACAGGTGGAGCTGCCAGAGATCTCTGGCAGCTCCACGGGTTAACTACAGGTTATTTTTGGGGCCAGGATGCGTCAATTTCGGGGAGGACGGTATCGAGGTCGGCCGTCCCACTGACGTAGTCGGTCATCCCTTTCCAGAAAGAGCCAGCGCCTACTTCACCCGGCATCAGGTCAGAGGCATCAAACCGGAAGGTTGTCGCCGTTTGCACTAACTCGGCAATACCCCGTTCCAGTTCGGCACCGTACATATCCGGTGTGGCGGTTTTGTGCGCCGCCAGCGCGCCACCCTGCGCCAGGAAACCTGCCGCCGATTGCGGTGTCGTGAAGTATTCCATCAACGCCCGCACTTCTGGCCGGTCGTTGAACATGGCCATAATGTCGCCAGCCACCAGCCACGGTTTCCCGTACTCGTCGCCAATCGGCGGCAAATAGAAGAACCCGTAATCCGTGCCCGCTTCCACCCCTTCCGGGAAGAAGCTGGTGATGAAGTTCCCTTGCCGGTGCAGCCAGCATTTGGGCGGGTTGGCAAACATCGGCGTCGGCGCATCACCAAAGAACGTCGTCACAATTGAACTCCGACCACCGTTCACATACGCATCGTTGAACCAGATCTCACTCCACGTCTCAATCGCCTTCTTCACTTCCGGCGAGTCAAACGCCAGTTCGCCTTTCACCCACTTGTCGTAGTTCTCCGGCGTCGTCGTCCGCAGCATCATATCCTCGGTCCAGTCCGTCGCCGGCCAACCGGTGGCTGCGCCACTCTCGATCCCGATACACCAGGCCGTGTCGCCATCGTCGGCAATTGTCTGTGTCAACGCCATCAGATCGTCCCACGTCTCAGGAATTTCGTACCCGGCGGCCTCAAACTGCGCTTTGGGATACCACACCAGGCTCTTGGCATTGTACCGATGCCACACCCCGGCCGTCTGCATCCCGCTCGCCCCTTCCATCTTGGCCATATCCAGCCAGCTCTGGTTGTACTCCTGCGTCAGCCACTCCTGGCTCATCCAGCTCGTCGGATCGACCACTTTGCCTTCTTTCACAAAGCTCGCCAGCAAACCCGGCTGCGGAAAGTCGGCAATGTCCGGCGCGTCACCTGCACCTACACGCACCGATATCGACGCTTCAAACTCTTTCGAGCCGATGTAATTCACCTGAATGCCCGTGGCATTCACAAATTCTTCTATCGACTTGTTGAACTTTACTTCGTCTTCATCCGTGAACGGCCCGTCTACCGTCACCGTCGTCCCTTTGAATTCGCCAGCCATAGCCCGGGCCAAAAAGCTGTCGGCGGGCAGTTCCATCATCGCGCCGCCTTCGGCCGGTTTTTCTTCCGTCATCGACGACTGGCCAGCCACGCCGGCGGGCCAGGATGCGTCAATTTCGGGGAGGACGGTATCGAGGTCGGCCGTCCCACTGACGTAGTCGGTCATCCCTTTCCAGAAAGAGCCAGCGCCTACTTCACCCGGCATCAGGTCAGAGGCATCAAACCGGAAGGTTGTCGCCGTTTGCACTAACTCGGCAATACCCCGTTCCAGTTCGGCACCGTACATATCCGGTGTGGCGGTTTTGTGCGCCGCCAGCGCGCCACCCTGCGCCAGGAAACCTGCCGCCGATTGCGGTGTCGTGAAGTATTCCATCAACGCCCGCACTTCTGGCCGGTCGTTGAACATGGCCATAATGTCGCCAGCCACCAGCCACGGTTTCCCGTACTCGTCGCCAATCGGCGGCAAATAGAAGAACCCGTAATCCGTGCCCGCTTCCACCCCTTCCGGGAAGAAGCTGGTGATGAAGTTCCCTTGCCGGTGCAGCCAGCATTTGGGCGGGTTGGCAAACATCGGCGTCGGCGCATCACCAAAGAACGTCGTCACAATTGAACTCCGACCACCGTTCACATACGCATCGTTGAACCAGATCTCACTCCACGTCTCAATCGCCTTCTTCACTTCCGGCGAGTCAAACGCCAGTTCGCCTTTCACCCACTTGTCGTAGTTCTCCGGCGTCGTCGTCCGCAGCATCATATCCTCGGTCCAGTCCGTCGCCGGCCAACCGGTGGCTGCGCCACTCTCGATCCCGATACACCAGGCCGTGTCGCCATCGTCGGCAATTGTCTGTGTCAACGCCATCAGATCGTCCCACGTCTCAGGAATTTCGTACCCGGCGGCCTCAAACTGCGCTTTGGGATACCACACCAGGCTCTTGGCATTGTACCGATGCCACACCCCGGCCGTCTGCATCCCGCTCGCCCCTTCCATCTTGGCCATATCCAGCCAGCTCTGGTTGTACTCCTGCGTCAGCCACTCCTGGCTCATCCAGCTCGTCGGATCGACCACTTTGCCTTCTTTCACAAAGCTCGCCAGCAAACCCGGCTGCGGAAAGTCGGCAATGTCCGGCGCGTCACCTGCACCTACACGCACCGATATCGACGCTTCAAACTCTTTCGAGCCGATGTAATTCACCTGAATGCCCGTGGCATTCACAAATTCTTCTATCGACTTGTTGAACTTTACTTCGTCTTCATCCGTGAACGGCCCGTCTACCGTCACCGTCGTCCCTTTGAATTCGCCAGCGTAGGCGCGCTCCAGAAAACCACCGGCCATCACCGCGGTCGGCGCTTCGGCCATAGCAGCCGGTTCTTCAGCAGCCGGTTCTTCAGCGGCCGGTTCTTCAGCGGCCGGAGCGGCCGGTTCTTCAGCGGCCGGCTGTTCGGCGGCCGGCTGTTCGGCGGCCGGTTGTTCGGCGGCCGGTT
>CAYOXS010000173.1:0-12142 GCA_964407935.1 uncultured Caldilineaceae bacterium
TTTTGGGCGGTACGTCAACCCTCGGCGGAGTTGGCACCGTCTGGGGCGCGATCATCGGCGCGCTGATTATGTCGAGCCTGTCCAACGGGCTGCAACTGCTCAACGTGCAGCCGTCGTGGCAATACCTGCTTAAGGGCATGGTTTTGGTGCTGGCGGTTTACGCCGATGTGACCTTTAAAAAGAGTCGCTAATCATTATTGCCGGCGCTCCGCCATTACGGAACGCAGCAATGAGAAGTCCCTGAAAAATGCGCTTTTCAGGGACTTCTCGTTAAAATGGCAAACATGTGTCCAATGCTGGTCATTCTTGCCTGTTTTGCGCGAAATGCCGAATTCGAGTACTTTACCTTGCGGAATACACATTCCTGTTAAAACCTGAGTAGACCCAAGGAGCAGAAAACCATGCGCAAAATATCCCTCAGCCTCACTGTTCTGGCGTTATTAATGGTGGTGATGGCATGTAATAACGCCGGTGAGTCTGTGTCTCCCGCTGAACAGTCCCCTTCTGCCGGCGACAATTCACAAACTGTCAAACCCAATATCGATTCTCAACCACAGGGCAGTATCGCTGTTTTGCTGCCGGACAGTTCATCGTCGGCGCGGTGGGAGAATGACGACCGGCGGTTTTTTGAGCGGGCGTTTGAGGCGGCGGGGGTGGCGTACACGATAGTGAACGCGGAAGGGGATGCGCGGGTGCAGCAGACGCAGGCGGAGCAGGCGATCACGAATGGGGCCAAAGTGCTGCTGTTGGTGAACCTTGACAGCGGGAGCGGGGCGGCGATCATTGCCCAGGCGCGGGAAGCGGGGGTAAAGGTGATCGATTACGACCGGCTGACGATCGAAGGGCCGGGGGCGGATTTGTATGTAAGCTTTGACAACGTGGCGGTGGGGCGGCTGATGGGCGAAACGCTGGAGCCGATCATCAACAAGTTGGAGGTGGAGAAGCCGCGGGTGGTGCAGTTGAACGGGTCGCCGACGGACAACAACGCGACATTGTTTCGGGCAGGGTACGATTCGGTGGCGCGGGGGCATTACGAGAGTGGCGACTGGGAGTTGGTGGACGATCAGGCGGTGCCGGACTGGGACGCGCAGCAGGCGCTGGTGATTTACGAGCAGATATTGACGGCGGCGGGGGGCAAGGTGGATGCGACGTTTGCCGGGAACGATGGGCTGGCGGGGTCGGTGGTCTCGGCGTTGAAGAGCCAGGGGCTGGGGCCGATTCCGTTGAGCGGGCAGGATGCGACGGTGGGCGGCATTCAGAATATTCTATCGGGCTGGCAGACGATGACGGTGTACAAGCCGATCAAGCTGGAAGCGGAAGCGGCGGCGGAAGCGGCAATCCGGCTGTTGAAGGGTGAAGAAGTGAGTTCGGTGGCCAATGACACGATCCACAACGGGCAGAACGAGATTCCGTTTGTGAAGTTGATTCCGCTGGCGGTGACCAAAGACAACATCGCCGAAACGGTGATTGCCGATGGCTTCCGCACCTGGGAAGAAATCTGCGTCGGCGAGTTTGAACAATTTTGCCCCGCCGGCGCGCAATAAAGACACGGAGCAGGTATTTTGTCAACCAAACCCATTCTTGAGCTAAAAAGCGTTTCCAAAAGTTTCGGGGCCGTCCAGGCGCTGTCCAAAGTTGATTTTCAGGCTCGAGTAGGCGAGGTGATGGCGCTGGTGGGCGACAACGGCGCGGGCAAAACCACCCTGATCAAAGGCATTGCCGGCATTTATCCCTTTGACCACGGCGAAATTTTCTTCGACGGCAAAAAGGTGAATATCCACAACCCGCGCGACAGTGTGGCGCTGGGGATTGATGTGGTGTACCAGGATTTGGCGCTGGTTGACAACCTGGATGTGGTGGCCAACATGTTTTTGGGCCGTGAAACGATCAATTCGCCCTGGCTGCTGGACGAAACCAGCATGGAAAAAGCCTGCATCAGAATTTTGGAGTCGCTGTCGGTCACCTCGCTGCATTCGGTGCGGCAGGCGGTGGTTGGCCTATCCGGCGGCCAGCGGCAGGCGATTTCTGTGGCCAAAGCGGTCATGTGGAATTCGCGGCTGGTCATCCTTGATGAGCCAACAGCCGCTTTGGGCATGGCCCAAACCCGCCACGTGCTCGATCTGGTGCGCCGTCTGGCCGATAAAGGATTGGCCGTTATTTTGGTTTCTCACAACCTCCACAATATTTTTGAGGTTGCGGACCGGATCACTGTGCTCAGGTTGGGGCAAAAAGTGGCCGAATTTGTGGCCGCGCAAACTACCCAGCAGGAAGTGGTGCATGCCATTACAGCCGGAACGTTATCACACCTCGCGGGAATGGCGATAGAAAAATGAGCGTAAAACAGACAACCTCCGGCCCCGAAAATGTGCTGCTGGCCGGCCAGCAAACCCAATCGCCGGCGCAATACATCCGCGCCTACCTCAAACGGGTCAGCTCCGGTGATTTGGGGTCGATCCCCATTATTTTGGGCCTGATTTTGATTGCCGTTATTTTTCAGTGGCAAAACGCCAACTTTTTAACGGCGCGCAATTTTGTCAATTTGATTGTGCAGATGGCCGGGATTACCACCATTGCTTACGGCGTGGTTTTTGTGCTGCTACTGGGCGAAATTGACCTGTCGATTGGTTATGTCAGTGCGGTGGCGGCGGTATCGATGACGCTGCTGCTGCGCGAACCGGGCGGCTGGCCGTGGTATCTGGCCATCGGCGCGGCGCTGCTGGCCGTGGCCGGAATTGGGCTGGTGCAGGGGGTGATTATCACTTCGTTTCAAGTGCCGTCGTTTGTGGTAACGCTGGCCGGGTTGCTGGCCTGGAACGGCGTGGTGCTAATTATGATCGGCGGCGCGGGCACGGTTATCATTCAGGATAAAATGGTGATTGGCATTGCCAACTATTTTCTGCCCGAATTTTGGGGCTGGCTGATGGCCGCGCTGTTTGTTGGTGGTTTTGCCGTGATGAAAATTAACGGGACGCTCACCCGCCGGCGGCAGGGTCTGCCGGCCACACCCATGCCCATTGTCATTGGGCAGGTTTTGGGGCTGGGGTTAATTGCCGGGGTGGCGGTGACGGTGTGCAACCAGGACCGCGGCGTGCCGCTGGTCGGCATTATTTTGCTGGTGTTTTTGGTGATGTTCTCGTTTGTGGCCATGCGCACACCGTTTGGCCGCTACGTGTATGCCGTGGGCGGCAATAAAGAAGCCGCCCGCCGGGCCGGGATTTCCGTGGAACGGATTCGGATTATTGTGTTTATGATTTCCAGCGTGATGGCCGGCTGGGGCGGCATCATTTTAGCGTCGCGCCTGCGCTCGGTAGATACGGCCGCCGGCGGCGGCAACCTGTTGCTCAACTCGATTGCGGCGGCGGTGATTGGCGGCACCAGCCTGTTTGGCGGCAGCGGCCGGGTTTCCAGCGCGGTATTGGGCGCGCTGGTCATTGCCAGCGTGGAAAACGGCATGGGGCTGCTGGGGCTTAGTTCCGGCGTAAAATTTGTAATTACCGGGCTGGTGCTGCTGGTGGCGGTTCTGGTCGATGCCATTTCACGCCGCAGCCGCAGCCAATCCGGGATTGCCTGATAACCTGAGATGGAATCTTCGGTGGAACCTTTACTGCGGGTCATCAATGTTTCAAAACGGTTTGGCACGCTGACGGCGCTGCACCAAATCAGTTTTGATGTGTACCCCGGCGAGGTGGTAGGGCTGGCCGGGCGCAGCGGCGCGGGCAAATCGGTGCTGGCGGCGCTGCTGGCCGGGCTGCACCCCATCACCGAAGGCGAAATTTTGCTGGCTGGCCGCTCACTCAAATGGCCGTTTCGCAGCCGTGATTTTGGCATTGAAGTGATCCACCAGGAACCAAGCCTGGCCGACAATCTGGATATTATCAGCAATATTTTTCTGGGCAGCGAACTTGGCTGGCCCAAAACGGGGCGGTTGCTCAAACTGCCCAGCCGGGCCAAAATGCACCGCGAAGCCGCCCGAATTTTGCAACAGCTCGAAGTCCGCTTCCCCTCCCTCGAAGAAAATGTCTCCAACCTGCCCAGCGAGCAGCGCCAAATGGTGGCCATTGCCCAGGCTATGGTCAACCCGGCCCGGCTCATTTTTGTTGATGAGCCAACTGTGCTGCTGAATTATACGTACCAGCAGCGGCTGCTCACGCTCATCCAGTTGTGGCAGCAGCAGGGCACCACGGTTATTTTTGCCAGCAAAAATCTGGAGCACCTCTTTGCCGTAACCGACCGGATTATCACGCTGCGCAAAGGCCGGCGCATGGGCGAACACCGCACCGACGAGGCCACCCGTGAGGAAGTGGTGGCCGAGCTGGTGGGGGCGGCTAGCCGCGATCAGCTCACGCCCACCATCTGGGCGCTCGACAGTTATTATCAGGCCCGCGAGCAGGCCGAAAAACTGCGCCATCAGCAGGTGCTGCTGGAAAAAAACCTGGTTGAACAGGACACCCTCAACCAGCAGTTGGTGGAGCAGTTGGCCGAGCAGGTAGAGGCGCTGGATCAGGCCAACTCGGCGTTGCAGGCGGCCCAGCGCCGGCTGCTCACCGAACGGGAACAGGAGCGCAAGCGGCTGGCCCGCGAACTGCACGATCAGGTGATTCAGGATTTGCTCAGCGTCAATTACGAGCTGGAAGAAATTGAGTCGAGCGAGCTTGAGCCGGACGAACTGGCCGGTGAACTGGCCGATATTCGCACCAGCATCCGGTTGATGGTCGCCGATTTACGCCGCATTTGCGGCAACCTGCGCCCGCCCACCATCGATAGCCTGGGGTTGGGCGCGGCGCTGCAATCGTACACCCGGGAGTGGAGCGAGCGCACAGCCATTGACCTGAAGCTGGACCTCGACGCCAATTTGGGCCGGCTGCCGGAACCGATTGAGTTATCTATTTTTAGAATTGTGCAGGAGGGGCTGAGCAACGTGCGCAAGCATTCCGGGGCCAAATCGGTTGAGGTTCAGCTCAAGCACACCTCGCCGCGGGCGCTGCTCATTTCAATTGCCGACGACGGCAGGGGGCTGGAAAAAAGCTTCGATCTGGCGTCGCTGTCAACGGACGGCCATTACGGGCTGCTGGGCATCAGCGAGCGAGTGGCGCTGCTGGGCGGGCGGCTGCATCTGCAAAATCGTGCCGGCGGCGGGTTGCTCCTTCGCGTAGAAATTCCGCACCCGCGGGTGGCAATGGTGATGGGCGCTTAAAGTTGGGGGCGGGGGAAAGAATAAGGCGAGACGAGGGGGGGGGGGTGGCCCCCCCCCCGGGGCCCGGCCAACCCCCCCACCCCGGGGGGTTGATTGGGGGGGGGGCTTTCGTGGGGGGGGGGGGGCTAAATATCCGGCCCGGCGGGGGGGGGGGGGGCCCCCCCCGCTCGTCTCGCCTTCAACCCCCCTTCCCTGGGGAAGAGGCAGGGGGATGGGGACTTGACCCAGCTATGGTACGGCGTTGGGCCTAATTGCTACCGGTCACAGCAAATACGTAGATTTGGTGCGTACTTACATCGGTGACGTACAACCGGCTGGCGGCCGCGTCAAAATAAATACCCACCGGCTGCACCAGCGAGGCCGGGCCAATCGCCGTCCACTGGTCAAGCAACTGCCCGTTGGGGCTGTAGCGGTAAATTCTCCGGCTCTGCGACTCGGTCATAAAAATTGAGCCATCCGGCCCAAACGCCAGGTGCGGCCCGTTGTAGGCAAAAGCGGGCAAAATGGCCCACTGGTTCAGCGAGTTGCCGCCGCTGTCCAGCCGCTGGACGCGGTTGTTTTCCGCCTCAGCAACAAAATAAGTCCCCGCATCGTCTTTAAGCGCGTCGGTTGGCTCGTTGAATTGGCCGGGGTTATTGCCCGGCGTGCTGCCCAGCGCGCCCAATTGGCTGCCGTTGGCGTTAAACAGCGCCAGCCGCGCCGTGCCGGTATCGGCAATGCCGATGGTGTTGTCGCCAAAAACCGTCAACCCGCGCGGGTGGAACAGCCGCGCCCCTGGCCCGCCAAATCGGTCGATCAGATTTCCCGCCGCGTCAAAGCGATACACCCACTGCAACGTGGAATCGAGCACCAAGATTTCGTCGCCGGACTCCCGCCGCAACACGTCAACCGCCAGCGGCTCCTCAAAGGGAAACTCCCCGCCGTCAAACAGGCCGATAAATTCGTAATTCGGGCCAAAAATTTGCACCCGCCGGTTGCCGGTATCGGCCACCACAATATTGCCGTTTGGCAGCACGGCCACGTCGCGCGGCTCAAAAAACTGGCCCGGCTCGCTGCCGGGGAAACCGAGCGTGGCCACATATTCCAGCGTCAGCGCGCCGAGATTAACGATGCTGTCCGGCGGCGGCGCGGGGCTAACCGGGTAATTGCCCATCGGCGGCCACAAATACTGGCTGGGGATGGCCTCAAATTCGCCGCTGGGGGTAATCCAGGTCAGGTGCAGGCGCGAGCGGTCCACCGTATCCTTAAACTTGATCTGCAAATCGTGCAGGCCGGCTTCCAAAGTGACGGCCATTTCAGCCGCGGCATCCGGGATGGCGGTGCGCAGCAGCGGCTGGCCGTCTAAAAACAGCTCGGCCTCCTGCACGGCGCGCAGCCCCAGCGTGTACACTCCTGTTTGCGGTGCCACCAGCGAGCCGCGCCACTCGGCGGTGTAGGGCCGCTGGAGCGGAATCAGGTGAAAGTAGGTGTCCAAAAACGGGTCGATGCGCTGGAGCGCGGGCGGCCCTTCCCAGTTGTCGTTGGGGTAAAAGCTGGCCAGCAGGCCGTGGTTGGTTACCGGCGGTACGTACAGCACCCAGTCTGGCACCGGCTCCTCAAATTGGCCCGGCGGCTGCCACAACAGCGAAACCTGGCCGGGCGCGCTGTCGGCGCTGACGCGCAGGGTATGGTTGCCCTGCGCCAGCCACAGTTGGCCGGATTGGTCGCCGCCGCCGTCCAGCAGCGGGTTGCCGTCAATTTCCAGCAGGCCGCGGGCGGGCGTCGTCAACCTGAAACCGTACGGCCCGTACACCGGCGCGTACAACACGCCGGTCCACTCAGCCACAAAATCGCCGGTTACCGGGCTTTCTTGCGGCCAGGTGACATTGATGCCGTAAGCCCGGCCGGAGTAGAGCGGCGCGAACAGGTTGACGGTGGGGTCAAACTCGGCGGCGGGGGGCAGGTAGCGCACATCCAGCCCGCGCACCGACAACAGGTCTTCCGGCCGCAGCAGCACAAAATAGACGCTGGCCGGGCCTTCGGTTTCGTCGGCCAGCGCCGGGCCGCGCAGCACTGCAAACTGGGCGCTGGGGTACAGGCGGCGTGCCTCGTCAAAAACCCACTGGTCATCGGGGTGGATAAACAGCGCCGCCGGCCGGCCCGACGGATCGCGGATGGGCAGGGCATCGGGCATGTTCAGCACATTTTGGGTGGTGATTTCCGGCGCTAAAAACTGGGTCGATGGGTGATTGGTGAGAAACGGCGACATGTAGTAGGTGTAGCCGGGGCCGAGTTCGGCCATTTTGCGGCCGGTAATGGTTTCCGGCGCGGAAAAGGCGTTCCAACTGGCAAAATCATCGGCCTGAGTTACAAAATAGGTGAGAGCGTTGCTGCCAAAAATGTAGCCGCCGGCCACAATCGCCGGGCCAAGAATCCAGCCGCGCGGCAGTGGCGTCAGCGATTCTTCGGCTTCCCGCCCGAGAGCGGCGGTGCTCAGCGCGCAAAAGTAGAGTACCGCCGGCAGCACGGCAATGGAGCGCAGCGACTGCGGCGCTTCAAAATCCACGCTCAAAATGCCGCCCAGCAGCGTTACCGGCAGCAAAATAAGAAAGAAAATATTGGCCGGGTGGCGGTTTTTGGCCAGCGCCAGCCCAATCCCCAAAATGAAGAGCACGCCCATCACCGGATCGAGCATCGGCGCGCCGGGCAGGTTGTGCCGGCCGTTGCGGTCGCCGGCAATGTTGAACATGGCCAGATGCCTGCGGCTGCTGTCGAGCAGAGCCGTGGTCAGGTCGGCCTGATCCCGTTTGGTCAAAATGGAAATTTGGCGGGTGCGGTACATAAACGAGGTCGGGTCGTTGAGGGCGTACTCCACCAGCGGCATCGCCGCCAGCCAGGCCGATACGGCCACCATTGCCAGCGCACCCAGGTATCGCTGCCAGCCGCCCTGTTTCAGCGCATCGGCAACCGGCCGCCACCAGCGAATCAGCACCACCCCGACAAACAGGGCCAGCGCCAGCAGATACAGCCGAAAGGCCGTGTAAAAATTCAGCCCCATGCCCAGCACCAGCCCGGCCCACAGCGCATCGCGCAGGCGGCCGCGCCGCAGCAGCCGGGCGAGAAAATAGAGGCTCAGCAGCTCAAAAAACGGGGCGTCGATGCCGGTCATGGCGATGCGGCTAAAATTAACCGCCCAGCGGGCCACGGCCATAAAAAAGGCCAGCGCCAGCCCAAAGCGGGGGCCGTGCAGTTCGCGGCCAAACAGGTAGGCGGCCAGCACCGCGCCCAGCCCAAACAGCACGCTCACCAGCCGCATCGAGGTGATGGCATCGCCCAGCCAGCCCAGCGCCAGCGCGTACAGCGCCAAAAACTGGCCGGTCACATTGATGGGCGGATAAAACACCGGGCGATAGCTGCTGTCGTGCAGCATGCGCCGGGCCTGGAGTCCGGCTTCGGCTTCGTCAAACCAGATGCCAAACGGCTGGCTGTTAAAATGGAACAGGCGCATAAACAGGGCCAGCAGCACAATCACGGCCAGAGCGAGGGCGATATTTTTAGAGGGGAGCAAGCGGCGCAGCTCGGCGGGGAGGGAGCGGCCCGGCGTGAGCACCAGCCCGCCGGCCACAAACAGCCCAATACTGCTTGCGTATAGCCACCAGGCCAGCAACCGAGCCTCGTCGCGGCCAAAAAAGTCGTAGCCCAGGCCCGATACACCCAGCCCAACCAGCATTAACCACAGGCCCACGTTGCGCCGCCAGCCGGCGCGGGCGGTCAGCGTTTCGGCCCGGCGGGGGTTGTCGAGCGCAAATTGATAGCCGGGATAAAGCTGCCGGCCCACCGCCAGCGCAAACAAAATGATGGCCGCCGCAAAAAAGAGCAGGCCATCCCAAATTGAGCCGTGACCCAAAAAATATTGGCCGGCCAGCGCTACCAGCAGGGCGGCCACGGCCAGCGCCAGCCCGTTGAGGGTGCGGCGGGGATTCAGCCGGGGAGCGGCAATCGGTTCGGCGGGTGGGTTATCGGTTATTGTTACGGACATAGCGGCCAACTCGGGTAGTGTTCCACCGCGGGATTCTACTCCACCCCCGGCCAATTTACAAAACGCTGCGAGTGGCAATCGCGCCCGGTGGTTAGCTCCACCAGCGGGCGTAAACTTCGGCCAGTTTTTCCAGTTCGGCCAGTTCCACCCATTCTACCGGGCCGTGCGCCTGTTCAATGGAGCCGGGGCCAAACACCACACACGCGCCGGGCAAATCGCCGTAGGCCCAGGCGTTGGTGCCGTACGGCGCAGTGACCGGCGGGCGGCCCGCCCAGTCGGCCAGTTGCCGGACCCACGGCGAATCGGGCGGCTGCCAAAACGCTGACAGCCCGCCCAGCCGTTCCAACTCAACCGGCAGGGGACAGCTTTCCGCGGCCAGCGCCGTGAGTTGAGCCTGGATGGCGTCGCCGTTTTCACCCACCACCAGCCGCCGGTCAAGGGTGATGTCGCAGCGATCCGGCACCACATTCGCGCCCACCCCGCCCTGAATCAGCGAGACCGTCAGCGTCGGGCTGCCCAGCGGCGATGGCACGGCACGGAGTCGCTCATGTTCGGCGTTCAGCGCGGCAATCAGCCGGGCCGCGGCAACGATGGCGTTTTTGCCCTGTTCCGGCACCGACGAGTGGCTGGTTTGGCCGCGAACGGTAATTTTTAGGCGCAGCCCGCCTTTGTGTCCAAAAACCGGCCGGCAGCCGGTTGGTTCGGCCACCATTAATTCGGTCAGCGGGATGGCCTGCTCGCGCAGCCAGCGGGCAAACACCGGCGCGGCGCGGGCGGCATTTTCTTCGTCAACCGTGGCGGCGATGAGCAGGTTGGGCACGGGCTGCCGGTTCTCCCGGCGCATTTGTTCCAGCAGGGCCAGCGCCACCGCCAGCGAGGCTTTGGTATCCACCGCGCCGCGGCCGTAAACCCGGCCATCCGCCACCCGGCCGCTGAACGGTTCATCGGTCATCTGCTCCACCCCAACGGTGTCCATGTGCACATCCAGCGCCGCCCAACGCTCACTCTGTCCGCGCCAGATGCCGTACACGTTGACCCGGCCGGGATATACCTCGTGCGTTTGCACCTGCCCGCCAAACGACTCAAACCAGCCGGCCACCGCCTCGGCCAACCGGGCTTCACCGGGCGGGCCGGCTTTTGGCCCGGCCTGGCTGGGGTTAACACTGGGAATTTGCACCAGCCGGCTCAGCCAACTGGCCAATACGTTACGGTCAATCATCGTTTGTCCAATCGAAAAAATTTAATTTGCGCGCAACAGGTAGGGATTATATCATAAACCCGCAAATGGGAATTGCGAATGAACGAAACTACGAAACTACGAGTTTTCGACTCTGCGTCCCTGCTCAACCCAACTTACCTGCTACCTGCTGAACAAGGAGTCCAAAACTACAGTTTTGGACTCCTATCACAATTCTTAAAAACTGGGTCAGGAATCTCCTGCCTAACTCCTAACTCCTGACTCCTGTTTCCTATTTTCTCAGGAGGACAACATGGCAACTGATACACCCACCGATATTAACGAGCTGGTAATTTACGAAGTGTTTGTTCGCAACCACGGACCGGCCGGTACGTTTGCCGATGTGACCGCCGATCTGCCGCGCATCAAGGCGCTGGGCGCGGATGTAGTTTGGCTGATGCCGATCCATCCCAGCGGCCAGGTTAAGCGCAAAGGTACGGCCGGGTCGCCGTACGCCATCGCCGATTACCGCGCCGTTAACCCGGCCTACGGCACAGAAGCCGATTTTAAACAGCTCATCGACGCTGCCCACCGGCTGGGATTGAAGGTGATGATCGACGTGGTGTTTAACCACACCGCGCCGGATTCGGTGCTGGCCCGCCAGCACCCGGACTGGTTTTATCACGATCAGGCCGGCCAGCCCGTGCCCCGCGTGGCCGATTGGTCAGATGTAGTAGACCTGCGCCACGGCAGCCCGGCCCTGACCGACTATTTGATCGAGTCGCTGCTCAAGTGGGTGCGGTTGGGGGTTGATGGCTTTCGCTGCGATGTGGCCTCGCTGGTGCCGGTGGATTTTTGGCGGCAGGCGCGGGCGGCGGTGGCAGAAGTTAAGCCCCACTTCATCTGGCTGGCCGAGTCCGTTCATTTGCAGTTTGTGCGCCATATGCGCCGGCTGGGGCACATGGCTCACGCCGACACCGAGCTGTACACCGCGTTTGACCTGACCTACGATTACGACATCCACGATGAGTGGCGAGCCTGTGTGGCCGGGCAACTGCCGCTGGCCGGCTACGCCAAAATGCTGGAAATTCAGGAAGGGATTTATCCGGCCAATTTTGCCAAATTGCGCTTTGTGGAAAATCACGACCAGCCGCGCATTGTCTCGCTGACGCCCACGCTGGCGCAGGCCCAATGCTGGACGGCGCTGGCCGCTTTTTTGCCGGGCGCGTTTTTAATTTACGCCGGCCAGGAAGCGGCGTTGGCTCACCTGCCCACCCTGTTTGAGCCTGACCCCATCGATTGGCCCGCCGGCGAGCCGCCTTTCTCCGATTTTCTGCGCCGGCTGGCGATGCTCAAAAAAGACCCGGCCGTGGTGGACGGCCAGTTTGAACTGGCCACCGGCGACAACCATTTTGAGGCGTGCTGGCAGGGCGGGCCGTCGGCATTGGTGGGGCTGTTCAATGTACGCGGCGGGTCGGGGGCGGTGGCTGTGCCGCTGCCCGATGGCCGTTACACCAACCTGCTCGATGACTCGCCGGTGACGGTGACTCGCGGCATGCTGGCGCTGCCGCCGGAACCGGTCATCATTCGCCGGGAGTAGGCAACTGCGTGGTTGCACCCCTCATCCCCCTCTTCGCGAGCGGCTTAAAGTTACCCATAAGCGTAAGTAGTAAACCAAGTGAATAAGGTTAAGGGGCCCCCCCCCCCCCCCCCCCCCCCACGGGGGGGGGGGGGGGTTTTGGTTGTTGTTTTT
>CAYOXS010000174.1:0-12086 GCA_964407935.1 uncultured Caldilineaceae bacterium
CAGGATTTAGAACGGATAATCCTTGGCGTTTGTTGCATCAACGTAAACGGCGGCGTCACCGTAGAGCACGTTGCCTGCGCCGATCAGCTTGTTGTAACCGCCGATCCCCAGGTCTGAACCTACGCCAACCTGTTCGCCCTTAATTTTCATCAGAGCGATCTGGTTGCAGGCCGCGCCGGCCACGGCCGGGTCCCAAAAGCCGATGGCATCGATAGCGCCACTGAAGAGCAAATCGCCGGCAATCGAGGGCAGGCTGGTGCCCACTACCGAGACTTCGTCTTGCAGGCCGGCTTCTTCAATGGCCCGGCCAATGCCGGCCACGTCGGTGGAGGCGCTGCCCTGGAAGCCTTTGATGTTGGGGTAAGCGGCCAGGATTTCTTTGGCTTTCTGGTAAGCCACTTCGGCATCGTCAAAGCTTTCGTTTTTATCGCCAACCATCTTCATGTTGGGATAGGCCGATTGCTGGCGTTCAATGCCGCCATCTACCCATTCGTTGTGGGTTTTGGAGCCAAGGCTGCCAACAAACACCGCGTATTCGCCTTCTTCGCCCATTTTGGCCGCCAGGCGGTCCATGAGGCCGGCGCCAAAGGCTTTGTTGTCAAAGGCTTCAATATCAAAGTCCATATTCCCCTGGTTTGAAGCCTCGTGGGTAATCACCACAATGCCGGCATCCATAGCTTTTTTCAGCACCGGGTCAAGCTGGGTCGGGTCCATAGGCACAATGCAGAGCGCATCCACACCCTGGGCAATCAGGTCTTCGATGATTGGAATCTGCTGTGCGGCGTCGGCTTCGGCCGGGCCAACCAGGGTGGCGTTGACGCCTTTTTCTTTACCCCAGGCTACCACGCCTTCTTCCATGCGGTTAAACCAGTTGATCCCGGCAATTTTAACCACCGTTACCATGTTAAGCTGTTCGTCGCCGGCGGGTGCGGCCGCTTCTTCTTTGGCCGGTTCCTGGGCGGCGGGTTGTTGTTCGGCGGGTGCGGGCGCCGGGGCCGCGGATTGGCATGCAGTTAATACCAGTACAAAGGCTAACATTAAAACAACAAAAAGCGATAACCGTTTCATAGTTTAAACTCCTCTACACTCCTCTACTTAATTGAGATTTAAATAGAATTGATTCACAGTTGCAAAATTGTTGAGTCAATTATCTATGACAACATCACCTCCTTGTGATTATTGATTGAACCAACAAATTTATACCAACGCCGAGGGGGTGATAATGGCTGATAAAATGACGACCAGCGCCGCACAGCCTGGATCAACTTTACCCTCAGTACGTTCACCCACCCAACTGGCCCGCCCAATCTGGCTGCGCAGAGGCGTAACCTGATCCCGGCCGGCTTCTGCGGCCCGGAGGGCAGCCATACCGGCATCCATCAGGCTGGCCCCGGCGGTAATAGCCTCGGCAAAGGCGATACTGGCCGGGTGGAGCGCATCTACCACAGTTTTGTCGCCGAGTTTGGCTTTGCCGCGCTGCTGCACGCCATCGTCGGCGGCGCTGAACATGGTGGCCAAATCCTGCGCCGACAGTTCGGTTTGGCCTTTAACTTCTTTGCCGGCCTTCATCAGCGCGGTGGCAGTCAGCGTGCCCAGCGTTGATGGCGCGGCTTTGTTGGCCGCCATGCCGGCTTTGGCCAAAAAGTTGCCAATATCATCGGCGGGGTTGGAATTGACGTAATCAATCAGCGCGGTGGCCACTTTGCCCAGGGTGATGCCGGTATCGCCATCGCCCATCATCTGGTCCAGCTCGGTCAGATAGTCGCTGTTGGTGATGAGAGCGTTGCTGGCCCGCAGCAGGGCATCGGCCACGGCCTGGCCTTGAATGGTGTCTGCCATAGTGGTGCTCCGAAACTAAACCTGCACAAAGAATGGCGTTTGGGCCGGATGGTCCAGCAGCCCGGCCAATTCGTCATCGAGCCGGAAAAAGGTAAACGACGCGCCGGCCATTTCCATTGAGGTGGCGTACTCGCCCACGTAGGCCCGATGCACGGTTAACTTGCGCTCGGTGAACATTTGGTGGACTTTGCGGTACATTACGTACAGCTCTTCCGGCGGGGTTGCACCCAGGCCATTCACCATCACCGCCAGCCGGTCGCCGGCCGCGGGTTGCAGGTCATCCAGAATGGCGGTGGCCATACGCTCGGCGATTTGATCGGCGGTTTGCAGCTTTTCACGCTTCATGCCGGGTTCGCCGTGAATGCCCATGCCAATTTCCATTTCGTCGTCGCCAATGGTAAAGGTGGGTTTACCGGCCAGCGGCACGGTGCATGGCGAAAGCGCCACGCCCATTGTGCGGATGTTGGCCAGCGCCCGCTCGGCAATTTCTGCCACTTCATCCAGCGAGCCGCCCTGGTCGGCTTTGGCGCCGGCCACTTTAAAGGCAAAAACCATACCGGCCACGCCGCGCCGCCGCCCGGCTTCCGCCGGCGGGGCCGAGGCCACATCGTCCTTTACCAGCACGGTGCGCACCTCAATGTCTTCCATATCGGCCATTTCTGCGGCCATATCAAAGTTCATCACGTCGCCGCCGTAGTTGCCGTAAATGTAAACCACGCCTTTGCCGCCGTGAATGCGTTTGGTGACTTCAAACATCTGGTCGGCGCTGGGCGAGGCAAAAACATCGCCCACGGCGCAGCCATCGAGCATGCCTTTGCCCACGTAGCCCAAAAATACGGGCAGGTGGCCGGAGCCGCCGCCGGTGGCCAGCGCCACTTTGCCCTCTACCGGCGAATCGGCGCGCACAATGCAGTGCAGGTCGCCTTCAAAATCGAGCTGGTCCGGGTGCGCTTTGACCAGCCCTTCAAGCATTTCAGGTACAAAATCTGCGGGTTTATTGATTATTTTCTTCACTGGCTTTCTCCTTTGAAAATAAGCGAATTGCGAATTTCGAATTTCGAATGAACGAATCAGCGACTGTAGGGGCGCTTCACGAAGCGCCCCTACCCAATCACGCGCCACACGCCCGATTTATATTTTCGTTGTCGTGCCGGCAGTTACACTGCAACATCCCGGGTTTCTTCCAAAACGATGCCGATCAGGTCATCGACGCTGGCAATAGATTTGCGCTCGAGCACCCAGCGTTTGCCAATCCGAATCGCCAGCCGCTCGGCGATGGCCCGTTTTTCCGGGTTGGCGATGCTGGTCAGGTCCCACACGCTGACAATACCCATCATCCGCCGCAAAAACTTAACCCCGCCGTGGCCAGCGGTTTCCTGCAACAGCCGCTGAATATACCGGCGGCGGTATTCGGCAAAGGCATCCTGGCCGCCGGGGAAATCCCAATATTTCTCGGGGACAAGTTCACCGCGGTTGTTGCTGGCCCAGATTTCATCGAATTTACGGGCAAAGTTGTTCCAGATGTCACGGATCATGTCCAGCAGATAGGTCTGGTACGCTTCCCGTTTCTGCGGGTCTGGCGTGTGGCCGTAGTGCGACAGATAATTCAGCACAATGTTTTGCAGCACCGCGCCGATGTCGTAGGCCATCGGGCCAAAAAAGGCAAACTCGGGGTCGATAACGCGGGTATCGCTGCCGTTCAGCATAATCGAGCCGGTGTGCAGATCAGCATGAATCAGCGCCTCGCCGTGATTCATGTAAGCTTCTTTCATTTCAGCGATGGCGATTTTTAGCGCGCCATCGGCCCGAACCGCCTGCACCATGTCATCGACCAGCGGATTCCAGTTGTTTTCTTCCGATTCCATATAGGGGTTGGTGTACACAAAATCTTCCTGCAACTTGCGCAGGTGCTCGTTGACAAACGTGGCCTGGAGTTCTTTTTTGGCCGGCCCGCTCAAATAAAGGTCGGAGGTAAAAAACAGCACGTTGACCAAAAATGTTGAGATGTGGTCGGCAAAGGCGGGGTAGTGGTTGCGGGCAACCAGTCCCTTGCGCATAATTTCGTGGTGGCGCAGGTACTCCATCACCACCAGCGACATCTCTTCATCAAAATCGTACACCTGCGGAGCCAGGCCGGGGGCGAGTTCGTTGTGTTTGAGCAGTGCCTGGGTTTCGTAGCGCATGCGCTCGCGGGTTAACGGCCACGAGTCGCCGGCCACCCGCAAAAAGGGCAACGCCTGCTTCAAAATCACCGCTTCGGCGGGGTTGGCTTCGTTTTCAACAATAAAAACCAGGTTCAAATTGCCATCGCCAACCTCTTTGACCGAGAGCCGGTCAAAACTGGAAAAGACTTTCTCCATCAACGGGCGTTGCTTGATAAACGGAATAATGGCGGATTCGTTCAAGGGATGGTAGGTCATTATTTGGGTTCCTGTGGGTTATTTCGTTTCTCGGGAAAAAGCGCCAGCACCCCGGCTTCGGAGGCCGGGCAAATGCCCCGTTCGGTAATCAGCCCGGTTACCAGCCGGGCCGGGGTCACGTCAAAGGCATAGTTGGCCACGGCGCTGTTGGCCGGAGTCAGCAGCACCTCAACGATTTCGTCGTTGTACAGCCCCTGCATGTATTTTACCTCGGTGGCGTCCCGTTGTTCAATGGGGATGTCTTTCACACCGTCCCGCTTTTCCCAATCAAAACTGGATGATGGCAGCGCCACATAAAACGGCACGCCGTTGTCATGCGCGGCCAGCGCCTTGAGATAGGTGCCAATTTTGTTGGCCACGTCGCCGGTGTACAGGGTGCGGTCTGTACCCACAATCACCATGTCTACCTGGCCGTGCTGCATCAGATGCCCGCCCACGTTATCGGCGATGACCGTGTGCGGCACGCCGTGCTGGCCCAATTCCCAGGCCGTCAGGCGAGCGCCCTGGTTGCGCGGCCGGGTTTCATCAACCCAAACATGCACGCCAATGCCGTCATCGTGCGCGGCGTAAATTGGCGCGGTGGCCGAGCCGTAATCGACAAAAGCGAGCCAGCCGGCGTTGCAATGGGTGAGCACATTAACCGGCGCGCCGCCTTTTTGGGCGCTGATCTCTTTGATGATGGCTTTGCCGTGCTCGCCCAGGCGGCGGCAGTACTCCGCATCTTCATCGGCGATAGTTTGGGCCACTTGCAGCGCGGTTTCAATCATGGCCTCGATGTCCGGGCCGGCCTGCTCAATGGCGGCCAACTGGCGTTTGACGGCCCATTCCAGATTGACGGCGGTGGGGCGGGTGGCCCGCAGCCTGTCGCCGTCGCGCTGTAGATCGGCCATAAATGCCTGCATCGAGGTTCGGGACGCAGACAGGGCGGCCAGATACATACCAAATCCGGCGGTGGCTCCAATTAATCCCGCGCCGCGAACATGCATATCTTTAATGGCCACGGCCACATCTTCAACCGTTTTAAGGTCTTCGATGATGAAGCGGTAGGGCAGAAACCGTTGTTCGATGATCTGCACAATGGCGGGGTTGCTGTCATGCAACCAGATGGTACGGCGATGTTTTCCATTCACATTCATAGCATTTTTCCTGGACTAAAAGTTACTGCGGGCAAGCAGGAGACAGGCGTGCCGGATAATATCATCAAAACATCTTTGGCAGCAAAGCATCCCAGATCAGTTTTTCATTGTGGATGGCGGCATCGATATTATTGAGGGCAACAATAACGTAGAGGGCATCGGCGATGCTCATCTGCGCTATGCGGGAGGCGATAGCTTCAATCCGGGCTTCGCGGGCAACGCTCAGCAGGGTCACATCGGCATATTTGGTGATTGGCGATTGAGCATTGCCGGTAATACAAATGGTAGCAACGCCGTTACTTTTGGCTTGCTTCAAGGTGTAAACCGGGTCTTTGGAGCTACCAGACTGGGAAATCCCGACCACAACATCACCGGGTTTGAGCAGGGCAACTTCCATCAGTTGTAAATAGGAATCCGTTTGGGCTTTGCAGTTGAGGCCTAACCGCATGAACATGTTGTACATGCCCTGCACAATGGGGATTGAGGTGCCAACCCCCACAATTAAAATTTGACTGGCGTTTTGTAACAGCCTGATGGCTTGTACCAGAGCCTGCTCATCCAGCACTTCAAGGGTATCGTACAGGGCCTGAATATTTGAGATAAAGACTTTTCGGGCAATTACTGCCGGAGGGTCGTCCTCGGTGAGGTCATCATGAATCACCTGAGTGGGGCTGGTGAGGTCACGAGCAACGGATAATTTGAGATCAATGTACCCCTGGAAGCCTGCGTTTCTGCAAAACCGAAGCACCGTCGTATCGCTAACGCCGCACGCCTGCGCCACCTGCGCCATAGAAAGCGTCATAATTTTTTCGGGCTGCTGCATTACCCAGTTAGCCACGCGCACTTCTGAAGCGGCCAGGGTAGGCAGCTTGGCGCGTATTCGGGTGAGTGAGTTGATTGAGGTGCTTGCCGGGTGGTCAGTAGATTGCACGCATCACATCCTTTGTGGTGGTACAACTGCAACATAAATTATAATGTGATATTACAACGGGACTATAATACAGGCTTTTGTCGTTGTCAAATTAATCCGGGTTGGGTTGTAACCGGGCTTTGTACAAAATTGTTCACCGTCTTTCTGTTTTTTAAACAGATGTGATACACTGGCGGCAGCCATTTTCTACCGGAGATATGATTGTGAGCGTTGTGGATACTATTGCGGCCGCATTGGGCGAATCGGATTCAACGCCGGTCAAAACGATTGGCCGGCTGGTGCGGGTTATTGGCGAGGAGCGCGCTCAGGCGCTGCTGGAAGAAACGCTGAAACTGGAAGCCGGCGACGGCATGCTGACCGAAGACGGCCAGCGGCGGCGCACCGCCGGCGGAACGTTTTTCAAACTGGCCAAAGAACGCCTTTCGGCGCGGGAGCGAGGCAAGGTTTTTGGCCCGCCGCCCAAGCCCAAAGCAGCCGCGCCCAAACCGCCGGTCGCTCCCCTGAGTTGGGACGATTTGCTGCCGGTTCTGACAGACCTGTTGGCCAACCCACCCCAAGGAGTAGCACACAAGATGAAACTGACTGTGATTGGCAAACCTGGTAAAATCATCGAAAAGGGTGAAATGGTTTTGACCAGCCTGCAAAGCGGCCCGCCGCCCAGCCTGCCCAAAGGGCTGCCCAACCCGCCCGCCGAACCGACCATCACCCTGGTTTTTATTGCGACCAAACAATGGCGCAAGGTTCAGCCGGCGCTACAGGCCGACCCCAGCGACCGGATGATTGTTGAAGGTTTCCCCGTGCTCGATAAACGAATCAGCGGCGGGACACTGTGCCTGTACGCCCAAAGCGTAACCACAACCGGCCTGCAGCGGGCCAAACGTGATGGGGGCTGATGTGGCCGCGCCTCACGGCCACATAGCGTCCTGCTGCCGGCGCAATTTAACCACGGTGCTGGTTTCATCCAGCGCCACATCTGCCCAGGTGACCACCTGCCCCCGCAAGACCGGGCGCACCACTTTTGCGCCGGGGGCCAGCCCCACCGGCAGCGCGTTCAGCGCGCGTACCTCGCCGGCCCGATCCATCACCCCGTGGCTGGTGTAACCGCCAAAATCGTCCAGAATATCGCCGGGGTGCAAATTGCGTTTGGCCACGGTCATAATGTCGGCCACCGGCTCATCGAGCGGGACCAGCCACGGTTGGCGGTACAGGTAGGCCTGCGCAATCGAGATCGGCGCTTCCAGAAACCACAGATGATAGGGCCGGAAAAAGGTAAAGTAGTTGCCCCGGCCCACTTTGAGGTAGTTGAGATCGGCGGCAATGCGCTCATCCGCAATGCGCACGGTGATAAACACACCGCCGGCCATTGAATTGCCCTGCACAAAATCTATCGCGCCCGGAAATCTGGTAATCCCCCCATCTTCTTCCAGCGCGAAGATTTGCGACACCGTTTCCAGCGTTGCTTCCGGGCCAACCATGCCGCGCTGCATCGGCGTGAAGCCGGTGGCGTTGGCCGCGCAGGCCATCTCGAACATAGTTTTGGTACCGTCCACGTAGCTGGCCACCTGAAACGGGTCTTTGTTTTGCTTTTTAGCCGACTCGGCCACGGTGTCCGGAGTGGCAGCAGGGTTGAGCGGGTTGTTTTTGCCCTTGCCGGCCACAATGACTTCGTAGCCCATACTCCCCACAAAATCATACAGCTCCATCAGGCAGCCCGGCTCGTCGCCGGAGGAAACGCTGTACAGCACGCCAGCCCGGCGGGCCAGCCGGTGCAGAATGTGACCCACGGTCACATCGGCTTCAATATTGACCAGCACCACATCTTTGCCGTGTTCAATGCAGGCGAAGGCCGTTTCTGCGCCAATGGCCGGCGAGTAGGTGACATCGGCCACAATGTCCACGGCCTCAAGCTGAGCCAGCAGCCGCACGTCGCCGCAGACCACCCGCCTGCCCGCCGCCAGCGCGTCCATCGCCGGGCCGACTGCCGATGTTTCCACAAGCTGATCGCGCTCGATGCCGGCGGCCAGAAAAGCGCTCACTGCCGCGCCGGTGTCGGCATCAGCCAGCGCGGTCAATTCCATACCGGGGACGTGTTTCATGGCGGCCACAAAGCCGCTGCCCATCCAGCCCGCCCCGCTGGAACCAACCCGAATGGGGTTGCCGGCGGCCTGTCGTTTTAAAAGTTCCTGTCGAATCATTGTTTGGGGTACTCCAATTATCAGATGCGTGTTGCGTGTTGCGTGTTCCGTTTGCTTCTTACGGAACACGCAACACGTTATTTTGCTGCCAAAACCGCTTTCGCCGCCGAATAAATGTCCCCGGCGGTGAGGTGGTATTTTTTGAGCAGGTCGTTGGGGTCGCCGGATTCAACGTAGGTATCGGCCAGCCCGACAAAACGCATCGGCACCGGCTGATTTTCGGCCACAACCCGGGCGATGTTGGCCCCCACCCCGCCGTGCAGCAGGTGCTCCTCCGCCGAAACGATGGCCCCGGTCTCTCGCGCCGCGGCAGTGATGGCCGCCACATCAAGCGGGCGGATGGTGTGCAGGTCGAGCACGCGGGCCTCGATGCCGTCATCGGCCAGCATCGCCGCCGCATCCAGCGCGGCCGCCACCATAATTCCGTTGCCAATGATTGTCAGGTCGCGCCCCTGGCGCACGGTGTTGGCTTTGCCAATTTCAAAGGGGCAGTCATCCATTGGATAAATGTGGGGCATGCCCACCCGGCTGGAGCGCAGAAAGACCGGGCCAACGTGGTCGGTGGCGGCTTTAACGGCGGCGTGCATGCTGGCCGGGTCGCTGGGCACCAAAATGGTCATCGTGGGCAGGCCGCCCATCAGCGCCAAATCTTCGATGCCCATCTGGGTGGGGCCGTCTTTGCCTAACGTGATGCCGCCGTGGCTGCCCAAAATTTTGGCATTGATGTTCGACATGGCCACCGCCAGCCGAATCTGGTCGTAGGCGTTGCACAGCAAAAACGAGGAAAAGCTGGTGATCCACGGAATGAAGCCGGCGTTTTCCAGCCCCGCGCCGATGCCCACCAGATTGCTTTCGGCAATGCCGATGTTGAAAAATCGTTCCGGGAAGGCTTTGCGCACGGTATCGGCTTTGGTGCTGTTGGCCAGGTCGCCATCGAGCACCACCACCCGCGGATTTTCGGTGGCAACCTTCAGCAAGGCGTCGCCAAAAACATCGCGCATCGGTTTGCTGGCTTTCAATCCCGCTCTGCTACCGAGTTCCATTGGTCAACTCCTGTCTGGCCTGTGCTAACTGGTCGCTTTTGGTGACGGCCCGGCCGTGCCAACTGTAATCGGCTTCCAAAAAAGAAACGCCTTTGCCTTTGATGGTGTGAGCGATGAGAATGGCGGGTTTGTCGGTTACCTGTTGCAGCGCCGTGAGGCTGGCGATGACAGCTTCAATATTGTGGCCGTCCACTTCGGCAACGTGCCAGCCAAACGACTGCCACTTTTGGGCCAGCGGCTCCAGCCCCATTTCACGGCTGATTGGCCCCATTTCCTGATATTTGTTGTAATCCAGAATGGCCGTGAGCCGGATGGTACCAAAGTGAGCCGCGGCCATGGCCGCTTCCCACACCTGGCCGGCCTCGCACTCGCCGTCACCGAGCAGGACGTAGGTGCGGTAATTCTGCCCTGCCAGCCGCGCCCCCAACTGCGAGCCAACGCCAAACGACAGCCCCTGCCCCAGCGAGCCGGTGGTGGCCTCGACGCCGGGCATCAGCCCTTTGATGGGGTGGCCCTGCACCGGGCTGTCTACCTCGCGCAGCCGCCAGATTTGCTCGCGGTCAAAATAACCGGCGCAGGCCAGCGCGGCGTACAGCAGCGGCGCGGCGTGGCCTTTGCTCATAATAAAACGGTCGCGCTCCGGCCAGTCCGGCTCGCCGGGCCGGTAGTTGAGAATGCCGCCAAAAAAGAGGGCCGTCACCAGCTCAACGGCCGAGTAGGAACTGGACACATGCCCCGACCCGGCTTTGGTGGTCATTTCCAGAATATCAAGCCGGAGGTTGCGGCACAGTTCGGTTAAGGCTTGGGTATTTAGGGGTTCAGGCATAATTGCTCCTTGAGTGTTGCGTGCTGCGCAAAAAATTGATAAACGGAACACGCAACACGGTGTTTTAGGCAGTCCCTGTTAAAAAAGTTGCCACATCTGCCGCCGTGGGCAGGGCCGGAATCACGCCCTGTTTGGTGGCGGTCAGCGCGCCGACGGCGTTGGCGTAGCGCAAAATCCGGCTCAAAATTGATGGCTCAAGCCGGGCGCGCCAGTCGCCGCCGGCAATCAGTTGGGTCAGCAACCCGGCGGTAAAAGCGTCGCCGCAGCCCACGCCATCCACGGTTTGCACGGCGAAGCCCGGCACATACGCCCCGCCGCCGGCCGCGTAAAAATAGCTGCCGGCCGGCCCCAGCGTTACCACCACCAGCGCCGGCCCGCTGTCGAGCAGTTTTTGGCTGCCGGCGGCCAGATCGCGGCTGCCGGTGAGCAGCTCCAGCTCGCCGTCGTTCACTTTAACCAGATCGGCCTGGGGCAGCATCGTTCGCATCACGCTGGCGGCCGCGGCGGGGTTGGGCCACAGGGCGGGCCGGTAATTCACATCAAACGAGATCAGCGCCCCGGCCTCTCTGGCCAACTCCACCGCGGCGAGCGTGGCGTTGCGGCTGGGTTCGTTGATCAGGCTGATGGAGCCAAAATGGAACACTTTGGCCTGCCGCAGCAGGTCGGCGTCCAGTTCGTCGGCCCGGAGGCGCATGTCCGCGCCGGGGTTGCGGTAAAAAATGAACTCCGGCGTGTTCTCGTCGATGAGGGCCACAAACACCAGCGTGGTGCGGGCCTCGGCATCAAAGCGGATGCCGCGCGTTTCAACGCCTTCCGTGGCCAGTGTTTCGCGTAGAAAGTGACCAAACGCATCGTCGCCCACTTTGCCAATGAAGGCGCTGGCCGCGCCCAGCCGGGTGGCAGCCACGGCCACGTTGGCCGGCGCGCCGCCGGGTTTGGGATGAAACGCGCTCACCTCAACCAGCCGGCGGCCCACTTCGGCGGGGAACATATCAATCAGCAGTTCGCCCAGGCAAACAATGTCCATCGGTTTACTTTCCGCCGAGCATACGGCGCATCAACTGCGAAATCTTAATGGCGTCAGAAGTTTGGAAGCATTCGCGCAGTTCAGCGCGGGGGACGCGGTCAATCAACTCCAGGGCAAAATGCAGGTTGCGAATGCTCTCGGCGACGACCTGCTCCGGCGGTTCGCGGTAGGGGAACAGATCAAGCCCGTACCAGCCGTCGTAGCCCCATTCATCGAGCCAGAACATGGCTTCCACGGTTTCCCACAGGTTGACCGTGCCGACAATCACGTCGTCGTCAAACAGCTTCCAGTTGTCGTTCCAGTGGGTGTGCATCAGTTTGCCGTAACGGCAGGCCAGCGCAATCGATTCGGCCAGGTTTTCTTTCATGATGAAGGCGTGGCCCATATCGATGTTGATGCCCAGGTTGGGGCGGTTGATCTCGTTGATGATGGTCATGCAGTGGCCGATGGTGGGCAGCAGAATGTGAGTGCGCGGCTCAAAGGCTTTGTATTCCAGCACAATTTTTTGCTGGGGGTTGTGGTCGCACCATTCGGCCAGGCCGGCGACCAGGTCATCGAGCCGCTGGCGGTGGTCAATTTGAAAGGGGTAGTCGTAGCCATCCTGCGCCGGCCAGTAAACCATCACCTCGGCTTCCATGTGCTGGGCAATGTCGGTGGTGCGCTTGGCCA
>CAYOXS010000175.1:0-11943 GCA_964407935.1 uncultured Caldilineaceae bacterium
GGGGCGCGTTTTATGTGCAGTTGGGACACCACCGCGGAGAGCGTGCAGGCGCTGGTCAGCGACATCAAAGCGGCTTTGTAACCCCGGCCAGTTTGACGAATTGGGACGGCGCTATAAAATTATTCACGTATAACAGTTTTTTGACTAAGGAAAGTTGATGGCAAACCGCAGACGACAGGCATCTGAAAGCAAAGGCAGAACCATCGCCATGCTTTTAACCTTTGGGTTGATTTTTGTGGGCGTGGTGATTTTTGTGATCCGGCCGACGGTGGGCACGCCCTCGCAGGCCGGCGCCGACCCGGTGAGCAGCGAGGGCAAAGTATTGTACGATGCCTACTGTTTGGCCTGCCACGGTCCAAATGGCGAGGCGGGCGTGGTGCCCAACTCCCCGGCGCTCAACGCCGATGGCGAAATGTGGCATCGGTCTGATGAGGAGTTGCTGGCGCAGATGCGCCACGGCGGCGAAAATATGCCGGCGATGGCCGCCGATTTTTCCGACCCGGAGGTGGCGGCGCTGTTAACCTACATCAAAGGCTGGTGGACGCCCAAACAGCGGGCCGTGCAAATCGGCGATATTGGCGAATAAAAAAAGCGGCGAGCTGTCAACAGCTCGCCGCTTTTGGGTTTGAATCAGGCAATGGCCGCGGCTTCTTCCAGTTCTTCCTCTTCGTACGTTTCATCAGCGGCGGCGTACCATTTGACGGCGCTCAGAATGATGGTGATCAGAATAAAGGCGGTCAGGGCCATAAACGGGATGGTGATAAAGCCCAGATAATTCACGTAGCGCGAACCGCATGGCACGATGTCGGCGCACGATACCGGCTCGGGCAAAATGCCGGTCTGGATCATATAGTGGTAGCTCGATAGCAAAATGCCGCTGATGGAAAAAGGCAGCACGTAATTAGGCAAATATTCGTCCCGCAAAAATATCCCCACCAGCGAAATGATGACCAGCGGGTACATTAAAATGCGCTGGTACCAGCATAATTTGCACGGAATAAAACCCATCACATCGCTGTAATACAGGCTGCCCAGCGTGGCAATCAGCGCCACACCGAAGGCCAGATACGCCCCGTATTGCCGCAGAAATGCTTTCATTTGTCTCTTTTCCCCTTGCACATCATTAAATTATTTTCGGTATAGTAGCCAGCCGGGGGCAAAGGTGCAAATGATTGGCGGCCAATTACGGGTTAGTGCTCGGCGCGGTTAACCGATAGCAGCGGCACACCCAGATCTCGCAGGCGGTTGAGCAGGCCGTACAGCGCCGACTGATCGGCGATGGGGCCGATCAGCAGGGACTCGCCGCTGGGCAGGTGGGTGATGTTGAGTTCTTCCATCATTTTGATGTGGCGCTTGTCAAGGTGGCCTTTAACTTTGATTTCGTAAAACTCAATCTGTTTGGGCAGCATCAGTAACACTCCTTTCGGGCTAATACACCAGCATTGTATCACCCGGCCCGGTAGAGTGTCATTCACCAAAAGGTGAACCTTTGGTTGATTTTAAGGCCGGCTTTAGCTCTTTTGCCAGGGGCCAACTATAATCATTGGCGTGCAATGGCCCTTGCGGGACAGCATTAAGGCTGACAAGTTGGAGTAGGGGCGCTTCGCGAAGCACCCCTGCCGGCCGCAACTCGCAACTCGCTTATTTTTATACGAGCTAAATCTGCTGGAAGGTTGATCATCGTTCTATGAAAAAATTCTTTTTCCCGGTTTTGTTCATTGCTACTCTGCTGGCGAGCGCCTGCGGCGCTGCGCCAACGCCCGCGCCGGCAGCCGCCAACCCGGCCGCCGGCTGTGATTGCGCCGCCGCCGACTGGCGTTTTCCGTTTACCCAGTCTGCTCAATTCAAGGATTTAAAGGAGCCGTCGGGCATTATTTTTCACCCGCAGTTGAATTCGCTATTTGTGGCCGGTGATAAAGGCCATTTGACCCAACTCAGTTTGGATGGCAACAAGCTCAAAGAAGAAAAGTTACAGGGCGGGGCCAATTATGAGGGAATTACGCTTGACCCGGCCACCGGCCTGCTGTACCTGGTTGTTGAGGCGCACGATCGCATTGTGGAGGTTGACCCCAACTCGTTTGAGGTGCTGCGGCAGATTGAGCTGGACCGCAAGTTTGAAGGCAAAGAGCTGGTCAATGCCGGCAACGGCGGCGTAGAAGGCATTGCCTTTGTACCCGGCCCGGATGGCGGCTCGTTTTTGCTGGCCAACCAGAGTAAAGAATTCAGCGGCCCGGACCCGTCCATTATTTTTGAGGTAAAAATTGACGACTCAACGGGAGCGCCGGTGGCCAAAATTGGGCGCTATTTTTCGCTGGGGGTCACGGATATGTCTGACCTGTACTTTAACGCCGAGCGCCAGCAGTTGTATGTTATCAGCGATACCAACAACCTGCTGCTCATAACTAACCTGGCCGGTGAAGTTCAGCAAACCTACGCCCTGCCCGGCGAAACGCAGGAAGGCATCACCTTTGATAATTCCGGGGCGCTGTATGTTGGCCAAGATTCCGGCAGCGTGCTCAAATTTGCGCCGGCCCAGCCGTAACAATAAGAAGGGAGTAGAGGAAAAAGACTCTTACTCTCTACTTCTTACTTCCTCACTATGTTTGCACTTTTGAAACTTCGCTCAAAATAGGACACAGATTTACTCAGAAAACACAGATGAAGCAAAAATTTTTAAAAAATATGTGTAAATCTGCGAAATCTGTGTCCTGATTTAAAAAATGCAAAGGTAGTACTTCCTACTTCCTCGAGCAATCCGGGTTATTTAACCAGTTGCAAATCTCGGGCGCGGGCCACGGCCTGCGTGCGGCTGTTTACCCCCAACTTGCCAAAAATATTGCTGAGATGCTTTTTGACCGTGCCCACGGTAACCACCAGCGATTCGGCGGTTTCTTTGTTGGACTGGCCGGCGGCGATGAGCTGGAGCACTTCAATTTCCCGCTCGGTCAGCGGTTCCGGGAGCAGCTCAATGTGGATGGCCGCCGCCGGTTGCGGCCCGGCAGATTGGAGCAGCCCTCGCTGCCGGGCCAGGTTGAGCACCTGATCCACAAATTCCGGGGCAATGGGCCGGGCCACCGGCAGCAGCGCCAGCAGGTCGGGGCCTTCCATCAAAAAAACCTGCTTGTAGTCTTCCAGGCAGGAAAGTTTTACAGCCCGTTCCAGGGCAGATCGAGTACACTCCGGCTCCTTTAAAGCGGCGTAAGCCAGCGCTTGCAGCAAACTGGTGATAATCAAAATTAAGCCGCGGCCATCGTTGCGGGCCGAAGTTTCAATGGTGGCCAGCAGCTTGGCGGCGGCCTGAAAATCTCCGATGACCAGCAGGTAGCGGGCGTAAACCAGTAGCTCGTATTCACGCAACAGAGAAAATGAGGCCGAGGTTGGGAGGGTCACCTGCTGCGCCCATTGTTCGGCGGCGGCCAGATTGCCCGTTTTTAGCTCCAGCTCGGCGGTCATGGCCCGGGCGGCATCAAAATAGGCCCTAAAATCACCATCGATCACCACTTGCAGCGCCTCGCGCATGGTTTTTAATGCGGCCTCGGGCTGGCCCATGGCGTATTGCAGCGGGGCCAGCACCAGCTTGCCAGAAATATTAAAGCTGACCATGCCGTATTGCTCGGCCAGGGCCACGCCTTTTTGCAGGTGCTCGTAGGTGGTTTCCAGGTTGCCGGTGTGAAATTCCACTTCGGCCAGGACAATGTAAGAAAAACCGGCCATGGGCAGCAGCCGGCCTTTGTCGTCGTAACTTTGCTCCACCCCCTGCCAGCAGAGCGCCTCGGCGTTGCGCCGCTTGCCCTGCCAGTTGTACTGTTCGGCCAGGTTTACCAGCGCGCCGATGGTCATAAAATAGTCGTTCTTTTTGCGCCCCAGCCGCAGCGCTTTTTGCAGGGTTTCAACCGCGCTGGCAGTATCGCCCAGCAGGTTTTGCGCTTCACCCAATACCAGCAGCGTCATCCCGATGAAAAAGGTGTTGCTGTCGTCCAGCAGCGACAGCGCCGTTTGCGCCAGCTCGATGCCGGTTGAGTCGCGGCTCACCGCCTGGCAGGCCTGCAAACTGAGCAGTTTGCCCCGCAGCGAATCCGGCGCGTTGGCCGGCATGACCGCCTCGGCGGAGCGGGCGTATGAGTCCGAGACCTCAACATCGCCCATAAACCACATCACCCAGCCTTTGTAGGTGGCCAGTTCGGTGCTGGCCCGGATCAACTCATCGGGCAGGGCGCTGAGCCAGTTGTCCAGCGTGTAAAATGCGCCGTTACTGAGGGCATATTCCGCTGCCTGAATAATGAGTCGGCTGGCCTGCTCAAAATTGCGGGCAGCCTGGGCATGTCTGATGGCTTCTGACAGCAGATTGTTGGTTTCAAACCAGTTGGCGGCGCGCTGGTGCAACTCTCGTTTTTGGGCGGCATCCAGCTCCGATTGCAGAAATTCGGCAAACAGGTGATGGTAGCGGTACCAGCGCCGCTGGTCGTCAAGTGGCTGGAGAAACAGGTTAACCTGCTCCAGGTACGAGACAATGAGTTTGCTATCGGGCTGGCCGGTAACGGCGTTGCACAATTCCACCGTAAATCGATCCAAAATGGCGGTTTGGCGCAAAAACTGGCGGATATTTTGCGGCTGCTGGTACACCACTTCCTCTACCAGATAATCGATGACGTAGCGATGGCTGCCGCTGAAGGCTTCAATGAAATCGGCCACGTACATATCGTCGCGGCCTTGCAGCGAGAGCGCCGCCAGTTGCAGGCCGGCAATCCAGCCTTCAGTGCGGCTTTCCAGCGCCTCAATGGCCTGCGGCGTGAGCGACAGATTCATCGTCTGGTTGAGGAAGGTGGCGGTTTCTTCTGGCGTAAAGCGCAGGTCGTCCTGCCGAATTTCAACGCAGTAGCCCTGCGCCCGCAGCCGGGGCAGCGGCAGCGGCGGGTCTTCGCGGGTAATGATGACCAGGTGTACGTGCGGCGGCTGGTGCTCCAGCAAAAACTCAATCAGTTGGTGAACGTAGCCGGAGCCAATCAGGTGGTAATCGTCCAGCACCAGCACCAGTCTGTGCTCCAGCAGGGTCAGGTCGTTGATGAGGATTGAGGCTACACTTTCCGGGGGCGGGAGCTGCGGCAGTTGGGCCAGCGTGGCGCCAATATCCGGGTTGATGGCTTGCAGGGCGCTGAGCAGGTAAATAATAAACCGGACCGGGTCGTTGTCGTGTTCATCCAGCGAAAACCAGGCCACTTTGGGCGGATGAAAGTTGGCTGCCCCTGTTTCACCCTTTATCTTTCTGCCTTCCGCTTTTTGATTGAGCCAGCAGCTCACCAGCGTACTTTTGCCAAAACCGGCCGGCGCGGCGATGAGCGTTAATTTGCCGCCCAGAAACAGGCCATCGGCCATGCGCTGGCTGAGGCGCGGCCGGATAACCAGGTCTTCTCTGACCACGGGGGCGTACAATTTGGTGGTGAGAATAGGGCCAACCCCCGCCAGCAGTGGTTTCTGTTTGGCCACGGGTTTGGCGCTTGCTTTTTTGTCGCGGTTGGCCTGGGCCAGGGTTTGCACCATTTCAACGGCGCTGGCAAAGCGGCGGTGGGGATCTGGGGCCAGGGCGGTGGCCAGAATTTCGGCAACGCCGGCCGGTACGTCATCGGGCCAGGTAGTGGGCAGGCGGGGAGGTTCCAAATGGGCTTTCATCACCGCCAGTGGGGTTTGCCCCTGAAACAGCTTTTGGCCGGTGAGCAGTTCGTACAAAATGCAGCCGAGCGCGTAAATATCAGCCTGGGGCGTGGCCTCGCGGCCGTCCCAAATTTCCGGGGCAATGTAGTGCGGCGTGCCAACAATGCTGTGGGTTTGGGTGGTGTGTGATGCGGATTCCCAGTTGAGGCGGGCCAGCCCAAAATCGGTGAGCATGGGGCCGCGGCTTTTGTCTATTAAAATATTGGCCGGCTTCAAATCCCGGTGCAGCACACTGCGGCTGTGAGCGTAGTGCAGGCCGCTGCCAATGGCGGCGATCAGTTTGAGGGCTTCTTCCCACACGCAGCGCCCCTGCGTGGCCAATAACTGCTCCAGACTGGGGCCTTCGGCCAGGCGCATCACAATAAACAGCCGGTCATCGGTGTTGAGAATATCGTAAATGGGCACAATGTGGGGGTGGTCAAGCTGGGCGATGGTGCGGGCCTCAAGCTGAAAACGCCTCACCCAGTCGCTATCGAGCAGCAGGATGGGGCGCAGCTCTTTGAGGGCGACCATGCGGTTGAGGGTAGTGTCTCTGCCCCGGTAAACAATGGCAAAGCCGCCTTGCCCAATTTCTTCCAAAATTTCGTAGCGGCCAACTTTTTCAAGCATAAGCTTCTTTCTTTACAGCGACAACACACTCCGGCCGGAGTCATAAATGGTGATGGGGCCATCCTGCGATACGGTGATGGCCACACAGTTGGTTTCGGCGCTCATTTTGGCGGCGCTGCTGTGGCGAGCGCCTTTGCCAGGGCCAATTTCGGCCCGGGTTTCGGCATCCGGGCGCAGCAGCACCATGCAGCCGCTAAATTCGCCGTTTTCATCGATGACCGTGGCCCCGTCCTGCTTGGCAAAGGTGATCAATTCGCGGTCAGACAGGTCGTCAATTTTGGCGCTGCCGATGGCGGCAAACGAGCTGATTTCCGACTCGTCTGAGTGTTTCATAATTTCACGGGCGTTGCCAATCAGCCAGATTGCGCCCATGTTTTCTTCTGACATTTGAAAGGCGCAGCGCAAAATGCGCTGGAGCAGGGCCAGGTTGTAGCCTCTGGTTTCGGCCAGCGTGGCGATGATATGGTCGACGTGGGCCACTTTATCGGGCTGCCAGTCGCCGTTGGCGTAGCGGCCCACCAATTCACCATCGGCAAAAACGCGCACCTGCCGCCCGCCGGCCGGCACAAAAAAGACCACCGCCTCGCACTGTTGGGAAATGGCGGCGTGGTGACGAAACTGCGGCCCCAGAAAACCGGGCGGCTCGTTGAGTTCAACTTCCAGTTTGGCCACGCCGCGCAAATAGCCGTAGCGATCAACCACGTAGCCCAGCACAATGCCATCAACCATTTTGGCCAGCGTAACCAACACTTTGCGCATCCGCCGAATGTGCTCGTGGTACAAAAGCTGCACCTGGCTGACGGGCAGCACCCGGCCAATGCGCACCGGGTCGCCGACAATGATGGCGGTAGACAGCGGTTTTTCCTCGTTTTCCATTTGGGCAATGCTGGCGGCGGTATCGCAAATGTTCACCATCGACGGGGCATCGATCTGGCGGGCGCGGGCCAGGTCAAACAAAAATTCAATGCCGGCGTCGGTCATCCAGGCATCAAGGATGTTCTCTTTTTCCAGCAGCTCGCGCAGGTGTTCGGGGTCAACCTGAACCTGAGTAACCTCTTTTTCTTCGAGCTGCATGGTAATGGGGTACATGGCTTCAATCTGGGCGGCGTACCTTTCCGCCACCACGTGACGGCTGATGCGCATGGAAGGCGTCAATTCGCCGCTGTCCTGGGTGAGCGGTTGGTCCAGCAGGTTGTATTCGCGGATTTGTTCCCAGCGGTCGAGCCGGGTGTTGATCTGGCCAATCACCTCATCCAGCAGGGCTTTTACCCGGGGATGGCCGGTGGTTGGCACCGCCTCGCCATCATCCTGAAAATAGTCGGCCAGCGCATCAAGGTTGGGCACAATCATGGCCGAAACGTACGGTTTGCCCTCGCCAAAAATGGCGGCCTGGGCAATGAACGGGCTGGCCATCAACTGGTTTTCAATGGCCAGCGGGGCAATTTTGCGGCCGGTGCTCAGCACCATCATGTGGCGTTTGCGGCCGGTAATGTGCAGGTAACCGTCCGTATCAAAATGGCCCAGATCGCCGCTGTGCAGCCAGCCTTCATCATCATCGACGGCTTCTCTGGTTAGTTCTGGCTGCTGCCAGTAGCGGCGCATTACCGTTTCGCCGCGCACCAAAATTTCGCTGTCTTCGGCAATATGGATTTCAAAACCGGGCGCGGTTTTGCCAACGGCGCTGGTTTTGCTCACGCCGGGCCGGCTGATGGCCGGAAAACCGCCGGACTCGGTGAGGCTGTACACGTTGAACATGGGCAGGCCCACCGCCTCAAAAAACTCAACCAATTCCTGGGGCAGCGACGCGCCCGCGGAATAGAGGCGGCGCATGCGGCCGCCGATGCGCCCGCGAAAATCGCTGAAAAAGGTCATATCGGCGCGGGCGTATTCCTGCCGCAGCTCCGGCGAGGCGCTGCTGCCGGCCAGCCGGTATTCTTTGGCTTTGGCCACCGCCCATTTAAACACTTCCTGGCTTGATTCCGGCTGGTCGGCAATCCAGCGCATGTAACCTTCGTACAGCCGTTCCCAGGTGTAGGGGATATCCAGCATGACGGTGGGGCTAACCTGCTGCATGTCATCAAAAACGGTTTCGTAATCGTTGACCAGGGCGTTGGAAATGCCAGACAGAAAATAGTGCAGCGCCGCAATCAGGCTCGATGGGCTGCTCCACGGCAGCAGGGTGAAAGCCACGTCGTCATCGGTAAAAGTGAACCATGCCTGCATGTTGCGCCAGGTGGCCAGGCTTTGGCTGTGGTCAAAGATAGCGCCCACCCACTGCCCGGACTCGGTGATTAAATAGTGAATGGCGGTGAGCGCCTGGGGCGAGAGAGCGGCGGCATGCTCCTGAATTTGCTGCCGTTCTTCCGGGGTGAGCGGCGGGGTGTGGCTGAGCAGCGCGCCCACCGAGTCGACGTTGGCGGGAAGTTCGGCTTCCGGCTCGGTGATAGCTAAAACGGTGCGCAGGGCCGGGAGTTCATCTCTGCGGCTGGCTAATAAAGCCGAGATGGCCTGGATGGCCTCCGGTTCCTGCAAAATCGCCATCGTTGCGCCGGAGTCTTTGAGAATATCGCGCAGCGTATCAATGGCCATCGAGGCGCGCAGCGGCACAACCACGCCGCCGGCCAGCAGCGTGGCTACACAGGCCACCATCCACTCCAGCGAATTATCGGCCACCAGCGCCACTCGTTCGCCGTTGGTAATGCCGTAATCAAAGAAAATCTTGGCCAGCCGCAGGGTTAGCCGTTGAAAGCGGTGGTATGAAATATGCTGGTAGCGCCGGCCCTGCCGGATGAGAAAACAGGCTCGCCCGGCAAAGGTATCCATTACGGATAACAAGACCTGATTTAAATTTTGGACGTTATCCATAGCTGCTGCTCAATTTAGGCTTTACCCACTCAGTGTAATTCCCATTATAAAAAGTGTGGCTGAAAATTCAAATAGCGTTTTTTGCTTTACCGGCGCGATTTAAAGAAGATAAACAGCAAAAACAGGCCGAGGGTTGCAGCCGGCCAGAGCCAGGCCAGTTCGCCCGGCCCGCCGGGGCCGGTTTTGGCAGCGGTGCGTTTTATTTTGATAACCCGGTAATCGCCGGTTTCGGCGTCAAGCGCCTCGTCAGACATTGTGTGGGGGTTTAAGCCGGCCACACGGGCAGCAAACCCGCTGCCAATGAGCACCTGGCGTAATAGTGGCAGCCGCAACTCGGGGGCGGTTACTTCTTCCGTTACGCCAGCCCACCAGCCATCCGGTAACCAAACTTCTACATTGGGATTGGCCTGGATATTTCTGTACCAGTCCGAGATGTGGCCAAAGCCGGCGGTGCAGTACAAATCGCCGCCCACCACGGCGTAGTTCACCGGCGTTTGCCGGCGAAGGCCGCTTTTTCGGCCGGTATGAATGAGGACCATAATCTGCCCGCCCCATTCTGGCCAGATATTGACAAATTTGCCCAGGCCCAACTGCCACAGCAGCAGCATACTTTTGTTGAAGCTTTTAAAACCCTGGCGCAGGCTTTCCTGGGCCGCAGGAGAAAGTGTTGAGTAAGAAAGTTTTGTGTTCATAAATTTTTAGTTTCGCAGTTTCAGAGTCCCGTCCATGCTTAGTTCAGACATATTAATCACCAGCGTTGGTCCGCTGCCGGCCAGCACATACTCCCGCCCGGATTTTTGCCAGCCATCGGCGGCGTCAATCAGCGAGGCATCCGCGCCGGGGATCACCCGGGCCGAAACGCCGGCCGGCACCAGCAGCGACACCCCGCTGGCCGATCCCTGCATTGTTACTTCGATGTCGTTTTGCAGTTCGCCAGAAAAATCCAGGGTGTAATCGCCGGTAGCGGCGGTAAAATTCATTCGGCGGGCGCGGGTATTGGCCAGTTTGGCCAGCGCCGCCCGCCGAATGGGACCGGCGTTAAATTCAAACGTGTTCATTTCAACCCGATTGGGCTGGTTAAATAACATATCCAACTCCGACGCCGCCCCCTGCGTTACGGTCAGATCGGTGATAGCGTACTCGTCCAACGTTACCTGCCCCTGAGCCGTGCCCGCGCTCAGCAGCAGCACCATCGGCGTTGTGCCCAGCGTTAGCTCCCACTGATTAATGATGTCGGTGCGGATAAAGTCGTACACCATCAGGGTAAACAGATCGGTGGATGTGCCTTCGTGGGTAAGGCGCAGGGTTTGGCCGGTGGTGACCACTTTGGGTTTGAGCAGGGCAACGTTGTACACGGCTGTGCCTTGCAGCAGCGCGTCGGTTGCGCCGGAGTTGATGGTGAACTTGTCGGCGGCCACCTCAATTTCCAGCCGGGGCACACCTTCATCCGCCGGAACCAGGATGCTGATGGTTTCGGTGATGGGCTGGCTAACCTGAATATTGCTGGCGGCCAGGTTGCTCAGGGTTTGCAGGGGAGAGGTAATGTTGCTGCCCAGGCTGCCGCCAATCGCTGCGCAAAAGCTGCCCACGCCAATAATTATAGCCAGCATCAGGGCCAGGGTGATGAGCGTGGCTTTGGTCAGGCAGCCGCCCCGGCGATGTGCCGCCACCGGGGCAGGCAGGGGTGTTGGGGTTGGCAGCGATGCCTCAACCGGCGGCGGCGCGGGCAGAGGCGTGACCGGTGTTTGCTCCAGCGGCGGCGCGGGCAGTTCGACGGTAGCCGGGGCTGCCGGTAACGGCTGGCCATTGCTGATGGCTTGCAGGGCCGCCACCATGTCGGCGGCGGCTGGGTAGCGTTCGGCGGGAGTTTGGGCCAGCGCCATTTTGAGCACATCGCTGACCAGCGGCGGCACGCCCGGCGGCCAGGCGGCGGGCAGGGTGAGCGGCTTAAAATGGGCCATCATCACTGCCGGCGGCGTTTCGCCCTTGAATATTTTTTCGCCGGTGATCATTTCGTACAAAATGCAGCCCAGCGCGTAAATATCCGATTGAGTGGTGGTGCCTTTGCCTTCCCACACTTCCGGCGCAATGTAATGCGGCGTGCCGACAATGCTGCCGCTTTCGGTGAGGCTCATACTGTGCTCGCCGAGCAGTTTGGCCAGGCCAAAATCGCTGAGCATCGGTCCGCGCTCGGCATCGATGAGGATGTTGGCCGGCTTTAAATCCCGGTGCAGCACGCTGTTGGTATGGGCGTAATTTAAACCCTGGCCGATGGGCGTAATAATTTGCAGCACCCTGTCCCAGGGCAGCGGCCCCTGCTGCACCAGCAAATCTTCCAGGCTGCCGCCTTCTACCAGGCGCATCACAATAAACAACCGGTCGTTAAAGTGGTGAACATCAAAAATGGGCACAATATGCTGATGGTCCAGCCGGGCAATGGTGCGGGCCTCGCGTTGAAAACGCTGTACCCAGTTTTTATCTTGCAGCAGCACCGGCCGCAGCTCTTTGAGGGCCACCGGCCGGTCCAGGGCGGTATCGTGGCCGCGATAAACAATGGCAAAGCCGCCGGCTCCGATAGTTTCTGCTATTTGGTATCGACCTAATTGCTCGGGCATTACAAACTCCGGGCGCAGTGTGGGGTAAATTTGCTTCATCATACCACAAAAGAAAGCGGTAAGGAATTTACCCGGTGATACGAGTCTGCCCGGCCAAAGTTGCCGGGTGTGGTATAATTGCCTTGCAATTTAGCAATTCTCATTT
>CAYOXS010000176.1:0-11689 GCA_964407935.1 uncultured Caldilineaceae bacterium
TTGTCGATATCGCCGTTGGTGACGGCCGATTTACCACGCTGGTGACCGCGCTGACAGAAGCCGGTCTGGTAGACACGCTCAAGGGGGAAGGCCCCTTCACCGTCTTCGCCCCCACCGATGACGCCTTTGCCGCGCTGCCGGCCGGCACTCTGGAAGGGCTGCTGGCCGACAAGGAAGCGCTGGCCAAAGTGCTCACCTACCACGTGGTGCCCGGCAAAGTAATGGCCGCCGATGTGGTGAGCCTGTCCTCGGCCAACACGGTTGAGGGCGAACCGATCAGCATTGCGGTGAACGGCGGCAATGTGATGGTCAACAACGCCAACGTCATCATCACCGATATTGAAGGGACCAACGGCGTTATTCACGTCATCGATGCGGTCATTCTGCCGCCGTCGATGAGCGCCGCCGCCGCGCCGGCTCAACTGCCCGCCACCGGCGGCAACCTGTCAACCACGGCCTCAACCTCTCTGATCCTGCTGGCTGTGGGGTTACTCCTGGCGACCACTGGCGCAGCGTTTAAATGGGGTTTTGCCCACAAACGCTAACCAGTCAGGTCCTCCTTGCTCTTCTTTTTGGAAAGGGCAGTGTCGCGCACGCGGCGCTGTCCTTTTCAATTTTTAAACGGATTTTTCGGCGGCGATTTTTTCAGCCAGCGCCCGCTCATCGGCCAGCGAGGCTACTTTGCCATCGAGCCGGGCTTCACGCAGCTTTTCAATAATATCGCGGAAGAGCGGGCCGGGCGACAGGCCCAGTTCCTGTTTGAGGTAATGGCCATCGATGAGCGGTTCAACGTGACGCAGGTCGGCCTGAAACCGCGCCAGTTGAGCGCGGGCCGCGGGGTTGTCGATGGCCAGCCAGGCGATCAGCCGGGCGTCGTCGTTGGTGGGGTGCAGCAGGTGGTACAACTGGCTGTTGCTTTTGGCGTGGGCAATGCGCGGGGCGCTGCGTTTGATTTTGTACACCTGCTTCAGGGTAGCCCGCTGGTGGGTGCGCAAATTGAGCCGCTCCACCAGCGAGTCAACCTCGTCGCGGGCCATTGAAAAGGACATCAGCCCCAAATAATGCACCGGCTGCGGCTCGATGCCGGCCCACGGGGTGCGGCTCAGCCCGCTGCGCAGGGTGTCTACCTGAGACATAAACAGCTCATCCACCACCAGCCCGGGGTGAATGGCGGCCAAAATATCCAGCTCGTCGATGATGCGCAGGGCGCGGTCGGGGCGGCGCTCGTTAAAAATAAGTTCGAGTTCGTGAAAAATGCGCTCGCCGCTCACTTTGGCCAGCAACTCGATGGCGTCATTGAGCAGTTCGGCGGTGCGCTCTTCCAGCACAAACTCCAGCCGGGCCAGCAGCCGGGCGGCGCGCAGCATGCGGGTGGGGTCTTCTACAAAACTGAGGCTGTGCAACACCCGCACCAGCCGCGCTTCCAGATCGTTCTGGCCGCCGTAAAAATCAAGCAGTTCACCAAACGAGTCCGGCCCCAAATCCAGAGCCAGGGTGTTGATGGTAAAATCGCGGCGGTGCAAATCCTGGCGGATGGAACTTTGTTCCACCTCCGGCAGGGCTGAGGGGTGGCGGTAAAACTCGGAACGGGCGGTGACAAAATCCAGCGACGCCAGCCGGGTACAATCACCGGCCGGCCCCGGCACAAACTTAATTGGCTCGTCCAGAATCCATTTGGCCGTGCCGAAACGGCTGTGGCTGCGCACGCGGCCGCTGTGCCGCTGCTGCAACTGGTGAGCCAGTGCAATGGCATCGCCCTCAACCACCAGGTCCAGATCAAACCGAGGGCTGGTTTTGCCTTGCGCGGCCGGATCGCCGCTGAGCAGCAGGGTGAGCAGCAGGTCGCGCACAAAGCCGCCCACAATGTACAACGAATCGCCCCGGCTGTCGGCCAGCTCGCCGGCCTCGCGCAGCAAATTGAGCAGATCGGGGCACAGCGCCTTTTCCAACTGCGCCGCCAGATTCAATTGCGAAGGTTCGCGGTGCGTGCTGGACTGCCACAAATTGATCAGATCGGTGCGGGTCACAATGCCGATAATCTGGCCGCCGGGGCGGTCGAGTACGGGCACCTGGCCAATATGCTCGCCGGTCATCAACGCCTGCACGGTATCAATGCTATCGCCGGGGGTGACAAAAAATTCGCCCTTTTTCATAAACTGGCGCACGTGAGCGCCATCGAGCTTGTGGCGGCGGGCTTTGTCAACCTCTCGCCGCGACATAATGCCGACAATTTTGCCGGTTTGGGCGTCAATCACCGGAAAGCCTTCGTGGCCGTAACGCTCCATCATTTCGGCGGTGTGGCGCACTGTATCAGAGGGGGCCAGCGTGCGCGCGCCTTTGGACATAATTTGCGCCACGGTGACGGCCGGCTGTACCTCCAGCTTGAGCAGCCGCACCAGCTCCTGTTTCACTTCGGCCAGTTGCCGGCCTTTCACCAGCGCCGCCGAAGCCCGGGGGTGGCCGCCGCCGCCAAAATGTTCGGCGATGCGCCCCACGTTGATGGCCTCGGTAATGGAGCGAGCCACCATCTGCAAATGGTCGGGCATTTGCACCAGAATAAACAGCCCTTCCGGCTGGTATAAATCGCGGATGCGGCTTGCCAGGCTGCTGATTTCTTCTACGTAGCGGTCCACCTGGGCCGGGCCAATCACAATGGAGTGGCCGTGAATGGTGCGCGTTTCCATATTATCAATCAACTGCTCGTAGAGCGCTTTTTGGGGGGCGCTCATGGGATAGTTGAGATACTCGCGCACAATATCCAGCCGGGCTTTGCCGTCGGACAGCAGCCAGGCGGCGGCCTGCAAATCTCGCGGCGTGGTGCTGCCGTAGGTGAGCGCGCCGGTATCCTCGTAAATACCCAGCAGCAACAGCGTGGCCTCAATGGAAGACAGCCGGCGGGCCATATCGCGCAGTTGTTCTACAAACAGGGTAGCATTGGCCCCGGTTTCGGTGAGGCTGACCACCGCGCCGGGCGCGGGCGGCTGCTGCAGCTCGTGGTGGTCAATGATGTGCATTTTCACATCGCCGGCAATATTTTTAAGGTTGTACGGGATTTGCTGGGTATCCACCAGAGTCAGCCGGGTGATGGTTGAGCGGCCCAGGTCGGTGTGGTGGATAAAAGGGAGGGTGTTTTCGTACAGAATAATAAAATCACGCACGTTGCGGTTGAGGGTGGCGGGCAGCACCGGTTTGGCCTCGGGGTAAAGCAGCCACGCGCCCAGCAGCGAGGCGATAGCATCAAAATCGGCATTAGTGTGGGTGGTGATGACGTGCATAATGAGTAAAGTATACCACATCTGCCTCAAACAAAAAGCGTGAAAATTGCGCCATATTGCGCAACTTCCACGCCGGTTGAGGGTTGAAAAAAGTGTGGGCGTTACTGGTCAAAATAGGGGTTGATGGCGTTTAGGATGCCCTGTTTGTCCCGGTTGCCTTCCAGCCGCACCACCTCCTGCGCATTTTTAAACAGGATAAGGGTGGGCACGCTGAGCACATTGCGGGCAGCGGTAACCCCCGGATTTGACTCGATGTCAACATTCACCACTTTCACCTGGGTTGAGTATTCAGCGGCAATTTCTTGCAATACCAGCAACAAGTTTTGGCTGGGGGCGGCCCATTCGGCGCCAAAATTGGCCAGGACCGGGATATCACATTTTAACACCTCGGGGTCAAAACTGTTGTCGGTAACGTTTACCAGAGTTGTCACAGGCTCTGCTCCTTCACATTAAATCTGCCTGAAATATACTTCACCGCCCATCTTGTGTCAATTACCCCGGCAAGTATGGCCTAAAACGCCGAAAATGGCCACTTGGACAAATGTAGCAATTTTTGACAAATTCTGACATTTGTAGCATCTTTACTAACTAATTGATCCCAAAATAACCAAAATTAGTCCTTTAGTACCGTTATTTTTGTTCAAAAATTTTGCAGCCCGGAATTTGACCGATTTTTGAACCGATGCTAACATACAGATGTTCAATTTTAAGAGGTTATTGAACATCTGTACATAGTTTTTTCCCCAAGTCTTTCAATAATTTTCGGTTCCTGGTAAATGATGGTAGACAAAGTTGTCTGTGCAAAAGCGAACTTATTCCAAAGCTGGAACATTTGCCAACAAAACTGGCAGATGGCGAGCAAATGTTAAGGGTTCATTGCCAATCACGGTCAAACCGTGATTCGTAATGAACCTTTTTTATTTGTTGCGCTTTATTACGCCATATTACAGACAGCTTTTCGGCGCAGAGGTGTTTAACGTCGGGCCAACATTGCCAAGAAAGGAGGTGTGTCTCGCACTAACGAACATCAATTTCTACGGGAACCCGCTGCAACAGTAAGCGGCGCCCCACAAACACTTCTTTTATCCAAAAATCTTTAACTATTACACATATGAGAGGGAGAAACAATGAATAGCTTTGTCGCCGAAATCATCGGCACAATGATTCTCATCATCTTAGGTGATGGTGTGGTTGCCAACGTCGTGTTGAACAAAAACAAGGGCCAGGGCAGCGGCTGGATTGTGATCACCGCAGGCTGGGGTATGGCGGTGTTTACCGCCGTTTACGTGGTTGGAGCCATCAGTGGCGCGCACATTAACCCGGCTGTAACGATTGGGCTGGCAGTTGCCGGCGCTTTCCCGTGGGGTCAGGTAGGGCCTTATATTGTTGCTCAAATGATTGGTGCTTTCATTGGGGCAGTGATTGTGTTTGTGGCTTACTTTGATCACTTCAAAGCCACCGACGATGCCGGCGGTAAACTGGCCGTCTTCTCCACTGGCCCGGCCATTCGCAACATTCCGATGAACGTAATAACGGAAATCATCGGTACGTTCATGTTGATGTTTGGTGTTTTTGGGATCAAAGGCGTCACCGGCGATATGAGCGGCGCGGCCTTCGCCATGAACATGGGTGCTTTGGGCGCCATCCCCGTGGCTTTGTTAGTGTTCTCCATTGGTATGAGCCTGGGCGGCCCCACCGGGTATGCTATTAACCCGGCCCGTGACCTTGGCCCGCGCATTGCCCACGCTGTACTGCCCATTCCCGGCAAAGGCGACTCCGACTGGGGTTACTCCTGGGTTCCCATCGTCGGCCCCGTCATTGGCGCTGTGATTGCGGCTGTTCTGTATATGGCTTTAGGTAAATTCTAAATAAACCTTTTACCTTCTAGGGTGCGTTGACATTTCACGGTTTCCGTTAGTGGCTAAGGATCTCCAATTACCGGCTAAAGGTTAGTGGGGGTTCATCATCACTTCGCTCCTCGGGATTGATCTTATTGAGCAAATGTCAATAAAAACCTAGTTCTCAAGAACAGGAGCTGTATTTAGGATGAAAAAACTAATCAACAAGCCTGAAGATGTTGTCAAACAATCTCTGGCTGGTGTGGCGGCTGCACACAGTGATCTGGTGGTAGTTAAGTACGACCCCAACATTGTGGTCAGAGCCGATGCTCCGGTGAAAGGCAAAGTCGGTGTCATTTCTGGCGGTGGCAGCGGTCACGAACCGATGCACGGCGGTTTTGTAGGTATGGGTATGCTTGACGCAGCCTGCCCCGGCGACGTCTTTACCTCACCCACGCCAGACCAAATGGAAGCGGCCACTAAAGCCGTAAATGGCGGCGCGGGCGTGCTGCACATTGTTAAAAACTACACCGGCGACGTGATGAACTTTGAAATGGCTGCCGAACTTTGCCAGGCCGAAGGGATTGAAGTTGCCTCTGTAGTGATTGACGATGACGTCGCTGTGCAAGACAGTCTTTACACCGCCGGTCGGCGAGGTGTAGGCACCACTGTTCTGGCCGAAAAAATCTGTGGCGCGGCTGCCGAAAGTGGCGCCGACTTAAAAGCTGTGGCCGATTTGTGCCGCAAAGTCAACGCCAACGGCCGCTCAATGGGGATGGCCCTAACATCGTGCACCGTACCCGCGGCCGGCAAGCCTACTTTTGCAATTGGCGAGGATGAGATGGAAATCGGCATCGGCATCCACGGTGAACCCGGCCGCCAAAGAATGGCTCTGAAGAGCGCCCATGAAATTGCAGAAATGATGGCCGAAGCGGTACTGGCCGACCTGCCTTTCAAATCGGGTGATCGGGCCATTGCCATGGTCAACGGCATGGGCGGGACTCCTCTGATTGAACTGTATCTGGTTTACAACGAACTCGAACAAATCTGCAAAGCCAAAGGGGTGATCATTGCCCGCCGGTTGGTGGGTAACTACATCACCTCGCTGGAAATGGCCGGCTGCTCTATTACCATGGTCAAAGCCGATGACGAGCTTTTGAAACTGTGGGATGCACCGGTACATACACCCGCACTTCGATGGGGAGTATAGGCATGACCGTTAGTCGAGATAATCTTTTAGCCTGGATCAACAGGCTGCAAGAAGTCTACGCGGCCAACAAAGAGTACTTAACCCAGTTAGACTCGGCCATTGGCGATGCCGACCACGGCATAAACATGAACCGTGGCTTTACCGCCGCCAAAGATGCCCTTAACGCAGCCGCACCCGATCAGGTTGATGCCATCCTTAAAACCGTGGCCATGACCCTGATCAAAACTGTGGGCGGCGCTTCCGGGCCGCTGTACGGCACCTTCTTTATGCGGGCCAGCGCCGCAATCACCGGAAAACCCCAACTGGAACCGGCCGACGTTGTTGAGATGTTTGACGCCGGCGTCCAGGGAATTCTACAGCGGGGCAAAGCCCAGCTAGAAGATAAAACGATGGTTGATGCCTGGCTGCCGGCTCTGGATGCAATGAAATCTGCGCTAAACAGCAATGCCGATCTAAAAAGCATCCTCAAAGCGGGAGCCGCCGCGGCAGAGCAAGGCATGAAAAACACCATCCCTCTGCAAGCCAAAAAGGGACGAGCCAGCTATCTGGGCGAGCGCAGTATTGGCCATCAGGACCCCGGAGCAACCTCAACCCACCTGATGCTCCAGGCCGCGGCCAGTCTCTGGGGCTAAAAGATTTCAGACTAACCTTTCTGTTCGACTTACCGGCACTGACCGCCGCCTGTCAAAATTGCGGGACAACGGCGGTCAGTTGTTGGTTGTCAAAATTTTATTAGATTCCGTCACCAAGGCGTGACAAATTAGTGACAAAGGAGATTCACTATTATGGCTAAGTATGTAGCAGCAATTGACCAGGGCACCACCAGCACTCGCTGTATGTTGTTTAACCACAAAGGCGAGTCCGTTGCCATTGATCAAATGGAACACGAACAAATCTACCCCAAACCCGGCTGGGTAGAGCACGACCCGATGGAAGTGTGGGCGCGCACCCAGGACGTAATCAAAGGCGCGTTGAAAAAAGCCGGCGCTTCTGCCGCCGACATCGCCGCTGTGGGCGTTACCAACCAGCGCGAAACCACCGTGGTGTGGGATAAGAAAACCGGCAAGCCGCTCTACAACGCCATTGTCTGGCAAGATACCCGCACCGACAAAATCTGCAACGAACTGGCCAAAGATGGCGGCCAGAATCGCTTCCAGGCCAAAGTGGGTCTGCCTCTGGCCACCTACTTCTCCGGCCCCAAAGTCCGCTGGATTCTTGACAATGTGGACGGCGTGCGGGCTGCTGCCGAACGCGGCGACGCCGTATTTGGCAACATGGACACCTGGGTCATCTGGAACCTGACCGGCGGCGTTGACGGCGGCGCGCACGTTACCGACGTGACCAACGCCTCTCGCACCATGCTCATGGACCTGGATGGCTGCAAGTGGGACGCCGAAATTGCCGGTATCATGGGCGTGCCCATGTCAATGCTGCCCGAAATTCGCCCCTCCAGCGATCCCAAAGCCTACGGCTACACCCTGCCCGACGGCCCCTTTGGCGGCCGCATCGCTGTTTGCGGTGACCTGGGCGACCAGCAAGCTGCGACCGTTGGCCAGGCTGGCCTGGACGCTGGCGAAGCCAAAAACACCTACGGCACCGGCTGCTTTATGATTTTGAACACCGGCACCGACATTGTGCCCTCCAAAAACGGCCTGCTCACCACCGCCTGCTACAAATTTGGTGACAAACCCACCGTTTACGCTCTGGAAGGCTCCATCGCCATCACCGGCGCGCTGGTTCAATGGCTGCGCGACAACCTGAAACTCATCGACAAATCACCCGAAGTTGAAGAGCTGGCCAAAACCGTTGATGACAACGGCGGCATTTACTTTGTACCGGCCTTCTCCGGCCTCTTTGCCCCCTACTGGAAGAGCGATGCCCGCGGCGTGATTGTGGGGATGACCCGCTACGTGAACCGCGGCCACTTTGCCCGCGCCGCCCTGGAAGCCACTGCTTACCAGACCCGCGAAGTTCTGGACGCCATGAACGCCGACTCCGGCGTGCCGTTGAAAGCCCTGAAAGTTGACGGCGGCATGGTTTACAACGACCTGCTCATGCAGTTCCAGGCCGACGTGCTGGGCGTGCCGGTTGTTCGCCCCAAAGTAGCCGAAACCACCGCCCTGGGCGCGGCCTATGCCGCCGGTTTGGCTGTGGGCTTCTGGGCCACCGAAGACGACATTCGCACCAACTGGGGTATGGACAAAACCTGGGAACCCTCTGCCGACGACACCGCCCGCACCAAACTGTACGCAGAGTGGAAGAAAGCCGTTACCCGCACCTTTGAATGGGTAGAACAATAACCTTTTCTCCTCTCGCTGTAACTAGTTTTTAGTTAAGGGGGGGACAGGTTTGTCCCCCCCTTAACAGTTGAACCCCGCGGCCAGTTCCGCACAACAAGCAGGTAGATTTAAATTAAGGAGTACACTTTTGATGAACAAATCAACTGAAGTGTTAGTGATTGGCGGGGGTGTAACCGGCTGTGGCGTGCTGTTTGATCTGGCTCAACGTGGCTTTAAAGCCATGCTGGTTGAACGCGGCGCGCTGTCAAATGCAACATCTGGCCGGTTCCACGGCCTGCTGCACAGTGGTGGTCGCTACGCCGTAAAAGATGCCGAAGCTGCCCGCGAATGTATTGTAGAAAATCAGATTTTGCGCAAAATTATGCCCCACGCCATCGAGGATACCGGCGGGTTGTTTGTGAACACCCCCTGGGATCCCCCCGAACATGCCGACATTTTTAAGAAAGCCTGTGAAGATGTGGGCATTCCTATTGAAGAAATCTCTATCAAGGAAATGCTGCGCCGCGAACCGATGCTCAATCCGGCCATTCGCCGCGCTTTTGTTGTGCCCGACGGCAGCGTCGAAACCTGGGAAGCCTGCCAGTCGCTGGTTGATTCTGCCGCGGAATACGGCGCAGAAACACTCATTTACCACGAAGTCATCGACCTGATCGCCCATAATGGCAAAGTATCAGGCGCTAAAATAAAAAACGTTATCACCAACGAAGAATTCAACATTGAGGCCGATATGGTAGTCAACGCGGCCGGCGCCTGGGGCGGCGTGCTGGCCCACAAAGCCGGTTGCGATGTAACGGTTTACGCCGGCAAAGGCACAATGGTGGCCATGAATTATCGTATGGTCAACACGGTTATCAACCGCTGCGGCCCGGCCAGCGACGGCGATATTCTGGTGCCTGTTGGCTCCGTGGCCGTGATCGGTACCACCTCGGTTAATGTGCCAGACCCCGACAGTTACCCCATTGAAGATTGGGAAGTAGAAAAAATGATGGACATGGGCGAAAAAATTGTGCCCCTGTTCAAAAAATTCCGGGCGCTGCGCGCCTGGGCCGGGGTTAGGCCGCTGTACCAGGAAACCGCCGCCGGCGCGGATTTACGCAAAGTAACCCGCAAATACGCCCTGCTCGATCATTCTACCCGCGATGGCGTTGATGGTTTTGTCACCATTACCGGCGGCAAATGGACCACCTACCGCCAAATGGCCGAACATACCGTCGATATGGTGTGCGAAAAACTGGGCACCCAACGCCCCTGCCAAACCGCCACCACTGTTCTCAAACACGGCGAATCCGGCCGGCACTTTAGCCTGGGCCAACGCCTCGACAAGCTGGAACGCAAAGAACTCTCCGGCCAGCTCATTTGCGAATGTGAAATTGTCACCCGCCCGCAAATTGAAGAAGCGTTAACCCACAGTGACCGCCACATCATTAACGACCTGCGCCGCGACCTGCGCGTGGGCATGGGCCCCTGCCAGGGCGGCTTCTGTACCTATCGCGTGGCCGGCATTATGCACGAACACAAAAAAATCTCCGCCAGCCAGGCCAACAAAGCCCTGGTAGATTTTTTGCAGGAGCGCTGGAAAGGTGTGCAGCCGGTGCTCTGGGGCCAGCATTTACGCCAATTTCAGCTCGATGAAGGGATTTACCTGGGCCTGCTGGGGCTTGATAAACTCCCGGTAGAGCTGACCGGCCGCGGCAGCAGCCGCATTGGCGAAGTGGAAACCGAAGGCTACTTTGAAGTGGAGCAAGAAGTAGGGAGTAGGGAGTAGGAATGAAGGATGAGGAGCGAAGGACGTCTCACCAACTCGCTGACTCACTGATTCGTTCATTCGCCATTCGCTATTCGCTACCCGCCACTGAAAAAAGGACACTGAAAAATGATCAGATACGATACCATTGTTATTGGCGCAGGCACCGCCGGGTTAACCACTGCCTGCCAACTGGCCCAGGCCGGTCAAAAAGTAGTGGTGGTAGCCACCGGCATCGGGGCGCTGCTGCTGGCCTCGGGCTGCATCGATGTGCTGGGCTTTCATCCCGCCGACTCAACCCAACCGGTCACCAACCCGGCTGACGCGCTGGATAAGTTTATGGCCGCCCGCTCAAATCACCCGTACAAAGTTATTGGCCGGGAAAACATTGAAGCCGGGCTGCAATCGTTTTTGAAAATTGTCAACCAGGCCGGCTGTCACTACCGGGGCGAATTTAACCGCAACTGGCTACTGCCCAGCGGCGCGGGCGCGGTTCATCCCACCTGCCTGGCCCCGGAAGCCCTGATAAAAGGTGATTTAAACGCTGGCAAAAGCATGTTGATTGTCGGCTTTAAAGAGCTGCGGGATTTTTACCCCACCCTCATCAGCCAAAACCTCAACGAGCAGGATTTAGGCGTAAAGGCGGGGGCCGCCTCGGTTGATGTGTATATTCCGGCGTCCAGCAAAATGAACGCCACCCCCATCGAATTAGCCAACGCCTTTGAACAGGCCGATTTCCGCAAACAGGTGGTCAACGCCATTAAAAACGAAGCCAAAAAGTTTGACCGGGTGGGCTTTCCGGCGGTGTTGGGCTTAAAACAGCACGATGCCGTGGTGGCCGACCTTGAAAAAGCTCTGGACCGCCCCGTATTTGAAATCAGCGCGCTGCCGCCATCAGTGCCGGGCCGGCGGATGTACGAAGCCCTCAAAAAAGCATTGCTGAGCGCCGGCGGCCGCCTGATTATCGGCAGCAAAGTGTTTGACGGGACTATTGAAAACGGTAAGGTGAGCCAGATTCGCATTGAAACCGCCAGCCGCCTGCGCCCTCTCAAAGCGCACAATTACGTACTGGCTACCGGCGGCATTTTTGGCGGCGGGCTGGACGCCAACGCCGATGGCTCGGTAAAAGAGCTTGTGTTTGGCCTGCCGGTGGCCGCCGAAACCAACCGGCACAAATGGTTCCAGCGGCAGTTCATTTCTCCCGAAGGGCAGCCGGTGTTCAATGCCGGCGTTACCGTTAACCCGCAGTTGCAGCCGGTTAACGGCGGCAGCGCGCCGCTGGCCGATAATCTGTACGCCGTGGGCGCTATTTTGGCCGGCTC
>CAYOXS010000177.1:0-11686 GCA_964407935.1 uncultured Caldilineaceae bacterium
AATTTTTGTGACAGATAACCACCCTGCCGGTTCCATTTTCACCGTCGAAATCTAGCACAGCTACTTCACCCCCGTTTCCTCCCGCCAAAATTTTTGGCAATCGACTGAAATCTACAACACAGCAACAGGCGATGATTTTTCATCGCAGATTTGCAGATTTTCACACGAGTGTGACAGAATCTGCGGTACAGCAACGGAGAATGTCTGTAGCCGGCACAGGTAAAAATGTCACTCTGAGCAACCGCAGGGAGCGACACTTGCGCCTGCTCTCCCTGCGGTCGCAGTGCAGGTGAGAGTCTCCGCAACTATTGGGATGCAAGACCCTTCGCTGCGTTCAGGGTGATTTTGAGGCGCTATATTCAAATGGAGGCAAACCATGAGCGACAAAGTGTACAAACTGATCGAAATTACCGGCACCTCATCAGTGGGGCTTGAGGAGGCGATTCAGACCGCAGTCGCCAAAGCCGCCAAATCGGTGCGCAACTTGCGCTGGTTTCAGGTTATCGAAACTCGTGGCGCGATTGACGGCGACAAAGTGGCCCAGTGGCAGGTCACTTTAAAAATTGGTTTTAGCCTGGACGACTGACCGCCGCCCCGCGGTAATTTGCGCAATGAAGCCAAAATTAACCGACAGCCGGCTGGCAAACCTGGGCGCCAACGTTATCTTTGAGGCGTTCAAGGCGTATCAAAATCAATTCAATGTAATCACTCTCCGGGCCAGAGCGCGGTTTGAACAGCGCGACTGGCACGGTTTGCAGGCCGATGCCACCGAACGGCTTGATCTGTACCGCAAAATCATCAAACGCAATGTCTCCGATATTTGTAGCCTGCTCGATGACCGCGTTACAGAGAAACTGGTCTGGGCCAGCCTCAAAGCCGTTTATTCTGGCCTGATCGCCGACCGCGATGATTGGGAGCTGGCCGAAACCTTTTTCAATTCGGTGACCCGCCAGATTTTTACCACGGTCGGGGTAGACCCGCAGATTGAGTTTGTGGACACCGATTTTGAGTCGCCGCCCACCCTGCCCAAAAAATCAGTCTACCTGACCTATCCTCAAATGGCCTCAACCCAGGCGCTGGTTGGGCAAATTCTGGCCGATTTTTCATTGGATGTGCCCTACCAAAACAGCCCGCGTGATATTCGCCTTGTGGCCGAAAAAATCGACGAGCAGTTGCGCGTTATGGCGGCGCTGCGGGTGGTTGAGCGCGCCGATGTGGTGAAATCGGTTTTTTACCGGGGCAAGGGCGCATACGTTGTTGGCCGAATGTACAGCGGCGCGCACCTCATCCCGCTGGTGCTGGCGCTGTTGCACACCCCCCGGGGGGTTGTGGTTGATGCCGTGCTGATGGATGAGGATGCCGTTAGTATTCTGTTTAGTTACACCCGCTCCTATTTTCACGTTGAAGTAGATCGCCCCTACGATTTGGTTCATTTTCTCAAGTCGATTATGCCCCGCAAGCGTCTGGCCGAGCTGTACATTGCCATTGGCTACAACAAACACGGCAAAACTGAACTCTACCGCGATTTGCTGCGCCACCTGGCCTCCACCGATGACCGGTTTGAAATTGCCAAGGGCGAACGGGGCATGGTAATGATTGTGTTCACTCTGCCCACATATGATCTGGTCTTTAAAATGATCAAAGACCATTTCAGCTACCCTAAACGGACCACCCGGCAAGAAGTGATGGCCAAATATCATCTGGTTTTCAAGCACGACAAAGCCGGACGGCTGGTTGACGCTCAGGAGTACGAGCATCTCAAATTTCACCGCAGCCGCTTTACCGAGACTTGCCTGGCCGAGCTGCGCGAGGCAGCGGCCCAAAACGTGGTGTTTGATGGCGATGATGTGGTCATCAACCACGCGTACGTTGAGCGCCGCCTCAGCCCGCTCAACATCTACGCCCGCGAAGCCAACGATGAAGCCGCCCGCGCCGCCATTGTTGATTATGGCAACGCGGTCAAAGACCTCATTAAAACCAACATTTTCCCCGGCGACCTGCTGCTTAAAAATTTTGGCGTTACCCGCCACGGCCGGGTGGTTTTTTATGATTACGACGAATTGACCCTGCTGACTGCCTGCAACTTTAGAAAAATGCCGCAAGCCACTAATTTTGAAGATGAGCTATTTGCCGAAGGCTGGTTCACCCCCGGCGACAACGACATTTTCCCCGAAGAGTTTGTTCATTTTTTGGGCTTGCCCGATGATCTGCACCAGGTGTTTGTCACCCATCACCGCGACCTTTTTGAGGCAGATTACTGGCGCGGTATCCAGACCCGGCTCAACGCCGGCGAGGTTATCCATATTTTCCCCTACAGCCAGCGGCTGCGGTTGCCAACCGTTGAGCAGGATTTGTTATAAACCTTGCTCGCGGAAGCAGCCGGGATTCTCTCCTTTTTGAATGTTGCGCTGTTAAATCCACACGTAAAAGTCTTTTCTCGCCCTTCTCTCCATTAGAGGTAGCACCGCACATAACCGTGGTAACACTTTTGGCCCATCCCTCCTGCCCCCCTTCCCTTTGGGAAGGGGGGCATTTAAGGAAAATGACACCTAATTTAGTCTCCCCTCCCCCGCTTGCGGGGGAGGGGTTGGGGGAGGGGGAAAAGCGAGAAATTTTTGATTCCAGAATTAAGTGCGGTGCTACTACCCCCATTAGGTTCTATCTAATCTGGAATTGCTGCTATTGCTCGCCTGCAAAGTTAAATTACACGTAAAGAAAATATAAGTTTCTTAGTAAGAAGTTAACAATTTCTTACTAAGAAATCCATACTTTCATAATAAGAAAATATAAATTTCTTACTATGAAACTGGTGATTTGCAGGCGAGTGATTGTAATTTCTTTAGAGAGAAGGGCGTATTTATTTACGCAGCTTTTATGGAGAACCACCAGCGCCGTGCCGATACAAAAACAGTGTTTCGTAATGAAATACCCTTTGTGCTATCAAACAAATTGGGGTTAATCTATGAGATTCTTCAATAATCTAAAAGTTGGCGCCCGAATAATGACCGGTTATGCCATCACGCTGATTTTGCTGGTTGTCGTTGGGACGGTGGCGGTGATCGGCATCCATCAAGTTGGCAATGTGGTAACCAACCTGGCCACCCACCTGGCGGCAGACCAGCAGATGTCAGACAATGTTATCTCCAAAAGCTGGTCAATCCAGTATTTTTCGCAAAAGTACATTAGTAACCAGCAAAAAGAAGACCTTGACAGGTATCGCGTAGCGTTTGCCGATCTGCGTGATCTGTTGCAAGTGGCCGATGAGCAGATTACCAGCCCGGACCGGGTGCAACTGCTGGCCGGCATCGAGGCCGATGTTGAGCAGTACAATAACGACTTTTCTCAAATTGTGTATCTGATAACTTCCCGCAATCAGATTGTGCAAAATACGCTGGATGTTAATGGTGCGCAGGCAGATGAAGCGCTGGATTCGCTGCGCAAAACCGCGTTTGGCACCAATAACACGGCCATGCTCAATCATGTAACCGTAGCCCGGCAGGCGTTGGCCGGCATGCAGTTGGCCGCCAACAAATACCTGACAACCGGCCATCAAACCTGGACCACCCAATTTAAAAACCACAAAACTACTTTGCAGACCGCTTTGGACAGGATCAAAGTGACTGCTCCGCCAGACTCAATCACCACATTTAACCAGGCCGACGCCGCAATAAATGCCTATAGCAACGGCTTTGATCAACTTGCAGAAAATTTATTAAAGCAAAATAGCGTTTTAAGCCAGGGGTTGGATGCGGCCGGCCCCCGGATCCGCGCCGCCGGACTGGCTATGTCTGACAGCGTTGAAAGAGATTTCAAAGCTCAAAATGTAACGGTAACAACACTGGTCAACCAAATTCAGGCCGGTTTGATTACGGTCGTAGCGTTGGCGGTGTTGGCCGGTTTGGGTTTGGGTGTGGTTATTTCCAGAGGAATTACCCGTCCGCTCCGGTTGGTAACCCAAACATCGCAGCAGATTGCCGGAGTTGATCTGACATCCCTGTCTCGCGAGCTGAAGGCGCTGGCCCAGGGCAATCTGACCCGCACCATTAACATCACCGCCCAGCCTGTGGCAATTTCCAGCAACGACGAAATTGGCCAGATGGCGCAGGCGTTCAACGCCATCATCAGCGAACTGGCGATAACCGGCGCTGCCTTTGGCCAGGTGAGCCGCAACCTGCGTGACCTGGTGCGCCAGGTCATCGAGAGCGCCGGGCAGCTTGGCGCGGCTTCGGTGGTGTTGGCTGATACCGCCGAGCAGGCCGCCGGCGGCGCGACTCAGGTGGGCTTTGCTATTCAGCAGGTGGCGCAGGGCGCCAACGAGCAAACAGCCGGCGTTTCAAAAGCTGCCGAACGGGTGACGCAAATGTCACAATCGATTGATGAGTTGGCCGTTGGCGCTCAGGAGCAGGCCGCCTCCGTTGCCTGGTCGGTGCAATTGACCGAACTGATCAGCGAAATGATCCAGCAGGTTGCCGGCAACGCGCGCAAGAGCGCGGATGGCGCGGTTACCGCCTCGCAGGTGGCCGGTCACGGCGCAGATATTATTGCCGAAACCATCGCCGGTATGACCAATATTCAGACCAAAGTGGGGGTGTCGGCCCAGCGGGTGCAGGAGATGGGCGCGCACAGCCACCAGATTGGCGATATTGTGGACACCATCGACGATATTGCCCGCCAAACCAATTTGCTGGCGTTGAATGCCGCCATTGAAGCGGCGCGCGCCGGCGAGCACGGCAAAGGTTTTGCCGTTGTGGCCGACGAGGTACGGAAACTGGCCGAAAAATCGGCGGGGGCTACCAAACAGATCAACACGTTGATCACAACCATCCAGCAGACCGTGGCAGCGGCGGTATCGGCGATGAATACGGGGATGTCTGAAATTGAGCTGGGCGTTGAACGCACCAATCGCGCCGGCACAGCCCTGGCAGAAATCCAGCAAACCTCGGAGACAGTGCGGCTGGAAGTTGACCAGATTACCGCCGCTGCCGAGAAAATGACCGACGCCGCCCGCAGCCTGGTTGATGCTATGGCTCAGGTTTCTACCGTCGTTGAACAAAATTCTGCTTCAACAGAAGAAATGGCGGCTACTTCCACCGAGGTCACCACGCTGATTGAATCGATTGCCAGCGTAAGCCAGGAAAACAGCGCCGCCGCTGAAGAAGTCAGCGCGGCTACTCAGGAAATGAACTCCCAAATTGACGAATTTCGCGCGTCGGCCACCGATCTGAGCCAAATGGCTCAACACCTGCAAACTGTCGTGGCTCGCTTCAAATTAGATGCTGCTGCGGACACCGCAGCGCCCGAGGAAGAACCGGCCGAAGACGAACCCCTTGAAACCGACTCCGACCCTGCCGCCGCCACTGCTGAGGCCATGCCGCAGGAGGAGCTTGTTAAACAGTAGGTATTTGCTGTCGGGGTAACGGCTGGTTCGCTCAACTATCCAGTGGTTGTTGATTTAACACAAAAAGGAGGTTTTCTATGGAAAATCAGCTCGTTGTTTTCAAACTTGCCAGCGAAAATTATGGCGTGGATATCGCCGCTGTTGAAGGCATCATCAAAATGCAGCCCATTACCAAAATGCCGCACACCCCCGCTTTTGTGGAGGGGGTAACAAATTTACGGGGTGCGGTTTTGCCGGTTGTTGACATGCGCAAACGCTTTGGTTTGGCTGCGCAGGAAGAAACCAAAGATACCCGGATTATTGTGGTAGAAATGGACGGGTTGACGGTTGGCATGATCGTTGATTCGGTGAATGAGGTGCTGCGGGTGCCGGTTGATGATATTGAACCGCCATCGCCAATGGTTACCACGGTTGACTCGGCATTTGTCATCGGCATTGCCAAAGTGACAGAACGGTTGATTATTTTGCTTGACCTGCGCAAGGTGCTGTCGGTGCAGGAACAAAAAGCGCTGCAAAAAATGCCCGCGGTTTAGCAAAGGAGTTGCTGTGGAATCGGCCCCCATCATCCTGGTTGTTGACGACGATACCATCATCCGTTCTGTATTAACCCGCGCCCTGAGCAATGAGGGATATGTAGTTGTGCAGGCCCCCGACGGCGAAGAAGGCGTGGCTGCGTTTAAAGAACACCAGCCCGATCTGGTTTTGCTTGACGCCATGATGCCCAACCTTGACGGTTTTGCCACGTGCGCCCTTTTGAAAACTTTACCCGGCGGCGACCGGACTCCGATCCTGATCATCACCGGCCTGCAAGATCGCGAGTCGGTGGACAAGGCGTTTGAGGCCGGGGCCACGGATTTTATTACCAAGCCGGTTCACATGCCGGTGCTGCGCCAGCGAGTCCGGCGCAATATTATGGTCCGGCAGGCCGAAGACGCGCTCCGCGACAGCGAACGCCGGCTGGATCTGGCTTTGCGCGGAGCCAACCTGGGCTTGTGGGATTGGGGCATTACCGCCAAAACAATGGTGGTTAACGACCGCTGGGCCGAAATACTGGGCTATTCACTGGCAGAAATAGACGTATCGGTGTACACCTGGATTGATTTTTTGCACCCCGATGACGTAACCCCCACCAGAAACGCCATTAACGAGTTGTTAGCCGGCCAGCAGGATCAGTACGAAGCCGAGTTCAGAATGCGCACCAAAAGCGGCGACTATCGCTGGATTTTGGCGCGGGGCCGGGTTGTTGAGCGCGATGAAAACGGCAATTCGGTGCGCGCCGCCGGAACTCATCTGGACATTACCGAACGCCGCCAGACTGAGCAATCGCTGCGCGACAGCGAGGAACGTTTTCGGCAGGTGGCGGCCTCAATTCCAGATTACATCTATTTGATCGAGATGTTTGCCGATGGCTCCTACGTCAATCGTTACAACTCACCCAATTTAGAAAAACTCACCGGCTTCACCGTTGAAGAGGTGGCCCCGGACTGGAGTTTTTGGCCCAACCGGCTGATTCACCCTGAAGACAGGGAGATGGCGCAGGAAAAATTTTTTGGCCTGCTGGTGCGCCCAAATTATGAAGTGGAGTACCGGCTCATCCGGCGCGATGGCACGATAATCTGGGTTAGAGACAGCGCCCGGGTGAATGGCGTAGGCGAGTCACGCCTGATTTACGGCGTTGTTAGTGACATCACCGAGCGCAAACGCTCGGAAGAGATGCTGCGCGCCTCGCAAAAGCTGGTGGGGTTGGGTACGCTGGCGGCCGGCGTGGCCCACGAAATCAACTCGCCGTTGCAGGTGATTACCGGGGTAAGCCAGGGGTTGCTCAAACGGGCCGAAGAAAATCGGCTCGACCCCGATTTTCTGGTGAACAAGTTGGATGTTATCCACCGCAACGGCTGGCGCTGCGCCGAAATTATCCGCTCGCTCAAAACGTACGCGCATGCCTCGTCTACCACATTGGAGGCCAACGATCTCAACCAGATTGTGGGCGATACGCTGCTTTTGATTGAACACCAGCTCAGCAGTTGGGCCAATATTCACGTGGTTACAAATTTGCAGCCCAACCTGCCGGCGTTGATGTGTGACAGAAACCAGATGGCGCAGATACTGATCAACCTGCTCACCAACGCCCGCGACGCCATGCCTCACGGCGGCCAGATTTCTATTACCACGGCCTACAACTCTGGCGCGCAGGAGTTTTTTTTGCGCGTAGCCGATACCGGTTTGGGCATGACCGAGGCGGTGCGGGCCAAAATTTTTGATCCGTTTTTTACAACCAAAGCGCTCGATCAAGGCAGCGGCCTGGGGTTGTCGATCATCGCCGGGATTGTAAAGGCGCATGGCGGGCAAATTGAGGTAGACAGCCAGTCGGGGACCGGCTCGGTGTTTAAGTTGACCTTTCCGGTGGTGTGTCACTGCCCGGAGATAACCGCAATTGGCGCGGCAAACGGCGCTGGCCGGTTTGACGATGCGCAAACCTCAATGGCGGCGCTGACTTATATTGAAAACCCGCTGTAACTTCAGGAGTCACCCGGAAAAATGACCAAAATTCTTGTTGCCGATGATCAACACGATTTGCTGGATATGCTCTGCGATGAACTGGTTGACGCAGGGTTTAAGGTTAAAACTGTCGATAACGGCGCCGATGCAGTGGTGTTGGCCGCCGAGGAATCGTTTGACCTGTTTTTGCTGGATATGTACATGCCCGGCCTCAATGGCCTGCAAGCCATTAAAGTGCTGCGCAAATTAGCGCCGGATGCCCCTATCATTGGGCTTACCGGCTATCTGGGCCGGGGTTACATGGCCGAAGCTGCGGCGCTGGGCGTAACCTGCCTGAGCAAACCCGTCACCCTGACCGAATTACTGGACGAAATTTACGATGTTCTGGCGGTAAAAAGCGCCGGACTCTACAAAAAATAGCATGATCTACATGTTCAAAGAGGGACGAAAAAATGGCGCGCATATTAGTGGTAGACGATGAAGCTGATGTGCTTGAACAATTGGCAGACATGTTGGAATACGCTGGCTGGCAAACCGGCGCCGCCGCCAACGGCGTTGAGGCTGTAATCAGCGCTTTGGATGAGTCCTGGGATCTGGTGTTGATGGACATCAGAATGCCCAAATTGGATGGCATCAACGCCCTGAGAATCATCAAACATTTTCAGCCCGAACTTCCTGTGGTGATGTTTACCGGGCAGGCCGGGCAGGGCGATATGCTTGAATCGGCCCGGCTGGGCGCATTTACCTGCCTGCTGAAACCCATCGACTCAGATAAATTGACTCAGGTCATCAATCAGGCATTGAGTCATAGTTTGACGCTGTTATAAACAGGCGAATCGAGAAAACAACTTCGTACCGAAATCAAATCTATCAGAATCAGAAAAGGAAAACCAGAGTGTTCAACAAAACCATTTTACGAAAGTTTATGTTTTACCAGAGCATAATTTTACTGCTGGGCTTTGGGCTGCTGTTTGGGGTTTTTTACTATATGCTGCTCCAGTATGAAGATTATGTCATGTCATCATCGAATGATTTGTTAAACAGCAAGTTTGAGCAGGAACTGCAAAGCTCCACCGAAGCGATGGCCAGCCTGCTGCAAGAAATTTACCAAACGCCGAATTTAACCAGCGACCAAAAGCTGCAACTGGCGCAGCGATTGGTTGGCGCTTCGCGGTTTGGCGAAGAAGGTTACTACTTTGCCTATGAAGTTGGCACCGGCATAAATATGATTCACGGTTCCAAACCCGAACAGCAAGGCACTTCGATGTGGGATAATCAGGATGCCGATGGTGAATATTTTATCCGCCGACTGGATGACGCCGCACAGAAAGGCACCATGTTTGTGCGGTATCAATACCCCAAACTGGGCACAACGGAAGCTTATCCCAAATTGGGCACAGCCAAACTGGTGCCCAATGCCAACATGTGGGTGGGTACTGGCCGCTACATTGACAGCATTGAAGCCGATAAAGCCGTGATTCACCGGGAAATTGACTCGATTACCAACCGCACTCTGCTCTCTGTGAGCGGCGCTTTTGCGCTGCTGCTGGTGGTGTTGCTGGTGGTGATCTGGATAATTGTTGGGCGCATTACCCGGCCCATCCGCGAAATTGCCGGCGTGGCCAAAGGTATCGCTCTGGGCGATGTTGACCAGCAATTAACAATTTACCAGCAGGATGAAGTGGGCCAATTGGCCGACGCATTCCGGCAGATGATTGCTTACCTGCAAAGCGTGGCCGAGGCGGCGGGTGGTATTGCCGCCGGTAACCTGACCAAAGATGTTACGCCCCGCTCGGAAAAAGACCTGCTGGGCAACACTTTTGTGCAAATGATTGCCAACCTGCGCCAGATGGTGCGCAAATTAACCGACGCCGCCATCAATTTGAATAACGCCTCGGCCCAGCTTTCCAGCACGTCTGATCAGGCCGGGCAGGCGTCATCGCAAATTTCGTCTACCATTCAGCAGGTGGCGCTGGGCGCCAGCCGCCAGACAGAAGGCATTAACAAGGTGATGTATTCTGTAGAGCAAATGAGCCGGGCCATCGAAGGCGTGGCCATGGGCGCGCAGGAACAGGCGTCGGCGGTAGCCCGGTCAACAGAAATGACCGGCCGCATGGCCAACTCGATTCAGCGGGTGGCCGCCAACGTGGCTAAAATGGAAGAGGTGCGCGACAAAGTGGGCTTGTCTACCCGCAAAGTCAGCGAAATGGGGCGGCGTTCGCAGCAGATTGGCGCGATTGTGCAGACCATCGACGAGATTGCGGCGCAAACCAACCTGCTGGCGCTGAATGCGGCCATCGAAGCTGCCCGCGCCGGCGAGCACGGCAAAGGTTTTGCTGTGGTCGCCGACGAAGTGCGCAAACTGGCCGAACGTTCCAGCTCGGCTACCAAAGAAATTTCGCAGTTGATCCAGGGCGTGCAAGCCGCGGTTGCCGAGGCGGTGGGCGCAATGGAGCAAGCCTCTACCGACGTAGATAATCAGGTTGAACAGATTTCGGTGGTTACCCGCGAAATGAACGTGTCTTCCGATGAACTGGTGCAGGTGATGGAAACGGTATCGGCGGTGGTTGAAGAAAACACCGCCTCAACCGAAGAGATGACGGCGGGGTCAACCGAAGTGGCCGATGTGATTCGCGGTATTGCCAGCGTGGGCGAAGAGAACAGCGCCGCCGCCCAGGAAGTGAGCGCCGCCACCGAGGAAATGACCGCCCAGGTAGAAGAAGTGGCGGCTTCAGCCCAGGAATTGGAAGACATGGCCCTTTTGTTGCAATCGCTGGTCAGCCAGTTTGTGGTCGACGAGCGGGGCCAGATCAGCCAGCCGCAAAACGGAACTGCTTCCGTACAAAACGGCCACGGCCCGGCTCGAGTAGCCGTTGGCAAAACCGGCTAAATTTACAATTTGACACTGAGTTGTTTAAATTGCCCCGGCTCCAATTTTTGGGGCCGGGGCATCACGCGCTTTGTGGCAGTATGGCTAACGGTGTCGTTATTAAACACTAATGAAACCTTTACCTATTATTTATGGAGAAATTCAATAAAGTAGTCGATAATGAATAAGGAAAGTTTCAATACCGTACTCCTGTCAGGATAGAATTATGCCAAAAATCGATTTAAGACTCGTTGATGAAGTGACAGACCGGCTGCCAAGTTTGCCCCAGCCTACGCTCAAGGCGCTGCAACTGATTGACGACCCCAGGTACAGCGCGGCCGGGTTGGCCAAAATTATCGGCATTGATCAGTCGCTGGCCGGCCGGCTGCTCCAGTGGGCCAACAGCCCCTACTACGGGCTGCGCTACAAAGTATCTACCCTGGAACGGGCGATTATGGTGCTTGGCACCCGGCAAATCAGGGAATTGCTGATGGCCGTTTCGGTCAACGAGATGCTCAGCCGCAAAATGCCGGGGTATGGCCTGGAACGGGGCGACCTGTGGCGGCACTCGGTGGCGGTGGCGGCCGGTACGCGCTGGCTCACTGCGGAGCATCATTACGGCCAGCCGGAACAGGGATTCATCGGTGGCTTGCTGCATGATATTGGCAAACTGATTATGGATGAACTGCTGGTTTTTGAACCGTCCTGGCAGGTGGAGTGGAATCAACTCCGCGCCGAAGGCGCGACATTTGTAGATTTGGAACGCTGGCTCACCGGCTTTGACCACGCTCATCTCGGGGGTCGGGTAGCTGAAAAGTGGAATTTGCCCACCGGCCTGGTGGAGGCCATTGCCTACCATCACGAGCCGGAAAAAGCCACCATCGAACCAATTATCACGCACTGCGTTCATCTGGCCGACT
>CAYOXS010000178.1:0-3081 GCA_964407935.1 uncultured Caldilineaceae bacterium
GCGGCAGCGCGCCTTTTTGGCGCAGCATGGTCAGCAGGAGTTGTTCCTGCGCCGAAAGGGCGCGGGCGGGCCGGCCTGTGAGCGGGACAAGTTGCAGCTCCGGTTTGCGGTTGGAACCGGGCGGCAAAAAATAGCGCAGGCAGGTGCTCAGCGGAGCCAGAGATTCGCGCGACAGCCAGCGGGCCAGCTCAATTTGGGCTGGGCTGACCACCGGTTCGGGGTCCAGAATGCCTTCCACCGGGCGGGTTTCGTCAACCGGGGAAACATCGCTTAAGCCGACGACGATGGCCATTAACTGCCGGGTGCGAAACGGCACCGCAACCAGATGGCCAATTTGAATTTTGCCGGCCAGATAGGGCGGCAGGTGGTAGTGAAAGGTCAGCCCCAGCGGGTTGTCGTTGGTGGGGGCGTCTTCGTCCAGCCCGGCGATTTCCGGGGCGGGCACGTCCTCATCGGCGGGGGTGTCCGCAAAATCGCGGCGGCTGCTGCGGACAACCGGCTGGTTGACTACCACTTCGGCGTATTTGGGTAGATGAGTTTCTGTGGTTGGAGGCATTTGTCAAAGTCGCAGAGTCACAGGGTTGCAGGGTCGCAGAATCGCAGGGGAGCGGATTGGGTGGGTTCGGTGAGTGAGTGATGAGTTTCCCACAGGGGGCCTTTGGCTCTGAGTTGGTGTTGCGTGTTGCGTAAAACGTCGTTCGCCGTTCGTCCTTCGTAAATCCAAAATCTGAAATCCAAAATCGTCATTGGTCATTCGTCATTTGTTACTCGCCACGCGCCACCCGCAATTCGCCCATTCATTTGGTAAAGGCAATGGCGGCGTAGCCAACTACCCGGCTGCGGTCGGGGTGAACATCGCCGCTGGTAGCGTATTTGAGCAGGTGGGCGTGCCGCGCCCCCAGCGACCGGGCGACCAGCATCACCGTGGCGATGGCTCCAGCGCCGCAAGCCAGCGGCTGGCCATAGATTCGGCCGGTGGCGACGTGGGCCAGCAACCCCCGCGGGTCGAGATTGAGCACAAATTTCAAGGTTTCTTCATCAAGCTGGCGGGCGGTGGCGTCGTCAAAAAAGTGGCTCAGGTCGCTGCTGGCCACAAACAATACCTGCTGGTTGGTTTGCTGCACGGCTTCAACCAGCACCGTGCCGAGCTGCTCGCAGGTTTGGCGAGACTGGTCACCCAGCAGCAGCGGCACCAGCCGAAAGCTGCCCAGCGTTTTTTGCAGAAAAGGCAGTTCAATTTCCAGGGCGTGCTCGTCGTCAACGGCCAGCATGGCCAGTTGGATTTTGTCGCGCACAACCTCCAATATTTCCCAGGCCACGGGCGTGTCGCCCAGCGGGGTGCGCCACACGTCAACAGCCGGGGTCGAGATTCGGCCGGGTGCTGCGCCGCGATGGTCCGGCCCGATCAGCACTACGGTATCAAAGTGGCTGGTGGCCAGCGGGGCAAAGGCCGTGCCGGCCACGTGGCCGCTAAAGCGATGGCCGGCGTGGGGCGCTACCAGGCCAACCAGATCATCGGAATTGAAGGGCGGCAGGTCGGCGGAAAGATAGCCGAGCAGCGCCGTATCGAGGTGGGCAGGGTCGGCGCGATACCACAGATCGTCAGCAAAACGCGGCTGACGGACGCGCGTCGCCGGTGCAGTCATTTTTACCCTCCTAATTTTGTTAACCAGTAGGTCATTGCCAGATAAACGCCGCCGGCCAGCAGCATTGCCGCCAGCCCCGGCACCCACCAGCGCTTCAACAGCGAGCTGGTATCTACCACGCGGGCCGGAATGCGATAGGGGTCAACCTCGTAATGCGGGGCCAGGCCGTAGCCCAGCGCCGCTCCGGCCAGCAGCCCGCCCAGGTGGGCCAGGTTGTCGATGCCGGGCATGGTGAAGCCAAACACCAGATTAACGCCGATGATCATCAGCGTGCTGACCATTCGCTGCCGGCCAAACTGGCCAAAGTTTTCGCGATGGGTGTAAAAATAGGCCAGATTCATGCCGATAATGCCAAAAATTGCGCCGGACGCCCCGGCCGAAAGGACATACGGGCCGCGGGCGGCAAAACTGAACAGGCTGCCAAACAGCCCGGACAAAATGTAAATCACCAAAAATCGATCCGGGCCGTAAAGCCGTTCCATTTCCAGCCCAAAAATAAACAGGGCGTAGCCGTTAAAGGCCAGATGCAACAAACCAATATGCAAAAACATGCTGGTGAACAGCCGCCAGATTTGGCCGTTGGCCAGAATTTGCCAGCCGGCGTTGGCCCCAAATTGAACCAGTACCTCGGTGTTGGTAGAGCCGCCGGCGACAAATTCCATCAGCAGCCACACAATGCCAATAATGGCCAGCAGTACATAGGTGACCAATGGTTTGCTCAACGGAATGGACAGATAGTGCGGCTCGGGCGGTGGGGGCAAATCGTCGTAGGCGGGCCGGGAATCGTAACTCACAGGGTGATCTCCCTCTGCCTCACCCGGCAGCGTTCGGCGGTGATGATGGCGCTGATTTTGTCGCAGGTTTTTTCGAGCTGATCTTCGTAATTGATCACCACGTAATCAAACACATCGAGCCGTTTCATCTCCTGTCGGGCGGTGGCGATGCGCATTTTGAGCTGGTCTTCCGGCTCGGTTTTTCGCTCGCGCAGGCGGCGCACCAGCGCGCCTTCGGATTCGGCGGACAGAAAAATGAGGACGGCTTCCGGCACCAGCCGGCGGATGGTTTCCGCCCCCTGCACGTCGATGCGCATGATCACATCCTGGCCGCTGGTCAGCGCCTTGCGCACCTGCGCTTTGGGAATACCTTTATAATCGCCGTAAACTACGGCGTATTCCAGCAGTTCGCCCATTTCAATCATTTCGGCAAACTCGGTCATCGAGATAAAAAAGTAATCTTTGCCGTCAATTTCATCGGGTCGTTTGGGGCGGGTAGTGGCCGTGACCACAAAATAGAAAGGGTAGCCCATTTCTTTCATCAGGTTGAGGGTTTTGTCTTTGCCCACCCCCGATGGCCCGGAAATGACTACCAGCAGCGGCGATTCTTTGTGATTGTAGGGTTCGATGAGTCGTGACAAGGTTGGTGCGCTCCTTAAATA
>CAYOXS010000178.1:3181-11653 GCA_964407935.1 uncultured Caldilineaceae bacterium
GCTCAAGTATAATGCTCACAAAACAGTGTAACGGTGAGGCCCAAAAATGCCAATTTACGAATACGGTTGTTACGATTGCCGCAAACGGGTGAGCATCTTTTTTAGATCATTTGCCGATGTTGACACCCGGCAGCCGGTTTGCCCCCGCTGCGGCGGAACGCACATTAAACGGCTGGTTTCAAAAGTGGCGGTGCTGCGCTCGGAAGAGAGCCGGCTGGAAAATCTGGCCGACCCCGGCAGTTTGGGCGGACTGGACGAGAACGACCCCAAATCGATTGGCCGCTGGATGCGCAAAATGAGTAGTGAAATGGGCGAAGATTTGGGCGGCGAATTTGATGAAGTGATCGATCGGCTGGAGGCCGGCGAAGACCCGGAGTCAATTGAAAAGTCGATGCCGGAGCTGGGCGCGGGCGGCGGCGCCAGCGACGACTGGTTTGGCGATTAGGGCAGAAGCCAGATGTCAGAGTACAGAATCCAGAGTACAAATTAGTTCTGGCATCCCGACGCCAGGCAGATTGAGCACCGAGAATAAAAATTTAGCGTAGGGGCGCTTCGCGAAGCGCCCCTACCGTTCGCTGACTTTCAAGGGAGTCAAAAAGCCCAGCTTTTTGTTCCGAAAGCTTTGCTTTCGGACTCCAGCGAGATTACAGAGTTCAGATGAAAAGCGGGCAGGTTTTTACAACCTGCCCGCTTTTTTTATGTTGCTTGCTGTAACGCCTGGGCCAGCCGCTGCCGGATTTTGGCCTGCACCGTTTCAACGGGCGCGCTGGCGTTAATCACCAGCCAGCGGTCCGGTTCGGCCTGGGCCATATCCAGATAGCCGGCCCGCACCCGCTGGTGAAATTCCAGCGCCAGCCGGTCCATGCGGTTCAGCTCGCCCAGGCCGGCGTTGTTGGCCGATACTTTGCGCTGCAATCCCTCTTCAACGCTTATGTCCAGATAAATGGTAATATCCGGCCGGAGCGATTGGGTGGCAAAACGGGTGATCAGCCGCAGGGCGTCAAAATCTAACTGGCGGCCGTAGCCCTGGTAGGCAAAAGTGCTGTCGGCGTAGCGATCACAAACCACCGCGCCGCCCTGGCGCAGATGCGGCAAAATAACCTGCTCCACCAACTGCGCCCGGCTGGCCGAGTAAAGCAGCACTTCGGCCCGGTTCGACATTTCGGTGTTGGCCACATTATGCACAATGGCCCGAATCTGGTCGCCGATGGCGGTGCCGCCCGGCTCGCGGGTGCAGAGTACGTTGTAGCCCTGCTCGCGCAGGTAGCCCGCGGTCAGCTCGATTTGGGTGCTTTTGCCAGAACCATCTGGCCCTTCAAACGTAATAAACAGGCTCAACTTTTTCTCTCCAATGGGGAGTCGCGGTAAATGCGGACGCGCCGGTACGGCTCGCGGCCCAGGCTGTGCGAAATGAGATTGGCCTGCCGGGCCAGTTCGTGCTGTTCGCGGCGAATGCTGGGGCTTTGCGGCGTTAGCTCAACGCTGCGCGTGCCCGACAGCACCCGGCGGATGGCATCCTGTGTTTCGCGCAGGGCCGATGAAGCCGGGTCCAGCTCGGCGGTGGACAGGGCAAAAATATCAACCAGGCACGATTCCATCTGTACCACGGTGTTTGAGCGGAGCACGTAAACCGGTTTGCCCAATCGTTCGGCCTGGGTAATGGGCTGCGGATGCTTGCGGTAATAGCTTTTCAGCGTGAGCAGCACATCGGCCTCATCCAGTTCTGTAACGATGGTTGCCGGCACGCCCAGCGTTCTGACCGCCTGCCGCAGCCGGTTTTGGCCAACGCCGTAGGGGTAGATTTTTTTGGGCTGGAGCGATCGTTCCTCGCCAACAGTTTCACGGGTTGGCGCGGGGTAAGCGCGCTCTGCTGCCGGTTCGGAGTGGATGCCGTTTTTGGTGCGCCCGGCCGGCCGGGGCGGCGGAGGGGGCGGCGGCGGCGCTTGCTCAATCTGGATTTCGCCCTCTTCATTGCGGTAGCGAACTTCCGGGGCCAGCGGCCGCTGGCGCAGCAGCATATCTACCGCCAGCGCCACGTTGTGATGCACGGCAAACGTCTGCCGGTCCTGAATTTCTACCAGCACGTCAAAGGTGGGCGGAGCGCGCCGTTCCAGCACGGTTTTTTGGGTACCGCGCCGGCGCGCTTCTTCGTCAGACAGGGTTACGCTGTCGATGCCGCCAACGAGATCGGCCAGGGTTGGGTTCATCAGCAGGTTTTCCAGGGTGATGCCGTGGGCTGTGCCCACCAGTTGCACCCCGCGCTCGGCGATGGTGCGGGCGGCTTCGGCTTCGAGCTGGCGGCCAATTTCATCAATAATGATGACCTCTGGCATGTGGTTTTCCACCGCCTCAATCATCACCTCGTGCTGCAAGCTTGGTTCTGCTACCTGCATGCGGCGGGCGCGACCAATGGCCGGATGGGGGATGTCACCATCGCCGGCGATTTCGTTGGAGGTGTCAACAATGACCACCCGCTTGTTTTCGGCCAAAATACGGGCCGCTTCGCGCAGCAGGGTGGTTTTGCCCACGCCGGGCCGACCCAGCAGCAGCAGGCTTTGCTCGGATTCCAGAATATCGCGCACAATGTCAACCGTGCCAAACACGGCCCGGCCCACGCGGCAGGTGAGGCCAATCACTTTGCCCTGTCGGTTGCGAATAGCCGAAATGCGGTGCAGGGTGCGCTCGATGCCGGCGCGGTTGTCGCCCATAAAGCGGCCAATGCGCTGCACCACAAAATCAATATCGTCCTGGGTAATCTCCAGATCACAGATGATCATTTCGTGGTCAGTAAAGCGGGCCTCGGGCTGGCGGCCCAAATCGAGCACAATTTCAAGCAGATTTTCGCCCTGGTTGGCGGCTTCCAGCACTTCTTTGATGTGCGGGGGCAGTACGCTGAGCAGAGTATCCAGGTTATCGGTAATTCTGATCTGGTGTTTGTCTCGAGTTTCTATTTTGTGCCTCCACAAAATAAGGGTTAAAGTCGGTTTGAAAGTTGATGGCGCGTGACGGCCCGCACCGGTTTGCGCGGCAGGGGCGGCAGGCGGCGGGCATGAGTCATCATACTGGGGGCAGCGCCTTCGGTGTGGCCGGCATCCAGCGCCGACACTATGGCGGGCGTTTTTTCGCGGATGCGCACAGTCATCGGTTTAACCAGCAGCATCTGGCTGGTGAGCGGCGTAAAGCCCAGGTCGATGAGCATTTGCTGCCAGCCGCCCTCGTACTGGCGCAGGGCAAAATACACGGGCAGGTGGGGTTTGAGCGCCGTCAATTTTAACCCGGCCCGGCACAGCGCCGGCGCCTGTTCGATGGCGCTGGAGTGCAGCAGGGTGCGAATCCAGTAGCCCTGTTTGCCCACCCGAATTTGCAGCGCGCCCATAATTTCGCCGCTGTCTTCCCACACGTAGCCGTAACGGCGGCCCTGTTCGCCCCACTGGCGGCTGGTTAATTCCCACTGGCCCTGCGCCAGCCCCTCGGCGTTTTGCACGCTTCGCGGCGTGAGCGTGGCATACAGTTTTTGCATACCCCAGCCATCGGCGGGATGCTGCGGCCGGAGCTGGAGTTGCGATTTGATGAAATCGCGGCGCAGGTCTTCATTAAATTGAAAGATGTCTTCCTGGCCGTACTCCAAAAAACCAACATTTTTAAATAACTGCGCTTCGTCGCTGTCCAGCGGCAGCCGGGCATACAGGCGCATAGCCCCCTGGCTGGCGGTTTGCACGCAAATGTGGGTGAGCAGTCGCTGCCAGACAGCGTGGCTGCCGGAGCCGTTGTCCAGCCGGGGCGACATAAAAACCACATCCCGTTCCGGCCGGCCCGGACGCGCTCGCACCTGGGCCAAACCTAATAACTGGCCCTGATCGTCTTTTTGTTTGAGGATAAAGGTGGTCGGACCCAAGCGCGGAGCGATCACGGTATTAATAAATACCGAGCGCAGGGGAGAGCGGGGATGAGTGAGTTGCTCTTCTATATCCAGAGCAACCCCCACTCGTTGCAGGCGCGCCACCAGGCGTGAGTCGCGCAATTGGAAGGCTCTTATCAACTGACGGTTCTCAAACTCAAGAATTTTTTAGAGAATGATGACTCAAGCAGCAGCTTGATGATTTCCCAACCCGGCTATTGGCCGGGCGATTTTGGTTGCCCAAAATTGTGCTGGTTATTGTACCCAGAAACATGGGCCTTGGCAAGAAAATTTCAGATTAAAAATTTGCCGCCATCCACCCGGATCACCTGCCCGGTTACAAAATCGGCGGCTTTGAGCAGGTAGAGCATGGCCTGCGCCACATCTTGGGGGGTGCCTGTTCGGTGCGGCACGTTGTTTTTTTGAGCGATGCGGGCAAATATGTGCGGGTCATCCGTGGTGTTAGGCAGAATGGCCCCCAGAGCCAGGCCATTAACCTGAATATTGCGCGGCCCGAGGGCCACGGCGGTGGCTTGCGTCAGCCCTTCCAGCGCGTATTTGCTGATGGTGTAGGCAAAGTGATGGTTTTTGGGCCGGCTGGCATTGGTATCCAGCAGGTTGATGATTTTGCCGGGGCGATCCGGCGGCAGAGCGCGGGCAAAATCCTGGCTCAGCAGAAAGGGCGCTTTGAGGTTGATCAGCATATTATCGTCCCAACTGGCCGAGGTGGTCTCTAGAAATTTTTCCGGGGGAAAGATGGCAGCGTTATTAATCAGAATATCCAGCCGGCCGGCCTGCTCCAGAGCAAACGGCACCAGGGTGTGAACCTCGGCTTCATTAGTAAGGTTGGCCGCAACAGACCAGGCGTTGACGCCCAATTCTTTTAATTGGCGCACCGTTTCATCGGCCTCAGCCGCCGAGCGGCCGTAGTGGACAATAACGTGGCATTGCTCCCCGGCCAGCGCCAACGCCAAAGTTTGGCCAATGCGTTTGGCGCTGCCGGTGATCAGGGCAACTTTGTGATGTAGTTCCATAACGTCTCCCTTGAAAATAGCGGCAGGTCGGGCTAAAAGCCCGATAGTCACGCTACAAGCGTGACCTACTTCTGCGATTCTACGACTCTTTCCCCGTAGCATAACAGATTCTAATGGCACAATTGGGGGTGGGCAAGACCTGCGGCTCAAATCACGCCGGAAAATCCTCCGGTTTGGGCTGCTCAGCGGGAAAACTCCCCTCCGGGCGGGCCTCTGCCAACGAGCACAGGCTACATTAGAATCGGGCGATGGGCCAGCACTACCGCAAAATTCCCGGCGAGTTTTGTTTGTTAGCGAAAATTCGTTACAATAGGCATAAGTTTTTTTATAAGACTTTTTACCAAAAAGATTGGCGGGGATTGGACAAATCTCTTGAAGTAGTGTAAGATTTTGCCCGATTGTGAAAACCACATCAATCCGCCACAAAAAATTCTCGTAGCCTGTACAACCTCATCAAAGAGGATTCCATAGTATTTTGACGATGACTGATCGGGCATGGTACAATCGCGCTTCTCTGCCCGGGGTACACTCAAAAAGTGAAGAAATTTCAAGGCCCACTCAAGGGCTATCACCTGTTTGCGCAAATTAGCAGTATCCTGTTGTGTTCTGTTTTTGGCGGATTGGCCGCAGGTCTCTGGGTAGACAAGCAATTGGGGAGCGCGCCCTGTTTTTTGTTCCTGTTGCTGATATTGGGGATCACGCTGGGGATGTATTCCATTTACAGAACGATAAGTCAAGAAAAGTAGTAGCCCCTATTTGACAACTAATAAAGGTGGCAAAAAGTATGATCAAAAAAGTCATATTTGGTTTATTGGCTGCAATTGTAATTATCATTCTTGGGAATATCATTCTGCCGGTTGACCGGGCGGCGATTGAGGTGGCGGCGGAACCGATTTTTGCCATTGGGCCGTTTGTAGTAACTAACGCATTTTTCACCTCGATCCTGCTGTCGCTGGTGATTTTGGTGGTGGCGTTTGTGGTGGGCCGCGGCCTCAAAGAACAGCCAACCGGCATGCAAAATATAATTGAGTACATGATTGAAGCCCTCGACGGGCTGATTACCTCGCTGGCGCCCAAAAAATGGGCCGCCACATTTTTTCCCATTCTGGTGACCATTTTTATCTACCTGTTGTTTGCCAACTGGTTTAGTCTGCTAACGCCGCTGTTGGGCAGTTTTGGCATTGTCCACCCCACCGACCACGGCGGCATTCCCGTAGAAAATATCACATTTATCACCGGCAGCGCCGACTCGCTGAAGCACGGCGAAGAATCGGGCAATGCCGGCGATGCCCATGCCGCCGAAGAAACGCCCGCCGCCGAAGTGGAAGGACAGCAGGCCATGATTGTGCCGATCTTCCGCGCCCCCAGTAGCGATTTGAACCTGACCTTTGCCCTGGCCCTGATCACAATGGTGCTGGTGCAGATATTTGGTATCCGGGAACACGGCATCGGCTATTTTGGCAACTTTATCCGGGTTAAGGCCTTTAGTGAAAAAGGCCCGTTGATGGGCACCATCGACTTTGTCATCGGCCTCATTGAAGGCATCAGTGAGCTGGCCAAGGTGATTTCGTTCTCTTTCCGGCTTTTTGGCAACATCTTTGCCGGTGAAGTGGTGCTGATTGTTATTTCAGCGCTGGTAACTTTGTTGATGGTAGTCATCTTCTTTGGCTTTGAAATTTTTGTTGGGTTTATCCAGGCGTTTGTCTTCTTTATTCTGTCGCTGGTATTCTTTTCGCTGGCTACCCAACACCACGAACATTAGGGTGTAATCAGCGTTGATGAGAATCAAACGCTCGGCAAAAACAGTTAATTCTTAACGTTTGACCAAGCCATTTTAAGTAAAAAATTTTAACAACTTCGGGAGAAAGATAGTTATGGAACTTACTGCTGAAACCTTCGCACTGTTAGCACAAGCCCTCAAGTTCTTAGGGGCCGGTCTGGCCATTGGTGCCGGCGCTATCGGTCCGGGTATTGGTGTTGGTTTGGTAGTGCTGGGCGCGCTGCAGGCCATTGGCCGCAACCCCGATGCCCAGGGTCAACTCCAGACGGTTATGTTTATTGGCATCGCTTTTGCGGAAGCTATCGCCATTTACGCGCTGGTTATTGCCTTCATTTTGCTGTTTGTGGTTTAGGCGCGTGGTTTGTATGTCACCGTCAACCCAGCAAAGTCAGATTGAAGCACGTCAGACGGGAGGTGTAAATTGGAGGCACTAGGAATTTCCCTATCAGGGATTATTGCTTATGTAGTAAATTTTGCCATTTTGGTGGTTTTGCTGCGCGTGTTTTTGTATGCACCGGTAAAAAATATGCTGGAACAGCGCCGGCACCGTATTTCTAACGCGCTGGCTGCCGCCGACCGCGCCGCCGAAGAAGCGGCTCAGCAGCGGGCCGAGTTTGAAAAAGAACTGGGCAAAGCGCGGCAGGCGTCGCAGGAAGAATCCCGCCGAGCCGCCGAGGCCACCGAAAAAATGCGCCAGGAAATTCTGATTTCGGCGCAGCAGGAAGCAGACCAGATCAGAGCGCGCGCCAGAGAAGAAGCCGAGCAGGAACGGTTAGCTATCCAGTCGGATTTGCAGAAACAGGCCGCTGAACTGGCCGTGCAGATCACCGGCAAAGTGGTTGGCAAAGCCGTGGATGAATCGGCGCAGCGCAAGCTGGTTAGCCAGTTCTTAGCCGAACTAGGAGATGCATAGTGAAAGCACAAGAGCTTTCGCGTAAATATGCCGTGGCCGTATTTAGCCAGGCTCTTGAAAAATGGCTGACCGCACTCCGGATCGTTAATAACCGGCTGGTTGCCGACGCCGCTCTGGCTAAAACTTTGCAGGACTCTGCCCGCTCTTTTTCCGACAAGCAGAAAGCTCTGGACGCTGTTGTGCCCGATAGCGTTGACCAGCTCGTGAAAAACTTTTTGTATGTGCTGCTCAAAGAGGGCGATATGGGTCTGCTGGGCCAGATTGTGGCCGAACTTGAGTTTTTGACCAAGGGCGGCCCGCAAGTTGAAGTGGCCAGAGTGGTTACCGCCCTGGCGTTGTCTGATGCCGAGCAGGATGAATTTAGGCAGAAACTGCGCAAAAAACACGGCGAAAATCTGGAATTTGAATTTGTGGTTGACCCCTCGATTATTGGCGGGGCGGTGGTGCAAATCGGTGACAAAATCATCGATGGCAGCGTGGCCACCCGCATGGAATCGATGAAGAATTTGCTCGGGGTAAAATAAACCCCGTAAACCTCTTAATCCCGCTTTGGAGGCGAAATGGCTCTGAGATTAGATGAAATCACCGCGCGTATTCGAGAACAGATAGAATCGTTTGAAGCGCCGATAGAAGTTGCGGATGTAGGCCGGGTCATCAGCGTTGGCGATGGAATTGCCCGGGTCAGCGGCCTGGCCAACGTGATGGCCACCGAACTGCTTGAGTTTCCCGGCGGCGTGCTGGGCATGGCCCTCAACCTGGAAGAAAACCAGGTTGGCGCTGTGATTTTGGGCGATTACGAGCACATTGAAGAAGGCGATATAGTCAAAAGCACCGGCCGGATTGCTTC
>CAYOXS010000179.1:0-1903 GCA_964407935.1 uncultured Caldilineaceae bacterium
GTTAAGTGAATAATGGTTCGATAGCCTGCGCCGCAACCAACTCTTCCATTTCTGCATTGGTGGGGCGGGTTTCAAAGCGGCTGGCTGCGCTCAGAATTTTGGGCAGCAGGGTGGCATCGCCGCTGGTGTTGAGGAATACCTGGGGCTGGCCCAGCACCCAATGGACGGCCCGGTCAATATCGGCCTGGTTTTCCACGGCGCGATACCAGGTGTGCAGGTGCTGCGGAATATCGCCCCACGGGCCGGCGGCCAGCGATTTGATGGTTTGCACGGCCACGTTGCGCTCGCGGCAGACGGCCAGCAGCTTGTTAAAATTGTCGGCGTAAACCGGGTTTTGCAGCATGGGGTAGTTGTACGGCAGCAGCACCGAGTCGAAATCAAACCGTTCCAGGCTTTGCAAATGGCGCTCGGCGACGACGACATCGTGGCCGGTTACGCCGATGTAGCGCACCAACCCCTGCTCGCGGGCTTCAACCAGCGCTTCGAGCGCGCCGCCTGGCCCCATTGCGGTTTGCCACTCGTCCCAATCAACCAGGTAGTGCAACTGAATCAGGTCGATGACATCGGTGTGCAGCCGCTCCAGCGATTGGTGAAGCTGCTCTTTGGCTTCCTGATAGGTGCGTTTATCAACTTTGGTGGCCAAAAAGAAATCCTGCCGGTGGCGGTCCAGCCAGGGGCCAATGCGTAGTTCAGATTCGGCGTAACTGGGGGCGGTGTCAATATGATTGACGCCGTATTCCAGCAGCAACTCCAGCACGCGGTCGGCTTCGGCCTGTGAAATTAACCCAACGGCAAAGCCGCCAAAAATGGTGCGGCTACTCTGATGGCCGGTTCGGCCAAAAGGTATTTTTGGAATCACAATGTTCCCTCCGTGTTTGGTAGGGTGAGTTTAACGGATAGTGCGGGAATTTACAAAATATTGCGGGGGTTAGTCGCTCTCTTCTTCCGGGTGGTCTTCTTTGTGGTCGCTCCCGTGGCTGTCTTCTTTGCTGCTGTCTTCTTTGCTGCTGCTGCTGTCGCTGCTGTTATCATTGCCGCTGCTGCTACTGCCGGAGTCTGAGCGCTGCCCGCCGACGGTGACGGTTGTTTCCGGCGAGCGGAGCAACTGGCGGGCATTGAGTTCGGCCCGAGCTTGTTCCAACTCGTCGTCGGCGGACTGCTGGCTGGCCCGTAGTTCGCTGGCAGACTGTTCAAATTCGGCTTGCAGGGCGTTCATTTGCTGCTGGTGGTTGGCTTCATCCCGGGCAATGGTTTGATTGATGGCGGTGGCGGTAGCGGTAAGATTGTCTACAATTTGTTGCTGGGCGGCCACCTGTTTTTGAAGCGCTTCAAGCTGCGCATTTTGGTGTTGGGTTTGCGTGGTCACAATCTGGTTGAGATTGTCCAGCGACCGGCGCGTCTGGTCGATTTGGGCCTGAATGGCAGATAATCGCTGCTTGGTGGCGTTTTCCAGTTGGGTTTGGCGGTTTTTAAATTGAATAGCGCGGGCGGTGGCCTGCACGTCAATTTCTGGGGCGAGCAGGTTCACCTGCCCCGAGCGCGAGGCGGCAAATACGGTTGACAGGCCAAATAGCCCCACCGCAATAACAACAACCACAACAATCAGGCTGGTATTGATAACCGTGGTACTTTTCATTACAGAATCTCCGTTAATTTCCCAGCTCGTTTTTAACCTGTTCCAGCTTTGAGCGGGTCTCGGCCAGTTCATGTTCCAGTTCGGCCAGACGCGCCTGTGTTTGCTGCCGCACGTTGTTCAATTCTGACTGCTGCGCGGCCAGGCGGGTGGTGCGGGTAATTTCGAGCTGACCAATTTGCAAATTAATTTCCTGCGCCTGGGCTTGCAGCTTTTCCAACTGCTGCTGGCTATCGGCCATTTGCTTTAACCAGGTGTCGGTTTGAACTT
>CAYOXS010000179.1:2003-6056 GCA_964407935.1 uncultured Caldilineaceae bacterium
TCACCGGCTGGCCCTGTTTGAGCGGCAGCCAGACTGTAAACGTAGTGCCCTGGTCAATAGTACTGTCTACCTCTACCCGGCCGCTGTGCGCCTGGGCCAGCCACTGCACAATCGACAGCCCCAGCCCGGCGCCGCTGGTTTGGCCGTTGGCCGATACCCGCGAGCGGGCTTTATCAACGCGGTAAAAACGATCAAACAGGTGCGGCAAATGTTCCGGGGCGATGCCGGGGCCGGTATCGGCAATGGTAACACAGGCCTGGCCGTTAATAATGGAAGCATTCACCAAAACCGCATCGCCGGGGCGTGAATATTTAAGAGCGTTATCAATTAAATTCATAAACAGGCGGCTGAGCTTGTTCCGATCGGCTTCAATCACCAGCACACCCGGCAAATCCACGTTGAGGGCGATTTCTTCTTTGATGGCTTTGGGCATAAAACTGGCCGTCTGTTCGGTTAACATTTCGGCCAGGTTAAAGTAATCCAGAGTTAAAAGTGACTGCTGGTTATCGGCGCGAGCCAGCAGCAGTAATTCCTGCACCAGAGCGATAAGCTGATCGGTTGTTTGATTTACATTTTCCAGCGTTTCCTGGTAGGTTTCGGGGCTGCGCGGCCGGGCCAGAGCCACTTCAACATCACCTTTGAGGATGGTCAGCGGCGTTTTCATCTCGTGCGAGGCATCGGCAATAAACCGTTTTTGCTGTTCAAAGGCGTCTTCCAGTCGCTCGAGCATTTGGTCAAAAGTAGCCGCCAGCCGGCCTACTTCGTCATTGGGTAAATCCAATTTGAGCCGCTGGTGCAGGTCACGGGCGCTGATCTGCCGGGCGGCGCGGGTAATCCGGTCGATGGGGTCCAGGGCGCTGGCAGCCAAAAACCAGCCGCCGGCGCTGGAGGCCAGCAGCGTTAGCGGAATGCCGATGCCCAGCAGGGCAATAAGCTGGCGCTGTACATCTTGAATGTGGCGGTAGCTTTCGGCCACCTGCACCAGCCCTGAGCCGTGGTGTTCAATCACAAATGGGGCGGTGTACAGCCGAACAGGCGTACCATCTACCAATTCGGCGTTTTCCAGAGTGGCGTTATTCATATTGGTCAGCGAGGCTTTGAACGAGGCGCCTTCAAAATGGCCGGGGTCGATGAGCGACTGGCCGGCCGCATCAAGAATCCGCCAGTATACGCCTTCTTCCGGGCTGTAGCTTAACTCAACCGCGTGCTCATCCTCTTCTGCCTCAAAATGAAGGTTGCCCAAAATCTCGCCAACTTCGCGCTGAAGGTGATTATCGACCGAATTCATCAGACTACGGGTTAGCCCAACGTAAACAACCAGGCTAAAAATCACCAGGATGATGGAAAAAATGGCCGTATACCACAACGTCAGGCGGAGCCGAATGTTCATTCTACGTCATCAATTTTGTAGCCAATACCGCGTACGGTGTGGATGAGCGGCGGTTCGCCGTTGTCTTCCAGTTTCTGGCGCAGGTGACGCACGTACACATCCACCACGTTAGACGCGCCAAAGTAATCATAGCCCCACACCGCCTCGCGGATGAGGGTGCGGCTGAGCGGGCGGCGCGGGTGGCGCATTAAATATTCCAGCACCGCGTACTCTTTGGAGGTCAGTTCAATTTCGCGCTGGCCGCGCTGGGCCACGTGCGAGACCATATCGAGCTGCAAATCGCCAATTTCCAGCGTGGTGTCCACTCTGCCGGGCGTGGCGGCGCGCCGCACCAGCGCCCGAATGCGGGCCAGCAGCTCTTTAAAGGCAAACGGTTTGGGCAGGTAGTCGTCGGCGCCGGCGTCAAGCCCTCTCACCCGGTCATCAATTTCGTCGCGGGCGGTGAGCATTAATATCGGCGTGGTTACCCCGCGCGAGCGCAGAATTTTGGTGACTTCAAACCCGTTGAGGCCGGGCAGCATCACATCGAGCAAAATCAGGTCGTAACTGGCCGAAGCCACCCAATCCAGCGCCGCCGAACCATCGGGCACCACGTCAACCGTGTAGCTTTCTTCTTCCAGGCCGGTTTTTACAAACCGGGCAATTCGTTCTTCATCTTCCACAACAAGTATTCGCATGCCCTCACCCATTGATTACAAAAATTTGCAGCAGGTCAGATTTACCTTTAACTTTGATGGTTCTGGTTGATACCCGGGCCGGCAGGGTGGCCAACTGGCGGTAGGTTTGGTCCGACATCACAATTTCACCCGGCCCGGCCGCCGATTCCAGCCGCTTGGCGGTATTCACCGCATCTCCAATTATATCATATTTGCGGGTGCCGGAGGAACCCATTAAGCCTTCAATGACTTCGCCGGTGTTCAACCCAATCCCAACCGCCAGGTTGAGTGAGTGAAGCAGAGGGTGCAGATCGCGCTGGAGGTCCCGGGCGGTTTTTAGCGCCGCCGGCGCCGACTCAAACCGGGTCATAATTTCATCGGCGGTAAAGTTGGGTTTGTGGCCGTTGTGCCGGGCGATGATATCTTCTGCGGCGTTGTAGTAGCGGTTGAGCATTTCAACCACCGTCTGCGGGTCGGCGTGCTCCGACCAGGCCGTAAAGCCGCGAATGTCCATAAACAGAATGGTTTTTTCTGCCCGGCGCAGGTTCAACGCGCCGGGGTTGTCCAACGCGTTGGCAATCAAATCGCTGCCCAAACTCCATTCCGAATATTTTTTGAGTTGGCCGGCCAAAAAGCGCAGAAATTGGGCGTATCGATTTCGCTGGGCTTCGGCCAGTCCCAGCAGCGCGCCAAAGAACAGCGCGCCGTAAAAAATAAATCGATGCCCGCTGCTGGCCATATACTCCTGCCAGCCGGCCCAACTTACCTGGCTAAACTCGGCCACATTTTGCTCGGTGATAAAGTACATAGCCGGAAACAACGCCACTTTACTGGTGTTCAGCAGTAAAGTAGTGGCTGCCTGCCAATTCTGGTTATCCCGGCGTAGCGATTGCAGGGCGCTGAGCACGGCCAGCACCAGGCTCAATAGGGCAAACAGCCAGTGGTAGGGTTGGGCAAAAAATTCCACCCCCTCAATCGCCAGATCGAGGGGGGCGTACAGGCCAAAGCCCAAAATGTTGCCCACAAAACGGGTTTGCCAGTTGTCCTTTTCGGCGGTGCCCAAAAACCAGGCCTGCACCAGTGAAGCCGCCACCAACGCGTAGTGGGACGGTTCGGTGAGGTAGCCGGACAGATTCTCGGTGCTGATCACCCGGATGGCATCCAGAATGGGGAAAAGGGCGCTGGTAGTCACAAATTCGGTCAATACGCGCGATGGGATAGTTCCGCGAATCCGTTGATCCAGTGAAATGGACGATGTTGGCAGGAGTTGCGGTGCGGCCAGTTGGGATGTCATGGTATTGCCTCGTTTTTAAAAGTACGCAGTCTCTTATATGGTAGTCCGGTTCAATGAATCGTCAATGAAAGGTTAATGAAAAATTTTTCACGGATCACTCCACAAAATCTCCACATTTATTTGTTACTATCGAGCCAGAAACTGAAACTGAAAGGAACTTACAAAATGATCAAAAATATTGTTATCGCTTCACTGATTGTTATTTTAGTTGGCGCTGTTGGCGTGGGCATTTACGATGCTTACCAGGGTAACAGCTCGTTGGAAATGCCCAATTTTAGAGCGCTGGCCGCCGGCCAGATAGGCCCGACGCAAGGCCAGGGCCAGAGCCGCGGCCAGGGGCAGGGAAAAGGGCCGGGCCAGGGCCAGATGGGCCAGCAGGGCGGCCACGGCCAGGGGCAAATGGGCCAGGGCAACAGTACCGGCGAACCCATTCAGCACGATTGGCTGACGCTGAGCGGCACAGTGGTTGAGCTGCAGGCGCAGGGCTTGCTGGTTGACACCGCCGAGCGCGGCCAGTTGCTGCTCAATTTGGGCCGGCCCGGCTTTGCCGAGCAGCAAGGCGTTACCTTTACCCCCGGCGATGCCGTGACTATCAACGGCTTTGACAGCCCGCAAGGCCAGTTTGTCGCCGGCGATGTGACCAACGATACCACCGGCCAAACCCTTATGCTGCGCGATCCCAACGGCCGGCCGCTGTGGGCCGGGCCGGGCCG
>CAYOXS010000179.1:6156-11645 GCA_964407935.1 uncultured Caldilineaceae bacterium
CGCGAACGCAAATTGATGGTGCTCGACAGCCTGATCCTGCACCTGCACCCCAGCACGCTGCCGGAAAAAACGCTGAAATTCAGCCTCACCTGGGGGCTGGGCGGGATGACCGCCCTGACCATGCTGATTTTGTTGGTCACCGGCATTATGCTGATGTTTGCCTACACACCCTCGCCGGCGCAAGCCTATTACGATATTCTCAATTTGCAAACCAACGTCTGGTTTGGGCAGTTGGTCCGCAACATTCACCACTGGAGCGGCAACGCCATGATTGTACTGGCCTTTCTGCACTTTCTGCGGGTCTTTTTTACCGGCGGTTTTGTGTCGCCGCGACAGTTTAACTGGGTGATGGGCATGATCCTGCTCCTGCTGACGGTGGCGGCAAATTTTACCGGCTACCTGCTGCCGTGGGACCAACTGGCTTACTGGGCCATCACTGTGGGCACCGGCCTGGTAGAGTATATCCCGCTGGTGGGCAAGTGGATTCAAACCGTAATTTTGGGCGGCCCGGAAGTGGGCGCGGCCACACTGCTCAACTTTTACGGGCTGCACATCGCCCTGATCCCGCTGGCTATGCTCAGTATTATGTCTTTCCACTTTTGGCGAGTGCGTAAAGACGGCGGCGTGGTCATTCCGCGCGCTCCCGGCGAAGCGCCGGAGCAAAAAGTGAACCGCGTCACCACCATTCCCCACCTGGTTTTGCGCGAGCTGGTGGTGGCGCTGGTGCTGCTGGTGTTGCTGTTTGGCTTTGCGATGGCGGTGAACGCGCCGCTGGAAGAGCTGGCCAACCCGGACCACAGCCCCAACCCGGCCAAAGCGCCCTGGTATTTTATGGGCGTGCAGGAGCTGCTGCTGCACTTTCACCCGCTGGTGGCGGCGCTTGTTATCCCCGGGCTGGCTTTGGCGGCGCTGCTGGCGCTGCCCTATATCGACCCCGATCTGGACGGCGCGGGTGTCTGGTTCCGCTCAATCAAAGGCCGCCGCATGGCTCTGGTCGCTGCGGTAACGGCGCTCGTTGGCACACCGCTGCTTATTCTGCTGGATGAGTTTGTCATCGATTTTGCCGGCTGGCTGCCCAGCCTGCCCACGCTGCTGAGCAACGGCCTGGTGCCGCTGGCGCTGGTGCTGCTGCTGCTGTTTGCGTTTTACGATGGCATCCAGAAAATGTTCCGCGCCACCCGCTGCGAAACCGTGCAGGCTACATTTGTGCTGATTTTGGTGGCCTTTGTGGTGCTCACCGTTACCGGCGTCTGGTTTCGCGGGCCGGGCATGGCGCTGATGTGGCCGGGCTGATTTATTAAAGAAAAAGGGGGAAGTAGGTCACGCTTCAAGCGTGACCATCGGGCCGCAAGCCCGACCTGATTTAAAGGCTGAAGGATGAAAAGTATTGAGCGTAGGGGCGCTTCGCGAAACGCCCTTACAACCTAATTCTTTGTGAGGAATATAAAAATGACTGCAACAACTACCCCCCCCGAAACTTCTCGCCGCGATTTTCTCAAACTGGCCTGGGCCGGACTGGGCGCGCTGGTCGCCGCTGAAGCCGGGGCCATGAGCGTCGCCTTTTCGCTGCCGCGTCTGGCCGCGGGCGAATTTGGCGGTATTCTCACCGCCGGCCCGGTTGATGATTTTCCGGCCAATTCGGTGACGCCGTTTAACCAGGGCCGTTTTTATCTCTCCCGGCTGGAAGATGGCGGCTTTCTGGCGCTCTACCGCAAATGCACCCACCTGGGCTGCACCGTCCCCTGGGAAGCCAGCCAGCGCCAGTTTGTCTGCCCCTGCCACGCTTCGGCGTTTGACGCCAAAGGCGATGTACTCAACCCGCCCGCGCCGCGCGCATTGGACCTGTTCCCGGTCATCATCGAGGACGGCGTGGTCAAAGTTGACACCAGCACGGTTATCAGCCGCGATAAATTTGACCCGTCGCAGGTGGTGTACGCCTAGCGAATGCGCGAATAGCGAATTGCGGATAAACGAGCCAGCGGGTCAGCGTAATGCTATGGATATTACGTGTTGCGTGTTCCGTTGCCGTTGTTACGGAACACGCAACACGAACTAATCAACGCAAGTTTACTCAACTCAACACTTACCAGTGACAAAGGACTAATGACAAATGACTCTCAGACACTGGAGCATCATCGGCGTTATCGCTACCGCTATTTTGGCCGTTATGCTGCCCATGTACGCCCTGGCCGAAACCGGGCGGATGGATAGCGCCCAGGCCCAACTGCTGCAAGAATCCATCGCTCAGGGTGAAATCACTTACGCCGAAAATTGCGTAATCTGCCACGGCGTATCCGGCCAGGGCATCAGCGCCTACCCCAGCCTCAACAACGACGGCGTGCGGCAAATGGACTACACCGACCTGGTCAAAGTCATCGAGCGCGGACGCTACGGTACGGCAATGGCCGGTTGGTCCGTAACCGAAGGTGGCGTGCTCAACAAAATGCAAATCGATCAACTGGTGGCCATGATCCAGCAGGGTGACTGGGCCAACACCGCCGCCACAGTAGACAAACTGGGGCTGGCCCCGCCCACAGTCATCACCGTTGAAATTTCTGACGAAACGCTGGCCGAACTGGCCGCACTGCCCCACGGCGACATTATTTCGGCGGCGCTGCCCGTATTTGCCGCCAACTGCGCCGGCTGCCACGGGGCGCAGGGCCAAGGTACGGCCATCGCTCCGGCGCTGAACGACCCGGCTGTGCGCGACAAACGCACCGACGCCGAGCTGACCCGTACCATCACCAACGGCGTGGCCGGCACGCTGATGGCCGGTTGGGCCAACGCCCTGCCCGCCGCCGACATCGATAATCTGGTGGGGCTGATCCGCTACTTTGACGAGATTCCCGCCGGCGCGATTCCCCAACCGGAACTCCCGCCCATTGCCAGCACCAACGCCGAAGTGATTGCCGCCGGGGCCAACCTGTTTAACATCGCCTGCGCCCAGTGTCACGGCGCTCAGGGGCAGGGTACGCAGATGGCCCCCGCCCTCAACGTGCAGAGCTTTTTGACCCAAACCAACGATCAGGCCATCAAAGCCATCATCTCCAACGGCGTGCCCAACACCCGTATGCCGGCCTGGGGCGGCCGCCTCAACGATACGCAGCTCAACGCGCTGGTCAGTTTTTTGCGCAGTTGGGAGCCAACCGCGCCGGCCGTGGCCCAGCCATCTGTCGGTACCGGCGGGCAGGGGCTTGGCCCCCCCTGGCTGCGCGGACAGTAAATTTGCAGGCAGGCCGTATCTGGCTGCCGGCTCATACGTCTAAAGAGTGTCAAGGAAAATGTCTAACGATCTGGAGCAAGCACGTTTACGGCGAGCAAACGCCTTTGACCGGGCTGCGCTGGCCGCAATCTACGATGAATACCAGCAACCCATTTACCGCTACATTTACCGCAATGTGGGCGAGGTGGAGATAGCGCGCGATCTCACCGCCGAGGTATTTCATCGTTTTTTGCAGGCCGTTCAGCGCGGGCAGGGGCCAACCCAGCATTTACGGGCGTGGCTGTATCGTGCTGCCCACAACAGCGTGATTGACCATTTTCGCCGGCAAAAACACCGGCAGCACCTGCCGTTGAACGAGGAGCTGGTCAACACCCGCGATGACCCGGTTACTCTGGCCGAAGGACGCCTGTCGGCGGCGGCGGTCAGGGCAGCGCTGCAAGAACTCACCGACGACCAGCGTCAGGTCATCATCCTGAAATTCATCGAAGGGCTATCCAATGCCGAAGCGGCCGACGTGCTGGGTAAACCCATCGGCGCGATCAAGTCGCTCCAGCATCGGGCATTGGCAGCGTTACAGCGGCATCTGGCGGTGCCGCAAGAGGAGATGTGGTAATGGACTTTGATACTATTTTAGACACCGCCGCCGGCCGGTTGATCGGCGGCGAACCGCTGCCGTCAATTTTGGCCGATGACCCGGCCAACGCCGAATCGCTTGGTCCGCTGCTCTCCGTAGCGGCCTCGCTGGATGGCGCTCTGCCCGTGCAACTGCCCGCTCCCAACCAATTTCAGGCTGACCGCGACGTGTTTTTGGCCCAGGTTCAGTTTTTGCAGCAGCAGCCCGTACCTGCGCCGCTGCCCGTGCGTCTCAAAGAGTGGATCGTTGGCATCTTTCCCGGACTATTTTCCAATAGAACTTACTCAGGAAAGGAACACCCTCGTATGAGCAGCCTTCTAATTAAAGCGATGTTAGTTTTTGGTTTGGTACTGGGCACAACCGGCGGCACCGCCGTAATGGCCGCCAACAGCCTGCCCAACTCACCCCTGCACCCGCTCAAACTGTCAATGGAACAGGCTCGGCTGATGGTAGCCGGTGATCCGGCCGAGCAGGCCCAACTGCAAATGCAAATGGCCCAGGTTCGCGCCCAGGAAATGACGCAACTGGCCTTGCAGGGCGATGTGCCCGACGAAGCGGTTCAAACCCGCTTGCAGCAGCAACTCAATCTGGCGCTTCAGTTGGCCGCGGGGCTGGATAACGGGCAGATGCTCGGCGTTTTAACCCAGGCCAGGGCGATGGTTCAGGCCCAAACCCAGCAGATGACCCAGGCCCAGGCCCAGGTTGGCGAGCCAGCGCAATCGGCTTTGCAACAGGCCACCCAGGCAATGCAGCAATTTGGGCAGGACGTTGAGACTGGCCTGGCCGACCCGCTGGCTTTCCGCAGCCGGTTTGGCTTTGGCCGCCCGGCAGACGCACCCGAACCACTCTCGCCCGAGCCGCAGCAAAAACAGCAGGCCGGCCCGCCGGAAGAAGCTCCTGCTGCCGGCCCCGGCCCCAATGAAGACCCGACCGGCCCCAAATGTCCCGGCGGTGACTGCGAGCCGGTTCGCACCCGGCAGCAAAGCAGCCAGGGCGATGAACTGCCCGCCGGCGCGCAAAATCAGCACCAGTACGGCCAGGATGCCGATAAACCCGGCAACCCGGATTGCCCCAGCGGCGATTGCGAACCGATAGGCGATGCCAACAAATACGGCCAGGGTGACACTACCGGCGGCCCGCATGGCGATCAGGACTGCCCCAGCGGTGACTGTGAGCCGGTTGGCGATGCCAACAAGTACGGCCAGGATGAAGACAACAGCGGCGGCCCGCATGGCGACCAGGATTGCACTTCTGATTGCGAGCCGGTTGGCGATGCGAACAAGTACGGTCAGGATGACGACACCGGCGGCCCCAACGGCGATTCGGCTGAAGAGCCGGCGCAGCAGCAAAATAAGGAACAGGAACAATCTGCTCAACCGGCCGAGCCAGCACCCCAGCCTCAGCCGGAACCGCAGCCCGCGCCCGATAACGGCGGCGACAACAGCGGCGGGAGCGACAGCGGTGGCTCCAGCGACAGCGGCGGCTCCAGCGATAGCGGCGGTGGTGGCGGCGGCAAAAAATAAAAACCCTCCCGGTCCTCCCAGCAAAATGGGGTTCGGCCTTTGGTCGAGCCCCATTTTTATTTGCACTATGTTTGCACTTTTCAAACTTCGCTCAAAATAGGACACAGAT
>CAYOXS010000180.1:0-11572 GCA_964407935.1 uncultured Caldilineaceae bacterium
CAATCTTTAAAATTCGCTGTTGCCAATTCTAAAGCGTTCAATCACCAAAAAACCAACGGCGCAAACGGCCATCAAAATAGTGCTCATGGCCAGGGCCTGCCCGTAATTGAGCGCGCCGGGCTGGCTCAAAAAGCGAAAGATAGCCACCGGCATCGTTGGTGTATCCGGCCGGGCAATAAAAACCGTTGCTCCAAATTCACCCATGCTGACGGTAAAAGCAAACACCGCGCCCACCAGCAGCGCCCGGCTGGCAATGGGCAAATCGATCTCTCGCCAGACCCGCGCCGGCGACGCGCCCAAAATTGCCGCCGCTTCGCGCAGCGAAGGCTGAATGCTGCGCACAGCCGGCAGCAGGCTGCGCACCACAAATGGCAGCGCCACCAGCGTGTGAGCAATCACCACCAGCAGCGGCGAGGTGCGCAGGTTGAGCGGCGGTTGGTTGAGGGCGATGATGTAGCCAAAGCCCAGCGTTACCGCCGAAGTGGCCAGCGGCAGCATAAATACGGCATCGAACAGGGCCGAGAATTTGGCTGGCCGGCCGGCGGCGGTGAGCGCCAGCACCACCAGCAGCCCCAGCAGCGAGGCAGCAATTACCGTGCTGCCGGCAAACAGCAACGAATTGCGGATGCCTTCGGTGGGCGGCACAAAAAACAGGCTCTGCTGCCGGGCGGCGCCAACGATCAGCGCCCGGTAGGAATTCAGCGATAGCTGACCGGCTATCGTTACCGAGCGCAGCCCCAGCGCCGCCAGCGGCGTAACCAGCAGCGCCAGCATCAGCCCGATGTTGCTCGCTACCAGCAGTTTTTCGCGGCGGGTGCGGGCGGGGTGCTGGTTGGCCTGCTGCGAGCGCAAATTCAGTGGCCGGCTGCTGCGGGCCTGCAAGCGGGTGTAAACCAGCATCAGCCCAAAAATAAAGACAATCTGCACCATCGACAGCGCCGCCGCCACCGGCAGGTTGAACAAATTGACCGCCTGCCGGTAAATCTCTACTTCCAGCGTGGCAAACTGCGGGCCGCCCAAAATCAAAATGACCCCAAAGCTGGTAAAACAAAAGATGAACACCAGCAGCGCCGCCGCGCCAATGGCCGGCAGCAGCAGCGGCACGGTAATCTGCCAGAAGGTACGCCACGGGCTGGCTCCCAGCATTTGCCCGGCCTCCACCAACTGCGGGTTGAGATTGGCCCAAAAACCGCCTACCAGCCGCAGTACAATGGCGTAGTTGTAAAACACGTGGGCCAGCAAAATCATGGCCAGGCTGTGCTGAAGCTGCACGGGCGGGGCATCGAGCTGAAACAGCCCCACCAGCAGTTCGTTGAACAGCCCGCGCGGCCCCAGCAGCGCTCCAAAAGCGCTGGCTACAACGATGGTTGGCAGCACAAACGGCACTGTGGCCGCAGCCAGCAGCAGCCGTTTGCCGGCAAAGCGGTAGCGGGCAAACACGTACGCGCCGGGCAACGCCAGCGCCAGCGTCAGCAGGGTTGACAGCGCCGCCTGCCACAAAGTAAACCAGAGTGTTTGCAGATAATAGCTGCCGGTCACCAGTCGTTCCAGCGCCGACAAATCGAGCTGGCCGGCCGGGGCAAAGCTCAGTTTAAAGATGGATGCCAGCGGGTAAAAGTAAAACAGCAGCAAAAAACTGGCCGGCAGCAGCGCGCTGGCCCACCACAGCCACTTACGATTTTGGACGAAGTGCCCTTTGGGTATTTTGGATTTTGGATTTACGATTAACCTTCTTTCAAACCCACTTACGATTTTGGATTTTGGGTTTACGTTTTACGTTTTTCGCCTTACACACCACGAACTTAAAACTCACCTAACTCACCGAACCCACCCAACCCACCAAACTCATTAACTTGCTACCGCAGCACAGTTTCAGTCCAGGCGTTGAGCCAGCTTTCGCGGTTGGCGGCGATGTCGGCTGGCGGCAACGTGGCCGGGTCGGTGGCCAGTTGGGCGTATTTTTCAAAAATGTCGGGCAGTTTGGCGGTTTGGTTGACCGGAAAAACAAACATTTGCAGCGGGATGTCTTCCTGAAACTGCGGGCTGAGCATAAAATCGATGAACTTTTCAGCCAGCGCCCGTTTTTGGGTGCCGGCCAAAATACCAATGAACTCAACCTGGCGGAAGCAACTGCCATCGGCGGTGACGGAGGCGGTGGGCGCGTCATCAACCGGCGGGTCGGCAAAGTAAACCTCGGCGGGCGGGCTGCTGGCGTAGCTCACCACCAGCGGGCGAGCGCCATCGTACCGGGTAAACTGACCGTAGTAGGCATCTTCCCAGCCGTCAACCACCAGCACATCGTTGGCTTTGAGCTGCTGCCAGTAGGGCAGATAGCCGTCCGGGCCAAAGCGGGCAATGGTCGCCAGCAAAAAAGCCAGCCCCGGCGATGAAGTGGCCGGGTTTTCAACCACCGTCAGGCTTTTGTATTCCGGTTTGGTCAAATCCTCCAGATTTTGGGGCGGGGTCAGCCCTTTGTCGGCAAACCAGCCTTTGTCGTAATTCAGGCAGACATCGCCGTAATCCACCGGCAGCAGCCGGTTTTCGGGGTCAAGTTTGAGCGCGGCGGGAACATTTGCCAGCAGCGGCGAATTGTACGGTTCAAAAATGCCGCCGTCGATGGCCCGGCTGAAAAAGGTGTTGTCTACCCCAAAAAAGACATCGGCCAGCGGGTTTTCTTTGGACAGGATGGCCTGGTTGAGCGCCGCGCCGGCATCACCGGAGCGCAGAAATTCGATTTTGGCGTTGTTGGCCGTTTCAAACGCAGCGATGATTTCCGGGCTGGCGGTGAAGCTGTCGTGGCTCATCAAAATAAGGGTTTGCGGTTCGGCGGGGGTGGTAGTGGGTGCGGGCGTTTGGGCCGCACAGCCGGCCAGCCACAAAGCAAGCAGGGCAATAAAAATAGATTTTGAGTTTAACATTATAATCATTCCTTTGATTGGTTAGTAATATTGGTTCATCAGGATTTCAGGGGGAGGGCATCGTAAAACGTAAAACGTAATTTTACGCATTACGTTTTACGCATTACATGCATCTGCGCTGGGCGCAGGCGCAAGTGTTACGGATTCGAACTCACTGCCCCGTGAAATCTAATTGAATATGCACCACGAGCGCCACTCCGCGCTCAATTTCCACGGAAACCTGTCCGGCGGCAAACTGGTTGCTGATGCTCCAGGTGCTGCCCAGCGACAGGGTGGCGTTGGTGAGCGGCCAGCGCACGCCAACCAGCGTTACACCGGTAACCTCGGCGGTGAGCGGCACCAGCGAGAGGGTGTCGCCGGGCTGGCCAGCCAACGACAGGCGGCTGTGGTCGCGCAGCAGAATGGCTTGCTGCGGCCCATCGATCAGCGCCAGTTGCGGGCCGCGGTAGCCCGGCCGGGTGAGCAGCAAAATGTTGGCCAGCATCTGGTCGAGCCGGCCGCCCAGCGCCGTGACGAGCAGAATTTCGGCGGGCTGTTGGGCTACGGCCAGTTCCAGGGCCAGTTCCAGATCGGTTTGGTTTTTGTTGGCCGGGTGGCGTTGAATGGCGACGCCGGCGGATTCCATGCGCGTGACCACCTCTGCCGGCAGCGAATCGAGATCCCCGATGATAATTTCCGGGGTCAGGTTGAGGGCCAGCGCGTTCAGCGTGCCGCCATCGGCACAAAAAACGCGGTCGGTGGGGCGCAGGCTGGCTTTAAGCCGCTCTGGCTGGTTCAGTTCGCCGTTGGCAAAAATAACAATACGGGCCATCGTTCATCCCATAAAAAAACCACCCGGTGGGTGGTTTACGTTTTTTTCATCGATGTACCTCCCTACGCCGGTATTACCCGGATCAGGTGCGTCGGTCATCCCCACAGTGTCGGTTACAAGGGGAATTCTCAGCCCGGTTTGTCCGGACCCCCGAGGTGTATATTTGGTTGGGCAGTGATTATACCTTGGGCCAAGCCATTATTCAAATCCACTCAGCCAGTGAAAATCGTTGCGCAGGCGGGGATAAAGCTGTTCAAAGCGCTGGTACAACTCGGTGTAGCGGGCGTGGGCGGCGGGGTCTGGCTCGGTGACGGGGCCGTGCTGCACCACCTGTTTGCAGGCTTTGGCCAGGTTGGGATACACTCCCGCGCCGACGCCGGCCAGCAGCGCCGCGCCGATGCCGGCCTGCTCTTTGAGCAGCGATTGGCGCAGCGGCAGGCCAAAGACATCGGCCTGAATTTGCCGCCACACATCGCTTTCTGCCCCGCCGCCGGCGGCGATGATCTGGCTGGTTGTGCCGCCAAGCGCCAGAGTGAGGTCCAGCGCCTGCCGCAGGGTCATGGCCACGCCTTCCATTACCGCCCGGGCCAGGTGGCCGCGGCTGTGGTAATGGGTGAGGCCGATGAAACCGCCGCGGGCCAGCGGGTCCATGTGCGGGGTGCGCTCGCCGGACAGGTGCGGTAAAAAGATGAGGCCGTTGGCTCCCGGCGGCGTTTGGGCCGCTTCGGCGCTGAGGATGGCGTAGGCGTTGTCGGCGTTGGCCAGGCCGGTGATGCCGCGCAGCCAGCGCAGCGATAGCCCCGCCGACAGGATTGCGCCCAGCACGTACCACATCTCCGGCGCGGCGTGGTTAAAAACGTGCAGCCGCGGGTCGGGCTGCACGCTGCCGGGGCCAACCGGGGTAAACACCTGCCCCCCACTGCCGGTAGTGACCGACGTTTGACCCGGCTCAATCAGGCCGTTGCCGATGGCCTGGGCCGGTTGATCGGCGCAGCCGGCCACTACCGGGATGCCGGCCGGCAGGCTCAACTCTTCGGCGGCGGCGGCGGTGAGCTGCCCGGCCACGGCGGTTGAGGCCAGCAGCGGCGGCAAAATAGCCACGGGCAGGCCCACGGCCGATAAAATCGGTTCGGCCCAGCTTTGGCGGCGAATATCAAAAATGCCCGTGCCGGCGGCGTCGCTGATGTCGGTGGCAGCTTCGCCGGTCATTTTAAAGCGGAGGTAATCTTTGGGCAGGATGGCCTGCCAGGTTTGGGCCAACAGTTCGGGCCGGTGCTGGGCCAGCCAGAGCAGCGTTGCCCCAAAAAAGCCGGTGGCCGGCAGGGTGCCGGTGAGATCGGCATAGTGCGCCGGGCCGAGAGCGTTGATCAGTTGCGGGCAGGTGGCGGCGGTGCGCTGATCGGCCCAGATGATGGCCGGGTGAACAGGCGCGCCAGCGGCGTTGAGCAGCACCATGCCGTGCATCTGGCCGCTAAAACTGATGGTGGCCACGTTACGGCGGCCGGTTTGGGCGGTTACGGCGCGGGTAATGGCGACGGCGGCCTGCCACCACTGGTCGGGGTTTTGTTCGGCCCGGTCGGGGGCCGGTTTGTTGATGGGGTATTCGCGAGCCGCGGTGGCGATTGTCTGGCCGGCGTCAGCATCGAACAACGTGGCTTTGGCGCTGGAGGTGCCCAGATCGAGTCCGAGGAGCAGAGTCATGGTCAGTCCTTTCAGTTACAAAAAAACCTATCCAGTTGGATAGGTTTTTAATATTTTTGAGAGTTTGCGAGCTACTGGTCGGTGGTGGAGAGCTGCAAATCCTGGTCGGCCTGCAATTGAAAATCGCTGCCCACGATCACCCGGAAATCGACATCACTTTTCAGGTTGGGGCTGCGCCGGATATTTTCTTCTTCAACGTTGAAGATGGCTGACAGCAGGCTGAGCGTGTAGCTCTTTTCTTCGTTATAAACCACAATCACTGAACGGGTGTAGGTGTTGGCGTCGGCCGGGCTGAACTGGACAATATTAAAGCCCTGGTTTTTGAGATAGAGCGCGGTTTGCGAGGCCAGGTTGGGAATGTTGGTGCCATTTTGAATGACCACGCGGGCATTTTCCTGGCCCAAAAAGGCTTTTACTTCTTCCAGACGCTGGGTTTGCAGTTCAATTTCCTGGGCGCGGGCCTGAGCTTCGGCTTCTTGCTGCTGGGCTTCAAGTTCGGCCGGGGAAGGCCCTTGTGTCACCGCCGGGGCGGAATCGGCGAACATATCGTCAATTAATACTTTGATTTTTTCGCGGAGCGGCAGCAGCACCTGCGCCCTGGTTTCCGGCACCACGTAGTTGACCGTGTATTTGAAATCAATCACCGCCGACTGGATATTATCGGCATTAATATCGTTGGCCAGTTGGGCCAGTTCAACAATATCAACCAGTTGCAGGTCAGTTTCAACGGTGTCGGAAAACTGGCTCCACAATTCGGGGATTTTGGGGATCATGTTGAGCTGCAAGGCTTTGTCGCGGATGGCCAGCAAAACCTGCTGCTGGCGTTTGGCCCGGGAAAAGTCGGCGCCGGCCGTGGCGCGGGTGCGGGCGTAGCGCATGGCATCGTGGCCGTCCAGATGGTGCTGGCCTTCTTCAATATAAAACGGATCGTAGCCGTAGTTGCTGTCCGGGAATTTGGGGTCGTCAATGGTTTCCGGGGAGTAAACATCAATGCCGCCGAGCGTGTTGATCACCTCCTCAAAGCCGCGGAAATCAATTTGAGCGTAGAAATGGACAGGCACCCCCAGGTTGTACTGCACAGTTTTCATGGCCAGCGCCGGGCCGCCGCCGGGGTAGTTATTGGCCCCGCCCAGAAAATAGGCTTTGTTGATGCGGTCTTCGCCGTAACCGGGGATCGAGACCCACAGGTCGCGGGGAATGGAGAGCATACCGGCGGTTTTAGCGTTGGGGTCAACAGTTACCAGGATCATGGTATCGGTGCGCGAGTAGACCTCGTCGGGCCGGCGGTCAAGCCCCAACAGCAAAATGTTGATCCGTTCTTCAAGTTCGTAGTCGGGCAGGGGCACGCCACTGGCGCTGGTTTCGCCGGTATCGCCGCCGCGTACGGCCGGCAGCGAGGCGGGCAGTTCGTCGCTGCTGCCGGTGAGCGGCAGGGCCGCCACTACTTGCGGCAGCGACAGGTCAACCGAGTTGAGGCCGGGCAGATTGGCCCTAACCACGGCGTTTTTGACTGTGTAGTAAAACACGTAGCCCACATAAGCGCCGCCCAGCAAAAAAACAAACACCATGCCGGTGATCAGGCCATTAATAATTAAAGCGGGTAAAAATGATTGTTTATAGGTTTTTGATTCTGTAGCCATAACATCGTCATTATAACACGAGCCTAAACTCAGGCAAAAGTAATTAGGCTAATTGGCGGATAAACAGGGTTTTCAGCCAAACCTTGCGTAGTGATTTTGAGTCGTGTACAATTGGCGGGTCTTTTGGTTCCCATATTCTTTCCGAAAGTTGAAAAAGGAGGGCAGTAATGAATACCAAACGAATAGTAATGGTAGTAATTCTGCTGGCGCTGTTGTTGGCGGCGTTGCCGGCCGGCGCTCAGAATGGTGGCAGTTTCTCATTAACAGTGCTGCACACCAACGATGTTCACGCCCGGGTAAACCAGTTTGATAGTGGCGGCAACACCTGCGATGACGAGGAAATGGCGGCCAACGAATGCTTTGGCGGCGCGGCCCGCGTAAAAACGGCCGCCGACCAGGTGCGCGGCGAAGTGGCCAACACCATCCTGGTTGACGCCGGCGATCAGTTCCAGGGTACGCTCTTTTTCAACCAGTACCAGGGCGGCGAAGCTCAGGAAATGATGGCCATGCTGGGTTACCAGGCCATGACCATTGGCAACCACGAATTTGACAGCGGCCCCGGCACGCTCGGCAGCTTTTTGCGCGGCGTTTCCTTCCCGGTGGTCAGCGCCAACATCGATGCCAGCGCCGAGCCTGAACTGGCCGGGCTGATCAAACCCTACGCCATTCTGGAAGTAGGCGGCGAAAAAATCGGCGTGGTCGGCGCAACCACCTCGGAAACCGGTATTCTTTCCAGCCCCGGCCCCAACGTGGTCTTTAACGATGTTGCCGCCAGTGTGCAGGCCGCCGTGGATGAACTTAGCGGCCAGGGCATCAACAAGATTATCGCCCTCACCCACATCGGGTACAACGCCGATCAGGATTTGGCCCGCAGCGTGACCGGCCTGGATGTGATTGTTGGCGGCCACAGCCACACGTTGCTGTCAAACACCGCCGAAGGCGCGGCCGGCCCGTATCCCACCGTGGTTGATGCCCCGGATGGTAGCCCGGTGGTGATTGTGCAGGATGGCTCCTACGCCAGAGCGCTGGGGCGGTTGAACGTTACATTTAATGCCGATGGCGTGGTCACCGAATACAGCGGCGACCCGATTGCGCTGGACAGCAGCGTGGCCCAGAACGAGGCGGTTCAGGCTCGGGTTGAGGCTCTCAAAGGGCCAATCAACGCCCTCACCGAAAAGGTGATTGGCCAGGCCGCGGTTGACCTTGACGGCGAACGTGCCACCTGTCGCTTTGCCGAATGCACTATGGGCAACCTGATCACCGATGCGATGCTCCTGGCCACCCAGAGCGAAGGCACCCAGATAGCCATTACCAACGGCGGCGGCATCCGCGCCAGCATCAGCGCCGGTAATGTAACCGTAGGCGATGTGTTGACCGTACTGCCGTTTGGCAACCTCATTTCCACCTTTGAACTGACCGGCGCCGAAGTGGTGCAGGCGCTGGAAAATGGTGTCAGCCGCGCCGAAAACGCGGAAAACGAAGGCACCGGGCGTTTCCCGCAGGTAGCCGGGCTGCGCTACAGTTGGGACCCGGCTCAGCCGGTTGGTTCGCGCATTACCAGCGTTGAGGTGAAAAATCTGGATGGCAGCTACAGCCCCATCGATCTGGCCGCCACCTACAAGGTTGCCTCCAACGACTTTATGCGCGGCGGCGGCGACGGTTACGAAGTGTTTGTGACCGCTCGCAATGCCTACGATTTTGGCTCGCCGCTGGATGAGGCGCTGCAAATGTATATTGCCGCCAACAACCCCGTTTCGCCGGCCCTCGAAGGCCGGATCAGCCAGGGCGAAGGCGCAATGATGGCGGAAGCGCCGGCTATGACCGCAGAAACTGCGCCGATGACCGCCGGCGCCTGCGCTCAGGATTACACGGTTCAGGCCGATGACTGGCTCAGCAAGATCGCCGAGAAATTCCTGGGCGATCCGCTGGGTTACACTGCCATTTTTGACGCCACCAACGCCGCCGCGGCGGCCGGCGGCAGCTATGATGTGATTGCCGACCCCAACGTGATTGTGGTGGGGCAGGTGGTTTGCATCCCGGCCCAAAACGCCGAAGGGGCGATGATGGAGCCGGAGGCCGTGGCTGAAGAAAGCCAGGAACTGCATGCCGAAGCTCCACACTGGGGCTACTCCGGTGAGGTTGGCCCGGAATTTTGGGGCGATCTGTCTGCCGAGTATGCGCTGTGTTCAACCGGCACCAGCCAATCTCCAATTGATATTCCCGCCGACTCTGCCACCCAAACGGACGGGATTCAATTTAACTACCAGCCGACCAGCCTGAACAGTGTTGTAAACAATGGGCACACCATTCAAGTAAATTACGATGCTGGCAGCAGCATCGAGGTAAACGGTAAAACCTTTAACCTGGCTCAATTCCATTTTCACGCGCCCAGCGAACACACGGAAGATAGCATGCCGGCTGCCATGGAAGTCCACCTGGTTCACAAAAGCGACGCTGGCGAGCTGGCAGTTGTGGGCATAATGTTGGATGAGGGTGCAGAAAACCCCACCCTGGCGCAATTCTGGGGTCAAATTCCGGCCGAAGAAGCCACCGTGGCCCTGACCGGCACGGTGAACATCGCCGATATCCTGCCGGCTGACTCGCCCTACTATACCTACTCCGGTTCTTTAACAACCCCACCTTGCTCCGAAGGCGTAAACTGGTTTGTTATGGACCAACGCAGCCAGGCATCTCAGGACCAAATCGATGCGTTCTCCGCAATTATTGGGCCTGATGCTCGCCCCACCCAACCGTTAAACGACCGGGCGATTAGCCAGTAACAACCTGCTACTCAAACAAAAAAGGGACGAGTAATTATGCTCGTCCCTTTTTTATTTTGTTAGATTTTTGGATTGGGAAGATGATTATTTAATGCTGCTGCGAATAATGCGTTCGGTTTCTCGCTTGCAATCGACGCACATCGTTGTTTCCGGGAAAATCTCCAGCCGTTCCGGCTCGATGGGCTTGCCGCAGCGCTCGCAAATGCCGTAGCCCACGGTTTGGGCCTGTTCAATGGCGTGCTCAATATCTTTTAGCTTGTACTCAAGCCCAATAATCAGCGCCTGTGTTTTATCGCGCTCAATCAAATCAGAGGCGGCATCATCGACGTCATCGTGTTCAAACTCGGCGCTGAGTTCGGCCCGCAAATGTTCCAGTTCTTCAATGGTTTGCTGGCGTTGTTGTTCCAAAAGTTCTAGTTGAGATTTAGTCACTTTCTTACCCATAGCTTCGTTGCTCCCTTGAGCAGTTCTCGTTGAAACCTTATCGGCAGGCGTCGCCATTGACGCCTGAACCCTCTAAAATTCAGGGCATTACCCCCGTTTTTAAAGGGTGCAATTTTATACCACAAATAATGCAAAATGTAAAGTGAGGCCACAAAAATTGACGCCCATCGCCGGCAGTTTTTCCGTTGATTGGGGGCGGGCCATATTTGCCCGATAACGATATTGGTTTCATAATCGCCGTTGCCAGAAAATTCAACCCATCGAGCCGTAATCTATGCTGCCGCAAAGCCATATCACCTACACCCTGGCCGCGGTTGATCTGCTGCAAGATAAACTGCCGGCCCTTAAAAATGTTGACTATCGCCTGGTGGCCCTGGCCGCCACCGGCCCGGATTTAATTGATAAACCGCTGGCGGCGCTTTATTTTTATCGCAAGTACAAATCGGCGGTGTTATTTGCCCACACCCTGCTGGTGCATTTGGCCGTTTTGCTGCTTGTTATCTGGAAGCGGCCCGCTTGGGGGTTGTACGGGCTGATTTTCAACGGCCACGCCATTTTAGACCGGCTGTGGCTGTTTAAAGATACGTGGTACTGGCCCTTTCGCGGCTGGCGTTTTCACGTGTGGGGCAAGCGCGGCAGCGAACAGGCCGACATCAAACTGGCCTATTGGTACGCCTTTACCCGCCGCCCCGAATTGTGGGGCTGGGAGTTGGGCGGCCTGCTGGCCGGGGTGTGGTTTGTGTGGCGCAACCGGCTGTATCGCTGGCCTAATTTGAAGCATCTGCTGCTCACCGGCCGCCTGCTCCGGCGCGCCGGCTCTTAAACGCATCGACAATTTTGTGGTATAATTTATGCCTATGAACGACCGTACTATTTCCCCAAACGCTCAAACCGAAGAAAAACAGTTGGAAACCAGCCTGCGCCCGATAGATTGGGACGGTTATTTTGGCCAGGAAACGGTCAAAGACAACGTTAAAATTCTCATCGAGGCGGCCAAAATGCGCGGCGAGGCGCTGGATCACGTGCTGTTTTACGGCCCGCCGGGGCTGGGAAAAACCACGCTGGCCAGCATCATTGCTCATCAGATGGGGGTCAATCTAAAAATTACCTCCGGCCCGGCCATTGAGCGCGCCGGCGATCTGGCGGCCATCCTCACCAATCTGCGCAAAGGCGACCTGCTGTTCATCGACGAGATTCACCGGTTGGGCCGCGCCGTTGAAGAGGTGCTCTACCCGGCAATGGAAGATTACGCGCTGGATATTGTGATTGGCAAAGGCC
>CAYOXS010000181.1:0-11571 GCA_964407935.1 uncultured Caldilineaceae bacterium
TGCCAGCGGGGGTACGGCCACTTACACCTTTACCGCCGCCGCACCGGGAACCTACCTGTATGAAAGCGGCACCGCCGACCAGCCGCAGGTATCTATGGGACTCTACGGCGCGCTTATTGTTGACCCGGCCACGTCCGGCCAGGCTTACAGCGGCGCTTCAACCGCGTACGATGTGGAAGAAATTTTGGTGCTCAGCGAAATTGACCCGGCCCTTAATGCCGATGTTAGCGCCAACCCGCTGGCCTTTACCTATGATCTGCTCAACTACCACCCCACCTATTGGCTGCTTAATGGCCGGGCTTACGGTCCCAGTGTTGGCGCTCCCCCTGACGTGCTTGACCCCGATGCCCCCCTCACCACCCAACCTTATTCATCGGCCATTAATATGGACCTGGATTTGGGCCAAAGCCGCTTGCTGGTGCGTTACCTGAACGCCGGCGGTATTCACCATACTATGGCATTGTTGGGTAATTACCAGCGCATTATTGCCAAAGATGCCGACGAACTGGATGTTGGCCTGTCAACAACCCAGCAATATGATGCCGTAGCCGAAACCATTGCCTCTGGCCAAACCACCGACGCCATTATCACCTTTACCGCAGCCGGAAATTATGCTCTGTTCAACCGCCAGCTTCACATTACCAACGGCACCGCGGCCAGTACGCTGCACTATGCGCCCGGCGGTGGGATGATGACCTTTGCCACGGTAATCGGCACGGCTCTGCCGCCGGCTGCCGTAGCCGACCTGGCCGTTACCAAAAGCGATTCGCCTGATCCTGTTACGGCCGGAAATAATGTAACATACACGGTTACCGTAACCAACAACGGACCTGATCAGGCCGATAACGTAATTTTGAGCGACCCGTTACCCGGCGGCGTAACGTTGGTTTCGGCCACGCCTTCTCAGGGCAGTTGCGATAACAGCGTCTCGTGCAATCTGGGCAGCATTGCTAATGGCAACAATGCAACCGTCACCATCCAGGTTACAACCGGTGCGGCCGGCCTGCTTTCCAACACGGCCAGCGCGGCATCAGATGCCAGCGATCCGATTCCCGGTAACAATAGCGCTGCTGCAGAAACCACAGTTAACCCGGTCGTCGCCGCTATGCATCTGGGCGGGTTAACCCAAACGCGCAGCGGGTTTGCCAGTTTTAATCATTTTGCCACCATTACCATCCATAACGGCAGCCATGCTCCTGTGGCTAATGCGACCGTCAGTGGGAGTTGGGCCGGGGTGTTGTTTGGCACCGGCAGCGGGGGCAATGGCGCAAATCCAACTTGCGTTACCAATTCCTCCGGTCAATGTACGGTTCAACGGAACGCAGCCCAGCAGCTTACCTTTACGGTTAATAACGTAACCCATGCCAGCCTAACCTATCAGGCGCCGCACGATGTTCCAACCAGTGTGACGCAATAAATAAATCGATTTGCCGCAGAGTATTTTCACAGGAGTCCGACAGAACCGGGCAGGTTTATTAGGGGGGAGCTACCTCCCAAGCCCCCGGCCTGCGGCGCTATTTTCACAGGAGGCCAAACCATGCAAAACACAATGACAGATCCCCGCGAATCCTTTTCAGATTTGTGGAGCCTGATTCTGTTAACCGGGGCAGCCCTGCTGCTGGCTGGGGTGGCCCTGTGGATGGTCAGTTCACAGGTGAATATAGCCCCGGATATTGGGCCGGCGCAAGACCCGCTGGCCGGTATCTCGCAAACCGCCTTTACCGCTCAAACCGGTATCCGGCTGCTGCGCGTATCATTTACCGCCGGCGGCGGTATGCTCGATCTGCGTTACCAGGTGATTGACCCGGACAAAGCCGTGATTGTTCACGATGTGGACACGCCGCCCACGCTGGTCAACAATGCCACCGGCCAGGTTATCAGCCGGCCTTACCACGATCATTCCTCAAAAACTCCAATGCGCACCGGCCTCACTTACAACGAGTTGATCATCAACGAGGGCCGGGCCATCAAACCCGGCGACAGCGTTACCCTGATGATTGGCGAGGCGCGTTTGGAAAATATTTTGGTGCAATAGGGAGGTGAAACCATTGCCGGTAGTCATTCAACGTTGTCCGTTTATCAGGCAAACAGCAGGGATATTCGCCGTGCTGGCCTGGCTGTTGTTGGCCGGCCCGGCCGTAGCCCACGAACCTGAAGTGCTGGACAGCAATCCGGCGGCGGGCGCTGTGCTCGATCAGCCGCCGCCGCAAATTGTTATCCATTTCAACGAGGAGCTGGCCACCCAAAAAAGCAGGCTGATTGTGCTCGATGCCGCCGGCCGCCAGGTTGATAACGGTGATGGCGGCGTAGACCTGTACGACGCAGACCACGCCACCTTGGTGGCCACGCTGCCGCCGCTGGCGGATGGCCGCTACACAGTGCAGTGGGCCGTTGTGCTGTTAGATGGCGATGAAAGTCACGGCGCATTTGATTTTACTGTCGGTGGGTTTGCCGCCGCGCCAGGCCAAAACCTAACCGCCAATGCGCCCTCACCCCGGCCGGCTGCCGGTGGTTCATTTACCGTGTGGCTCTCTGGCGCGCTGGGGCTGGCGTTTTTAATGATTGTTGGCTTATCCCTGCGCCGCCGGCTGGCGCGGGATAATTAACAGAACAGGGGGCTCTTTGATCAGATTAACGCTGAAAAAAGTTTGCCTGAGTGCGCTATTCATTCTGCTGGTCACCGGTATAAATGCGCCGCCGGTTATGGCTCACGCCACATTGATCCGTTCTGAACCGGCAGATAACGCCAGCCTGGCCGATCCACCCCGGGAGGTGCGTCTCTGGTTCAACGAGTCGATTTCGGCCCAGTTTAGCTCCGCCCAACTGCTGGATGTTAATGCTCAGCCGGTTAAGGTTACCCACATCCAGGTTGACTCCGCCGATCCCACGTTAATGAGTTTAACTCTGCCCCGGCTGTCGCCCGGTATTTACAGTATTCGCTGGAAGGTGTTGTCTGAAACAGATGGACACTTTACCCAGGGATTTGTTGTTTTTGGCGTTGGCGCAGAGACGGATTTCAGTAAGGTGATCGTCCCCCACACAAAAGTTACCCTGCCCTGGGCCGAGGCTTTATTACGATGGTTTAACTTTGGCGGGTTGCTGGCTCTGGTGGGCAGCGTTGGGGTGGCTTATCTGGTTTTGGGGCCGGGCGGACCGGCGGCTGCCGCTATTGCCGGCGCGCGCCAAACGGCCCGTCGCCGGGTGCTGGCGTTGGCGCTGGGCTGCGGCGGGCTGGCTATGCTGGTGGGTTTTGGCCTGTTGCTGTGGCAGGTAAGTACCCTGCTGGATACGCTGCCCGAGGGCGTCTCAATCTGGGCCGTGAGCTGGCAACTGCTCAGCCGGACTCGCTGGGGATTTTTGTGGCTGGCCCGCCAGGGTATGCTGCTGGCGGTGCTGTGGCTTTTGTATCGATTGCATGGGGCGCTCGCGGCCAGCACGTTGCGATTTTCGCCGTTCGCGCTGGTGCTGTCATTATTGCTGCTGGCGTTGCTGGCCATTCAGGCGCTCAGCGGCCACGCGGCGGCTTTAACCCGCGCCGCAGCTCTGGCCATTATTACCGACGTGCTGCATCTGCTGGCTGCCAGTTTGTGGGTGGGGGGATTGTTGGGGCTGGCGGTGGGGCTGCTGCCACTGCTCCTGCGGCGCGATGATTTTGTGTCTCTGATGCGAACCGGTTGGGGGCCGTTCAGCCGGCTGGCGGCGCTGAGTGTGGGCCTGCTGCTGGCCACCGGGTTGTATAACACCGGCCGGCAGGTCGCCTCGATTGATGCGCTGGCTACCAGTTTATATGGCCAGGTATTGCTGGGCAAAATGGGGTTGATACTGCTGGCGGGTTTGTTTGGGCTGGTCAATTCGATGTTGCTGCACCCCGGCCTGGCCGCGCCGCTGGCGTGGTTGCTGCGCCGTTCGCCGGGCTGGACTCCCGTGCCGGTAAGCCGGTTTCCGGCGCTGGTGCTGGCCGAAATTACCGTGGGGTTGGTGGTCATCTTAGCCACCGGGCTGATCACCGCCCTGCCCCAGGCCCGCGGTCCGGAGTACGAGGTATCACCCGCTGAGATTCCGTCGATACTGGACCAATCGGTTGACGATATGTTAATCACTTTTTCGGCCAAACCCAACCGGCCCGGCCAGAATGTGTTTGCGGTGCGGGCCGTGAGCACCCGCCGCCCGCCGCCCGCCGAGGTGATGCGCGTGATTTTGCGCTTCACCTTTGCCGGCCAGGATATGGGATCTACGGGCGCGGTGGATGCCATCGAGATTGAACCCGGCCTTTACCAGGCCGGTGGGCCTCAGCTCAGCCTGGCCGGCCCGTGGCTGGTGCAGGTGGTGGTTCGGCGCAGCGGCCTTGAAGATAGTGTGGGTCACTTTGATTGGGTGGTTGCCCCGCCGGGTACGGCTCGGCCGGTGGTCATCTCCAATCGTTCGCTGGAGCCGGTGTTAACGATTCTGGCCGCTGTGATTATGTTGCTGTTGCCCCTGGGAGCAGGCGGGGTATGGTTGTTTCGACGCAGGGCTTCAGTTGGATTTTATGAGCAGGAAAACCGAACCGGGCCAATCCGCACGGACTCGATAGGGTGGACTGCAAGAGATTGATGAAAAAAACACTGCTCTTGATTGCCATATTTTTCTTGCCCATCCCGGCCTTTTCAAACCGGGCCGGCCATGGAGAGATATTAAAGCATCCGGCCTTGTATCTGGCTTTAAAAGAAACCGCTGCCAGGCTGGCGACCTTGCCGCAGCCGGTGATTCAGGCCATGCAGGCCAAAGAGTTTGTCAGCGTTATTGTAACGCTCAAAGACCAGGCCAATCTCGATACTGTTGTCGGCCTGAACCGGGCCGAGCGCAATCTTGGCACGGTGCGGTTGTTACAGGACAAAGCAATTATCAGCCAACGGTCTATTCGCCAATTATTGGAAACCCGGCGAGCGCAGGGGCAGATAACGCAGATAACCTATTTCTGGATATTTAACGGTATGGCCGTTACGGCTACGCCGGCTGTTGTTCAGGAGCTGGCGGCACGCTCCGATGTGCTGCGCATCACCCCGGATGAAACCATTCCGGCGCCGCCGCTGTCACCGGCCGGGCCGGGACAAATTGATAGCTTTGCCAGCCAGCCCAATCTTGACCTCATCAATGTGCCGGCCTTGTGGGATTTGGGGTATCAGGGACAGGGCATTGTGGTGGCCAACACAGATACCGGGGTAGATGTTACTCACCCCGACCTTGGCCCCAAATGGCGGGGTGGGACCAACAGTTGGTTTGATCCCTACGGCCAGCACCCCACTACCCCCACCGATCTGGCCGGCAGCAGCAGCGGCCACGGCACTCAAACGATGGGCGTGATGGTAGGCGGCCAGCACAGTGGGGTAGCTTTTGGAGTAGCTCCGGCGGCCAAATGGATTGCCGTGAAAATTTTCAGGGATAACGGTTCGGCCACAACCACCGGGATTCATGCCGGCCTTCAGTGGCTGCTGGACCCCGATGGCAACCCCGGCACAGCCGATGCGCCGCACGTGGTCAATAATTCGTGGACGGCGGCCCTGGGCTGCAACCTTGAATTTCAGGCCGATTTGCAGGCGCTGCGGGCCGCCGGCATTTTGCCCATTTTTGCCGCCGGCAACTTTGGCCCGACTGCTGCCAGCAGCGCCAGCCCGGCCAATTACCCGGAAGCCTTTGCCGTGGGAGCCATCAGCAACAGCAATATTATCAAATCAGATAGCAGCCGCGGCCCCTCGGCCTGCGATGGAACGATTTTTCCAGAGGTGGTGGCCCCCGGCGTGAGCATCCACACCACCGACCGCTTTGGCTTCTACACTAACGCCAGCGGCACGTCCATTGCTACCCCTCACATCGCCGGTGGGCTGGCCCTGTTGCTCAACGCTTATTCACCCCTGTCGGTAGCGGAGCAGGAAAATTTGCTGCTGAACTCGGCGGTGGACCTGGGCGCAAGCGGGCCAGATAACACCTACGGGCAAGGACGGGTTGACATACTTGCGGCGCTTCAATCTATTTCGGCCGATTTGTCGATAACGCAAACAGTCTCAGCCGGTTCAATTACTACAGGTGAGGCTCTAACCTATACTCTGACGATTTCCAACACCGGGCCGATGACCACCACCGGAGTTGTTTTTACCAGTACATTTTCTGCCGGGGTTGCCCTGGACTTTATTACGTTTACCCAGGGAACCTGTAATGAAGCTGATCCTGTCACAATCACCTGTGCGTTTGGGAGCATGGCCAATGGGGCTACGGTTACAGGTGAAATTGCGGTTACACCCGCCGGACCGGGCACGCTGAGCCATACGGTTAAAATTGCCAGCGCCAGGCCCGATATTGAGGTGGAGAACAGTTCATCTACGGTTAACTCAACCGTGCTTGAGCAGGTGTTTTTGCCGGTGGTTATCAAATAGCTGCCGGATAGCTTTTCATTGAACCGCGCAGACATTTGTTAGATTTGCAAACGGAGAAAACTGGGGTGGCTCAAAAACCGGTCAGAGTGTTGTATGTTGAAGATCAACAAGAAGTGCAGTGGGTGATCTCAGAGTTGCTAACAATGCTGGGCTACGAGGTGGCGTGCGCCGACAACGGCAGGCAGGGGATAGAGATAGCCAAAAGTTGGCGGCCAAATGTTATTTTGATGGATGTTCGGATGCCGGTAATGAGCGGGCCAGAAGCTGTTCAGATTTTGCGCCGCCAGCCCGAAACTGCCAGTATTCCTATTCTGGCTTTGTCGGCCTTTTCAGATGCAAAAACGCGGGATGAGTGTAAACAGGCCGGGGTTGATGAGTTTCTCACCAAACCGGTCTCGGTAAGTAGACTTGATCAGGCCATTCAACAGGCCATAAAGCAGGCTGTCTGATAGAAATCATTGTAACCGTGTGATGTTTTATGGTTAACAAACCCAGGAGTGCAAACATGCTGAAACAATCCCAATTTAAGCCATCCACAAAGAATCGTCTGGCGCCGCTGACCTGGCTGTTGATGTTGGTTGTTGGGGCTTCGCTGGCGTGTACGTTGGGGGCAGACAATTTGCAGACGATGCGGGTTAGAAAAACGCTGCCAACTGTCACCGCAACCCCCGGCGCTGTGGCCATCATCGAGCCGCCGGTTGATGCCCCGGCCGCCGCGCCCGTTACCGCCGGCGAGCCTGAACCGCTGGTTGCCGAGCCGCCAACGCTTACCCCACCCCCCATCGCTGCCGCTCCTAATGGCGGCCAGTCCGGTGCTTTTTTCGCTCCGCCTCCAACGGCCATTCCCCAGCAGAATCCGCTCCCGGCCGCAAATCCAACGCTTAACCCCACCAATACCCCACCGGCCAGCCCAACCGTGGGGGTGAGTCCTGCCGCCACCCGCGCTCAATCAGGCGCAACGCCGGCAGCGCCCCTGCCGGCCCCCCCCGAACCAAGCCCAACTCCCAAATCCGAAATCCCCGGCTGGACATTTGTTAATGTTAGGAGCATGATCAATCAAGGCGATGCGTTTGTGGTGGGTGAGGCCATTAACAATACCGGCGTTCCGCAGCGAGAGGTTGATATTTCAGGGATTTTTTACGGCAACAAAAATCAGTTGATTGGCGATGAAATTGAGGCCGTAGATTATATCCCGGTTGATGTGGTGCCAATAGGCGCGCGGGTGCCCTTTGAACTGGTGGCCGAAAGTAGCCAGCCCATCTACCGGCTTGATTTGATCGGTTTGTCTGAACCTACAAACAATTCGCCCCGCCAGGATTTTGAATTTCTCAATGTTAAAGAACAGTTGACTGATGCCGGGATGTACTGTTTACGGGGAACGGTAAAAAATTCGGGCGCGGCGTTAAACGAGTATCTCATCATTTTGGCAACCGCGTATAACGGCCAGAGTCAGGTAATTGGCTTTGGCGAACATTCTGAAATTTCTCCCAAAAGTGTCATCGCCGACCAGATCGCTCCTTTTGAAGTATGTCTTGATCCGCTGGGCCAGCCGGTTTCTCGCTACCAGTTGAGAGCCTGGGGTTGGTAAGCCGGGGGGTGCGCAGTTAGTATTTTCAGGTTCAAATTAAGGGGGGGTGTATGACCAACAATGCACTTGCTGGTGAAGTGATTGATGATACCCATTTCAAACTTAACTACCCCTGGATTGAATTTATTGGGTTGATTGGCTTTGATACCAAACGCCGGCAGTTTGTATTGGTAGAAACCAAAACCCAAACAACCTACTCAAAGGCTGCGGCCAAACTATCCAACCGCGAACAAGACGTTTTGCAGTTGGTGGTGATGGGCCATACTAACGCCCAGATTGCCCAAAAACTCATCATCGCCGAAAGTACCGTTAAAAGGCATCTGAGAAAAATCTTTGCCAAGTTACAGGTGCAAAGCCGCACCGAGGCGGCCATGTACGCTGTGTGGCGTGGCTGGGCCGGGCATTACCATGAAGACTAATAAACGCCTGTTTGTGGTTTTGCTGGTTGGGCCGCTGCTGGCCGGCGCAATTATCAGGCCGGCGGCTGCCCAAAACCCCATCGACCAAAATAACCCGCCGGCAACTCCCCCATCGCTCGAATTAACCTCGGCGGGCTGGCTGGAGGCCGGCTCGCTGCAAGCCACGGAGAATGTGTCGGCGCTGGCGGTGAACCCCGTGGATTGTGCCACGATGAGCGCGCCGGTGGTTGGCTTTGAAATTTCAAGAGGGCAGGATTCTAACGACAACACCGCTTTTCTGGATGATCTGGTAGCCAATGGGTTTAGCGTTGGTTCGGTTAATATCGGCGGCGGGGCAATTCCATCGTGCGTAGACATTTTGATTGTTCAGGGGTCATCGCAGGGCTTTTTCCTGTCGTCCCCTTATTCCGCGGCCGATGGCGCTCTGCTCAAAGCCTGGACAACCGCCGGTCACGGGCTGCTGCTTTCCGGCGAATTTGGCTCTTTTCAAAATGGCACCGCGGCCCTGTTTCAGGCTTACGGCTACACCCAGCAGGGAACTACCGCCGTCACTGATGCCACCGATTTTGATTCGGCCGGGCCGGATGACTCCTGGGTTATTTATCAATCTGATAACTTTGCCAGCCATCCCATTCTCAACGGGATTACCTCGCTGGAGTTGCTGGCCAGCTCCTGGTTTATCCCCAACAACAGCAATGTTCTTGTCACCGCCGATGCCGACGCCGTACCGCCAGGCGCGGCGGTCATGGCTGCTTTTACAGACGGCGCCGGCTGTGTTGTGCTGACCACAGATAGTAACTGGAATTCCGTAATTGGCGTGGTTGATGGCTATTTTAAGCAGGACAACGCTCAACTGGCGCGCCAGATGGTTGGCTGGCTCAATAGCTGCCAGGGGCTTGGACTCTCCAAAGTGGCCGTGCCCAATCCGGTGCAGGCTGGTGAGGTGATCACCTATACCCTTACCGCCGGAAATAACGGCCTTACCAACCTCACCAACGTGCTCATCACCGATACTCTCCCGGCCAGCACCACGTTTGTGGCTGCTTCCCTGCCCCATTCCGGCCCCGATGCCAACGGCGTGGTCACCTGGTCTTTGGGGGGGCTGGCCGCGGGCGCGGCAGCGGCGGTTACAATGGCGGTGCGGGTAAACAGCGCCGTTCTTACCGGTTCGCTCATCGCCAATACCGGCTGGGTGGCCAGCAGCCAGGGCTTAACCAATACAGCCACCGCCGTCACCCTGGTCAACGCTTCTCCTCCGGCGCCCGGCCCTTTAACCCTCACCAAGCTGGTTGTTCCCAACCCGGTGCTGGCCGGCCAGTTGATCACCTACAGCCTTGTTGCCAGTAACGCCACGGGCATCGTCACCAACGTGCATATCACCGATACGGTACCGGCCAGCACCACGTTTGTTAATGCCACTCTGCCCCATTCCGGCCCCGATGTCAACGGGGTAATTGACTGGTCGCTGGGGACACTGGCGGCCAATTCTGCGGCGGCGGTAACGCTGGTGGTGCAGGTGGACGGCAGCGTGCTGAGCGGCACAACCGTGGCCAACACGGCCTGGGTATCCAGCGCCGAAGGGCTAACGGATACCGCCAGCGCATCAACCCGGGTGGTTAATCCCATCGTCAACCCAACCATTGCCAAAACCGTCAGTCCCGGGCAGGTGCGGCCAGGAGAAGGGGTTACTTTTACCCTGTCGGTGCGGCAAGTAAACGGCAACAGCAACGCCACCAACGTCCAGATCACAGACCCCATCTCCGCCCAACTGGAAATTCTCAACGTGCAGGCTACGTTGGGCGTGGCCAATGTGGTTGGCCACGGCGTTGTCTGGTCGATCCCTGTTTTGCCGCCGGCAGGCAGCGGCAGCCTCACTATTTTAACCAGAGTCAGCAACGCCGTTTCTACCTCTATAACCCTCACCAACCAGGCTGTACTCAGTTTTGACCAGGGCGCCAACCGCCCCTCCAATCTGGTCACGGTTTTTGTAGGCGACCCGCCCGCGCCCGCTCCCTCGCCGTCTGCAACACCAACGCCCAAGCCTGCCCAAAATGACGACGATGACCACAACCGCGCCGCGGCGCCCGCGCCGCCTCCGCCAATGCCCGCGCCGGTGGCGATAGCGCCCGCCCCCAATCTGCCGGTAATGTTATTGCCAGAAACCGGCTATCGGCCCGTGCCGTGGCTAATTCGGAATCGGCTCATTGTTGGTGTAACGCTGCTCGTGATCGGGCTGGTGGTCATTATCCTGAAACATAACTCGCGCTGAGCATGCGGCACCGCCGAATTGCCAATTGGCAAATCACAACAAAACCCCCGGATGTTCGATGGCCTGTTTGAGATCGGCCAGAAATTGGGCGGCTTTGGCCCCGTCCACCAGCCGGTGATCGGCAGTAAGGGTTAACCGGGCCATCTGTTTAATTTCCACCCGGTCATCCTCCGTAACCACCGGCACTTTGGCCGCCCGGCTCACCGCCAGAATGGCCGCTTCCGGCGGGTTGATGATGGCCGTAAAGTGGTCCACGCCAAACATGCCCAGGTTAGAAATGGTGAAGGTGCCGCCCTGCATTTCCGGCGGCTGCAATTTGCCGCCGCGAGCGCGCTGCCCCAAATCGGCAAGTTGGGCGGCAATTTCCAGCGCGCCCAGCCGGTCAGCGTGGCGGACCACCGGCACCAGCAAGCCCTGCTCCACCGACACCGCCACGCCAATGTTGATGTCGGCCCACTCGGTGATGGCCTCCGCGCCGTAGCTGGCGTTGACGCCCGGATGTCGCCCCAGCGCCCAGGCGCAGGCCCGCACCAAAAAAGCGGTCAGCGTAACTTTCACGTTGTCCGGGTTGTCGCGCAGATCGGCCACCATCTCCAGCGCCCGTTCCACATTCACATCCATACTTACGGTAAATTGCGGGATAGTTTGCACGCTGGCCGTCAGCCGCTCGGCGATGATGCGCCGCATGGCCGTAAGCGGCACGCGGCGGCGAACCGCCCGCTCGCCGGGGGCGACAACCGGCGCGCTGGCCGGAGCCGGCGCGGGGTGTTGGGCGGCCGCTGCGGCCTGCCGCACATCGTGCGATTGAATCCGTCCGCCGGGGCCGGTGCCGCTGACCTGCGCCAGATCGATGCCCAGCTCGCGGGCCAGCCGCCGCGCCGCCGG
>CAYOXS010000182.1:0-11446 GCA_964407935.1 uncultured Caldilineaceae bacterium
TCACATCCAGATAATTGTCCACCAGCAAAGCCGGTAGCTGAATATCGGCCAGCATGTGCAGCGCCGAAGCCAAAATTGCGCCGGCGTCCGTATCAGTGGCGTAAATTTGCTCGTTATCCAGCCCGGAAGCCGCCAGAAAAAATTCGCGCCGCTCACCCATTGTCAATTCCAGCGTGTTGGCCAGGTTCAGCAGAGTTTGATCATCCAGCAGCGCCCGCTCACCGCGCTCAATTTTGCCGATGATGATCTCGTTCAGCGGGCTGTGCGGGTCGAGTTGCAGCGCCCGCTCGGCCAGTTTGGCCTGAGTCAGGCGGTTGCCGTCTTCGTCAAAATGCTCTTTGCGCAGGGCGGCGATCAGCTTGCCAAATTCTCTGCGATTCATGGGGCTGCTCCGGCAAAACTACTAAATTTGGAAGATTGACTGACCGGAACTGGAAAGCGAGGGATAGCAATTTAGGCCGGTTTGTTTGATAATGGGAATGTACCCAAATTATAGCGCAAAGCCACAATAATTTCCAGCAGCGCCGCAGGAGGGATGCCGTGGACAACAAGCAGCGAGAGATCACCGGCTGGGCCATGTACGATTGGGCCAACTCGGCGTTTAGCGCCGTGGTGGTCACGGTGTTGCTCGGCCCTTATCTGGCCGCGCTCATCAAGGCGCAGCCGGGGAGCGTGCTGCCCGTAATGGGGTACGCCATCGAACCGGAAGCGTTTTATCCGTTTTGCGTGTCGATTTCCGTGATTTTGCAGGTGCTTTTTCTACCCCTGCTGGGCACATTAGCCGATCACACCAGCCTCAAAAAATGGCTGATGATGTTTTTTGCCTACAGCGGGGCCGCGGCCACGTTGCTGCTCTTTTTTGTGCAGGGCGGCTCCATTTTACTCGGCGGCCTGCTGTTTATCATCGCCAACCTCTCGTTTGGCGCGGCGATTGTTTTTTACAACGCCTTTCTGCCCGATATCGCCGCGCCGGCTGAACAGGACTCGGTCAGTTCCAAAGGGTTTGCCTACGGCTACATTGCCGGCGGCATTATGCTGGGGCTGAGCCTGCTGCTCCTGCAAATCATGGCCGACACCAGGCTGGCCATCCGTATTTCGCTGGCTGCGGCCGGGGTGTGGTGGCTGGTTTTTACGCTGCTGTTTCCGCAGCGCCGGCTGGTGCAGCGCAATACCATCGCCACGCTGCCCGCCGGCGCCAACTACCTGACGTACAGTTTGAGAATGTTCTTTGCCACCTTAAAAGAGATGGCCCAAAGCTATCCGCTCACGCTGCGCTACCTTATCGCCTATCTTATTTACAACGATGGCATTCAAACGGTCAACACTGTGGCCACCATTTTTGCCGTCGCTGAGTTGGGCATCGAGCCGCGGCAGTTGATTGGCGTGGTGCTGCTGATCCAGTTTGTGGCCGCGCCGGGAGCCATCCTGTTTAACCGGCTGGCCGGGCGAATTGGAGCCAAATACACGGTGGTGCTTACGCTGACGGGCTGGGCCGGGCTGCTGATTTGGGCCTATTTTATGCGTACGCCCGGCCAGATTTGGCTGTGGGCGGTTGTTGAAGCGCTGGTGCTGGGCAGCTCGCAGGCGCTCAGCCGGTCCATTTTTGCCAAAATGATCCCGCCCCACCAGGAATCGGCCTACTTCAGCCTGTATGAGATCAGCGAGCGCGGCACCAGTTGGATTGGGCCGATTGTGTTTGGGCTGGCCGTGCAGTTCACCGGCAGTTCGCGGGTGGCGCTGCTGCCGCTCATCGCTTTCTTTGTGATCGGCATTGCGCTGCTGCTGGCCACCAACATGCGGCAAGCCATCGCCGCGGCCGGCAACGAGGTGCCGGCGGTGGTTTAACCCGGCAGTTTTCTACAACCAGCCCGACCCACACGGTCAATCAAAAACAAGGGCGAGGGATCAACCTCGTCCTTGTTTTTTTTGCCGGCAAATCTACCAAAACCGGTAGCTGGCTCCACCGGGATTGGTCGCTGACAAGGCGATAATCTGGCCGCTTTGTTTGATAATGGAGATATCAAACGCAGACGGCAGGCGGGGAAATACTCCCCACCGCACAGCGTATTTTATGAGGGAGACAGCTATGCAAATCGCGTATTTTACCAACACATATTATCCTGTGGTAAGCGGGGTGGTGCAGTGTGTCGACATCTATCGACGCGCCCTTGCCCAACAGGGACACAACGTTTTTGTTTTTGCCCAAAATGCCGGCAATCACGTAGACAAAGAACCATTTGTGTTTCGCTATCCGGCGGTCACATTACCTGCGTACCCTAATTTCCCCATTGCCATCCCTGTTTCACCAAAGATCGACTGGCTACTGCCCTCGCTGAAACTGGACGTGATCCACAGCCACCATCCATTTTTGCTGGGCGTGACCGCAGCCAGTAAGGCAGCCCGGTTAAACGTGCCGTTGGTTTTTACCTACCTCACCCGTTACCCGGAGTACAGCCATTACGTGCCGTACAACCAAAAACTGGTCAAAATTGCCATCAGAGAATATCTGGCCAATTATATGCAAAAATGCCACCACATTGTCGTCCCCAGCGACAGCATTAAAGAAGAGTTGGCCAACACCTATGGCATTACCCGGCAGATTACGACCATTCCCATTGGGTTTGACGGGTCGATGTGGGCGGCGGTGGATGGCCAGGCTGTGCGCCGGGCGCGGGGCTGGGGCAACGAAACAGTCCTCATTTCGGTGGGCCGATTAGCCAGAGAAAAAAACTGGCCCACATTGCTCAAAGCAGTCGCTCCGATTCTCAAATCCCGGCCCGATACCCGTTTTGTGCTCATTGGGGATGGGGCCGAACGAACATCGCTGGAAAAACTGGCGCAGGAGTTAGGAATTGCGGCCAGGGTTAATTTTACCGGCATGTTAAGCCACAATCAGGTAATCGGCCATTTGAAAGCGGCTAACCTGTTCTGTTTTGCGTCGATCACTGAAACCCAGGGATTGGTCACACTTGAAGCGATGGCCGCCGGGCTGCCAGTAGTAGCCGTTAATGCCACCGGCACCCGCGATACCGTGACCCACGAATGTGAGGGTTTGCTGACCGAAAACGAGGATTCGGCGTTAACCCGGGCCATCTGCCGCGTTCTGGACAACCCGACGCTGTGGAACCGGCTGGCGGCTGCGGCCCTGAAACGGGCACAATGCTTTAGCGCCGAGGCGCAGGCCGGAAAATTGGTATCAATTTATCATCAGGCCCGGGCAGATCAACGAGCCGGACGCTGCGTGCAGGTTACCCAACCAAAAACAAAACATCGAACCTACTCTTTCCCGCTGTCAACAACCCGATAATTTTTGGCCACAAGTCCACCTCTATGCCGCTGAAACCGGCTCGCAACCTCTCCTGTAATTTTGCATTTGCCCGCTCATCAGCGAAAATGAACATGCTGTCTTTGGCGGACCGTCGGACTACTAGCCCGACCTACAACCGCTAATTCCTAACTCCTGACTCCTGATTCCTGTTTTCAAAGGAGCCTGCTTTTATGGGACGCTGGTTTCATCAACATTTAGGGCCGCTGATTTTTGGCGTCGTTGGCGTGGTATTTTTGGCCGTGGGGTTGGGTTTGAGCTGGGCCAGCTACGCCGCCGGCCAGCAAGCCGAGGCCGTGGCCAGCCTGCCGCTGGTCAATGCCGAACAGTTGTCGCAACTTGCCGCCGGCCAACGGGTAGGCGTTGAGGGGCGCATCAGCGAGCGCAACACCGCCGCGTTTGAAGGGTTGGTTATTTACACCGCCCGCCGTTTTCGGGGCATTGAGTGCGACACCAATAACAACGATAACACCCGCTCTAACTGCAAGCAGGTGTGGGACGAGGTGGAACGGGTGGCCCCGGCCATCTGGCTGGATGTGCCCGGCGGCCGCCTCCGGCTGGCCAACGCCAATTACGCCCTCTACCACCCGCCCGAACAGTGGCAAAATACGCCCTTTCCCATTGAAGGGCGTACGCTGGAGTACAGCGGTTTTAAGGTGGGCAGCCCGGTGTTTGTCAGCGGGACTATCGACCCGACCGACGACGCCCTCCACGCCGATTTTCTCTCCGGCGGCGACCGCGCCGCTTATCTGGCCGGCGAGCAGCAATCGGCCGGCATTCTGTTGATCATCGGCCTGATATTTGGCGGGCTGGGGCTGCTGTTTGCCGGCATCGGTGTGGTCTGGGGCTTTTTGGTTTAGCGTTGGCCGGGCGTTGGCTCACCAACGGTTTTTTGTCCCGCGCTGATTTGATCTCCGCCAGCCGCAAATCTCCGGTTTGTGCTACAATAATTGGAGAGAGTAACCCCACCCCCGGCCCCTCCCCCACAAGTGGGGAGGGGAACAAAAGAATCTGGTATCAAATTCGGGCGCGTTGCGCCCGAATTTGATACCAATTAATTTATTTCCCCCTCTCCCGCTGGGAGAGGGGGCAGGGGGAGAGGGAGATTTTACCCACAGAAGACGAAACGCGTACCATTGATGAAACACCGCAAAATTCTGATCGCGCTTGCCGCGAGTCTCATTCTATTATTGATCGCTGCCGGCGTGGCCGCCAACCGCTGGCTGCTCGTCGATTTGCCGCACCCCGGCGAGTTGTACCAATACACCAGCGCGCCGTCAACCAAAATTTTTGACCGCAACGGCACGCTCCTGTACGAAATCTCCGACCCGCACCAGGGGCTGCACACGCCGCTGACGCTGGACGACATCCCCCAGCCGTGCGTTGAGGCGACCATCGCCACGGAAGACGCCAGTTTCTACCGCAACCCCGGCGTCGATGGCTGGGCTATTGCCCGCGCGCTGTACATCAACTGGCAGGGCGGCGAAATCCTCAGCGGCGGCAGCACCATCACCCAGCAATTGGCCCGCAACCTGCTGCTTTCGCCGCAGGAACGGCGCGAGGTCAGTGTGACCCGCAAGCTGCGCGAGGCAATTTTGGCCTGGCGGCTGGCCCGCACTTACAGTAAAGACGAAATTCTGACCCTCTACCTCAACGAAACCTACTACGGCAACCTGGCCTACGGGCTTGAGGCCGCCAGCCGCACCTACTTTGGCAAACACGCCGCCGAACTCGACCTGGCTGAGTGCGCTATGTTGGCCGGCCTGCCCCAAAGCCCGGCCAACTATAACCCGCTCGAAAACCCCGCCGCCGCCCGCGCCCGGCAGAGCATCGTGCTCGACCTGCTGGTGAAGCACGGCTACCTGTCCACTGAAGAAGCCGACAGCGCCCGCCGCGAAAAACTCGGTTTTGCCGCGGTGCCGTTCCCCATTGAAGCGCCCCATTTTGTGATGTACATTCGCGGCGAACTGGAACGGCGCTACGGGCTGGAAGCCATTTACCGGCAGGGCTTGCAGGTGTACACCACCCTCGATTTAAATATGAACAACGCCGCCCAGCAGATTATCCGTTACCGGCTGGCCGAGCTTACGCAGCAGCGCGATGGCGAGCCGCCCAAACACGTACGCAACGCCGCCGTGACTGTGCTCAATCCGCGCACCGGCGAAATTCTGGCGATGGTCGGCAGCCCCAATTATTTTGACCCGCGCATCGACGGCGCGGTCAACGCCACAATGGCCGCCCGCCAGCCCGGCTCGTCCATCAAACCGCTCACTTACGCCGCCGCGATTGATCCGGCCATCGCCGCCGCCCACGGCTACGAGCCGCTCACTCCGGCCAGCATGCTGGTCGATGTCCGCACTGCGTTTGTCACCAGCGAGGGCCAGCCCTACGTGCCCCAAAATTACGATCACCTGTGGCGCGGCCCGGTGCTGCTGCGCCAGAGTTTGGCCAGCAGTTACAACCTTATCGCCGTTAAAGTGCTGGATTACGTCGGCCTCGACGCGCTGACCGATCTGGCCCGGGCGATGGGCATCACCACCTTTGACGACAAACAGTTTGGCCTGGCGCTAACACTTGGCGGGGGCGAGGTGCGGCTTGTAGAGCTGACCGCCGCCTACGCCGCGCTGGCCGCCGAAGGCCGCCGCATCGAGCCGGTGGCCATTACCCGCATCACCGACCACGCCGGCAGGCTCATTTACCAGCAGCCGCCGTCGCTCAACCCCGGCCCGCCCGTGCTCGACCCGCGCACGGCTTATCTCATCACTAATATTTTAAGTGACAACTATGCCCGCCGCAGCACCTTTGGCGCGGGCAGCCCGCTGCAACTCAACCGGCCGGCGGCGGCCAAAACCGGCACCACCCAGGATTGGCGCGATAACTGGACCATCGGTTACACGCCGGATTTGGTGGTGGGCGTGTGGGTGGGCAACGCCGATAACGAGCCGATGCGCCACGTTTCTGGCGTTACCGGCGCGGCCCCTATTTGGCGCGATGTAATGAACGAGCTGCTCAAAGGCAAGCCGGCCCGCGATTTTTCGCGCCCGGCCGGGCTGGTGGATAAAGAAGTTTGCGCGGCTAATGGACTTGTTCCGATTGAAAGTTCTCAGTTCTCAGCTCTCAGTTCTCAATTAATTCAAAATTCAGAACTTAAAATTCAAAACTCACAATTCCCCAGCCGTTGCCCGCACACCCTCACCGAAACCTTCATCGACGACACCGAGCCGCGCCGCTTTGACGACTGGCACACGGCCATCGCCTTGGACCGGCGCACCGGCCTGCGCGCCGGCATTGGCTGCCCGCTGGAGCAGGTGAGTTACGTCACCTTTACCCGCTACCCCGCCGAAGCGCAAGCCTGGGCGCGCAAACAGGGCGTCCCCGAACCGCCGGCCGACTACTCGCCGCTGTGCCCCAATACCGAACCGGCGAATCAGCGTGCCGGCCAGCCAGCGAACCAACTTCAGCCTTCAGCCCTTCCCCTTCATCCTTTAATTTTCACCAGCCCCGACCAGGGCAGCGTGTTTCGGCTGGTGCCCAACATCCCCGCCGACAAGCAGAAAATCCGGGTCAGCGTTCGCCCCGCCGAAGGCGTGCAGGTGCGGCAGGTGTCGCTGCGGGTCAACGGCCAGCCGCTCGCCGCCGGCCCGGAAGCGTTGTGGCAAATGCGCCCCGGCGAGTACACCTTTGAGGCCGTTGGCGTGGATGCCGCCGGCCAGCCGCTCACCGGCCAGCGCGTCACCGTCCGCGTGGTTGAGTAACCAACGCCTCACCCTACGCTCAGCCAACGCTGCGGCTGTTGGCTGGATATTTGCCCCCGGTTTAGCAAAACAGCTATGGTTGTGATAGGATGAATTGGTCGGTCAGAATAAAAATGTCGAGTCCAAAACTGGAGTTTTGGACTCCTGCCGCAAACTTTTAGAAGCCGGAGCAGGAACACGCCCTAACCTAATTCCTGACTCCTGACCCCTATTCTCAGAGGAGACTTGCCGTGAAAAAGTTGTTAATCATCTTCTTCACCTTGAACCTGTTATTTACCGCCGCCTGCGCCACCGAAACCCCCGCGCCCACCGAACCCGCCCCCAGCCCCACCCGCGGCGAATCGGTGGCAGCGCAGCAGGCCGCGCCGACGCCCGCGCCCGCGGAGTCCGCTACCCCCGCACCCACCGACACCCCCGCCCCGCCGCCAACGCCCGCCGGCCCGTTCCCGCCGCTGGTAGTGGCCGCCGCGCCGGAACGCGGCGCGGAACAGCCGCTCGACGCGCCGATTGAACTGACATTTGACCAGCCGATGGACCGCGCCAGCGTCGAAAAGGCCTTCGCCATTGAGCCGGGAGCCAGCGTCGATGGCGCGTTTGATTGGGTCGATGATCAAACCGTGCGCTTTGCGTTGGACAACGGCTGGCAACGCGGCCAGCGCTACCGCGTTCGCGTTGTTGAGTCGGCAGTAGGCCAGGCCGGGCTAAAAATGGAGCGCCCGTTTGAGTTCAATTTCAGCGCGCAGGGCTTTTTGAGCGTAACCAGCGTGCAGCCCGCCGCCGGCAGCGCCGAAGTTTCGCCCGACGCGCTGGTGCTGGTGATGTTCAGCCGGCCGGTAGTACCGCTGGGCGCGTCCGCCGGCGCTCTGCCCGACCCGCTGACCTTCACCCCGCCGGTCTCCGGCCGGGGCGAATGGCTCAACACGGCCACCTATCAATTTACGCCCGAAACTGGTTTTGCACCGGCCACCGAATACACCGCCCGCGTTGCCGCCGGGTTAACCGATGTTTCCGGCGCGGCGCTGCTGCAACCAGACTTTGAGTGGACGTTCACTACCGTCAGCCCGGCCGTGGCCGCCAGCCTGCCTGCCCCCGGCGACATGTACGTCAGCCCCACGCCGGTCATCAGCGTGGCTTTTAATCAATTGATGGACCACGCCGCCGTCGAGCAGAATCTGCAACTGGTCGATCTGGCCGGCGGTGATGCCGTGGCCGGCAGTTTTCGCTGGCAGTCCGGCGGCGTAATCCCGCCCATCGACCCCAACGCCCAGCCCAATTACTCCGGCGAATTTCCTGCCGAACCGCAGCCGGTCGGCGTGGAGACGGTTGCCTTTACGCCGGATTCGCCGCTGCAACCCGGCGGCGAGTACCAGCTTCTCCTGCCCAAAGGCGTCGCCAGCAAAGCCGGCGCGCCCACCGCCGCCGATTACCGCGCCGATTTCAGCGTGTCGCCGCTGCCGGCAGTGGTCAGCACCAACCCGCCGGACGGCGAGCGTTTTGCCGACATGTGGCAGGGTTTGGACATCACCTTTAACGCGCCGATGAACCCGGCCAGTATCGCGCTCGGCCAGAGTCTGCTCATCGAGCCAGCCGTGGCCGAAACCGATGTGTACACCTACTGGGCCAACAGCGACACCCAGCTGTCGGTTGGGTTTCCGCGCCAGCCCAACACCGCGTACACCGTCACCCTGACCACCCAGGCCGAAAGCCGCTACGGCCAGCCGCTCGCCGAAGCCGCGCGGATACGCTGGCAAACGCTGCGCCAGTCGCCGTATGTTTATCTGGTCAGCCCCAAAGTGGGCGTGTACAACGGCTACCAGCCGCAAACCTACATTTATATGACCGTGCGCAACGTGGCCGGCGTCAATTTTAGCCTGTACCGCCTGCCCGAGGGCGATTTCCGCCGGCTCAGCCCGCAGTCGTATCGCGGTTTTGAGCGCGGCTACGAGTGGGACCAGTACCGGCCCGCCGCCGAAAATCTGTTGGGCCAGTGGCAGCAATCGGTTGACCCCGCCGCCTTTGAAAACACCGTTTATAAAGTCGATGTCAGCCAGGCGCTCGGCGGCGAGCCGCTGCCGCCGGGCCTCTACTATCTGGAGGCGTCCGCGCCGCCCGACAGCTTTTTCCCCGAAGCGCAGGGCAGCGACCCCGCCGAAGCGACCGACCGCCAGATTTTGATTGTCAGCAAACGCAATCTCAGCCTCAAACGGGGCGGCGGCGAACTGCTGGCCTGGCTGACCGATCTGCAAACCGGCCAGCCGGTGGCCGGCGTGCCGCTGCGTTTTGACGACCCCGCCGGCCAACCACACACCGAAACCACCGCCGCTGACGGCGTGGCCACGTTCAGTTATCAGCTTACGCCCGACAACATGTACGCTGACAGCCTCGTCATCACCGGCCAGCCCGACCAGCCCGGCGCTGATTTTGCTGTGGCCAGCAGTAGTTGGAGCGCCGGTATCCAGCCGTTTGAGTTTGATAATATCAGCGGCCCCGGCTCGTTCACCTACAGCCGGGCTTATGGCGGCGTCATTTACCCGGAGCGCCGCCTCTATCGCCCCGGTCAGACCGTCTATTTCAAAGGCATTGTCCGGGCCGATAATGACGCCCGTTACAGCGTGCCATCCGCCGTCCCGACGGTGACCGTAACCATTTACGACCCGCAGTACCGGCCGGTGTTCAGCGATACGCTCCGGCTGAACGCCTTTGGTACGTACAACGGCCAGTTTGTGCTCGACGAAAAAGCCAGCCTGGGCGGTTATCAGCTTGAGGCTGTGTTCAGCGACCCGGTGTGGCAAACCCAAAATGTGGGCTACACCAGCTTCGGCGTGGCCGAATACCGCAAGCCGGAATTTCTGGTGACCGCCGCCACCGACCGGCCCGAAGTTGTCGCCGGGCAGGACATCACCCTGTCGCTGCAGGCCGACTTTTTTGCCGGCGGGCCGGTGGCCAACGCCCCCGTGCGCTGGACACTGCTGTCCGATGACTTCTATTTTGATTATCAGGGCAAGGGCTACTACAATTTCACCGCCGAGGATTCCAGCCGCAGCCGAGATTACAACCCGGCCTTTGGCTACGGCTTTGGCCAGCAAATTGGCAGCGGCGAAGGCGTGACCGACGCCAACGGCCGCTTCAGCGTGACCGTCCCCGCCGATTTGACCGGCCGGCTCAACAGCCAGACCTTCACCTTTGACGTGGCCGTGACCGGCCTCAACAACCAGGAAGTCGCCGCGCAGGCCCGCACCATCGTTCACCAAGCCGAAGTGGTGGTCGGCGTGCGGCCGCTCTCCGGCGTGGGGCAAATTGGCCAGCCCAATCAGGTCGAGGTGCTGGCCGTCGATTGGCAAAGCCAGCCCGTCGCCAACCAAAAAGTGGAGGTGCTGGTTACCCGCGAGGATTGGTACAGCGTGCAAACGCTCGATCCCGCCGCCGGCCAGCTCAGCCCGGACCCGCAGTTTTACTGGACCAACCTGGTCAACAACATCGCCATTTTCACCGACACCGTCACCACCGCCGCCGATGGTACGGCCACAGTCAGCTTTACCCCGGACGAGGGCGGCAGCTACAAAATTTACGCCCGCGCCGTCGATGACGGCGGGCGGGCCGCGCTGGCCACCACCTTTATCTGGGCCAGCGGCTACCAGTACGTCAACTGGGGCCAGGACGACCACGACCGCATTGAACTGGTGGCCGACCAGCCGGAATACGCCACCGGCGACACCGCCAAAATTCTGGTGCCGCACCCGTTTAGCGGCACGGTCACGGCGCTGGTCACACTGGAGCGGGGCCACGTTCACGACCATTTTGTGACCACCCTGCCAACCAACAGCAGCCAGATTGACATCCCCATCACCGCGGAGATGAGTCCCAATATGTACGTTTCGGTACTGGTGCTCAAGGGGATGGACGCCGTGCCTGCCGTCGGCGTAGCGCCGCCGGAAGAATCGCTGGCCGGCTTCAAACTGGGCTACACTCAATTGACCATCAACCCGGCGGAAAAGCAGTTGAACATCTCGTTGACGTCCAGCCCGCCCGCCGACGGCGCGGCCTACAAACCGGGCGAAAGCGTCAGCTATCAGGTAAAAGTGACCGATTTTGCCGGCCGGCCGGTGCAGGCTGAGTTTTCGCTGGCGCTGGTGGACAAGGCCGTGCTGACGCTGGCCCCCGACCTGCCCAACCAGCTCCGCGATGCCTTCTGGCAGCGGCGCGGCCTCGATGTGCAGACCGCGCTGGGCATGACGCTGGCCATCGATCGCATCAACCGCGCCCTCGATGAGCGCAAAGGCGGCGGCGGCGGCGAGGGGCCGGGCGGGCCGGACTCGGTGCGGCAGAATTTTGCCGATACGGCCCTGTGGCTGCCCGATTTCACCAC